>JAVBNI010000122.1:0-54106 GCA_031551645.1 Bacteroidales bacterium | reverse complement strand
AAAGAGTGGCTTGATCCGGAGGATTACTTGGAGAAGGATTCGCTTTTTTATGCAACCAACAGGTGTTTAGCCAATCTGGGTACAAATCTGTTCATCAAATTCTCAAATTTTAACCTAAATTAATTTCTGACACATACTTATATACAAATATGTTACTTCGTTAGAAAAATCATCATAATTCATCTACTTTTGTCCAATAGTTTCTAATAATTCGTTTGTTTTAAATATTTCATATGACGACGTATATTGCTCAGATTGTCAGCACTCTTCTCTTACTGCTATTTTTTCCGGTAACACGAGTGATTCTCAGGAAAATAACCTGGAAATATGCAGAAATTAACTCGTTCAACAAGCACAGGACAAAAATGATATTGAAATATATAAACGTTCTTATTAACTTGACTGTCATCGTTATACTGATCATTATCTGGGGAGTCGATCCCCAAAATATACTGGTAACACTCTCTTCCATTTTTGCTATTATAGGCGTAGCCATGTTTGCTCAATGGTCTATATTGAGTAACGTTACCTCGGGAATAATCATATTCTTCACCATGCAAATAAAAATCGGCGATAAAATCGAAATACACGACAAGGATTTTCCCATTGTTGCAGAAATAGTCGATATCAAGGCATTTCACATTTGCTTGAAATCATTTAACGGCGAACAAATGCTCTACCCTAACAATTTGCTACTTCAAAAAGGAATTACCATACACTCGAAGCCGTTGGCCTGATGAAAAATCATTTATGTCTTCTCACATCACGGTTCATCTTGGCAGATGATACATTTGTAAAGACTGCCTTTTCATTCAATTCATCGTTGACAGGTTAAATCTGTGGATTATTACACATAACATATAGATTACGTGTCGCTTAATTAACAAGACCAACTAATTCACTTCATGAGCATAATTCTCAACAAAAATTTCATTATCATATAAAATTGTTGAAAACAAACTCTATCTTTGAAAGAGAGATAAAACTTTTTTTTTTAATTTTAATTTGATATTTATGAGATCGTTACAAAAAATTGCAGGCGTTTTGGTCATTTTTCTATTAACAAGTAATGTGCTTTTGGCACAATCGGGAGAACAAAAAACTTATCTGGGTTTGGGTTTTGGATTTGATTACGGAGGAATCGGGGGAAAACTCGAGTATTTACCTGTAAAGCATTTTGGATTATTTGGCGGATTAGGCTATAATCTCTTGTCGGTTGGTTGGAATGTAGGTGCAACCTACAAAATACTACCAGACAAGAAGGTTTCGCCCAATGTAATATTGTTTTATGGCTATAATGCTGTATTGAAGGTGGAGGGATTATCAGATTATAATATGACATCGTATGGAGTCACCTTGGGAATGAATTTAGATATTATGGTTGGAGGTAAAGGTGACAAGATGAGTGTCGGCTTATTTGTACCATTCCGGTCGAGCAAGTTCACAGATAACTACGACAAGGCAAAAGCTGATCCGCGAATCACGATGAAAAACGAATTAATACCAGTAGGAATTTCCATCGGGTATAATTTTATACTTTGACACATCTCTGTCTCAGAAATACAAAGAGGAAGCCGTTATAGCCTCCTCTTTGTATTCTGTTAATCCACGTTTGTTATAGAAATACTTGGCATATCCGGGTTAAAAATTAAAGCCGATACGGATAACCGGACCATTGCCATAGTAATCGTATAGGTTGGTATTCAGGTTCCAAAGAATGGTCAGATTCATGCTTGAGCGCGTACCCATCGGGAAACGTAACCCACCACCCACTAAGAAACTGTTTTGTAATTCGCGGCCAGGTTCATCATAATAGAAAAAACCTTTCTCATAGCTTAACGCCTCATATTCCACATGTGCAAAAATCCTGAAATTGAGTCCCAGTGGTATCCAATCATTCACATTATTGACAATGACATAATTGGTAAAGATCCGACCACCCCAGATGTTGGTTTCATACCGTTCCCAACCAGTCTTTGTAGGCCAATGATATTTATTGTTGTAATACTCATAAGTGAGGCCTATACCCGCCGCCCATCGCGGTGTGATGTAATAACCGACAATAGGTGATATTTCGATATCGGTATATGTTCCCACAGTCAGACCAAATCCGCCGCCAAAAAACAAACGATCGCGAAATGAAACACTTTTTTGTGCTGATGCTGGTAAAAGAATACCCAAACATAAAAACACAATCATGAGCCTGCTTTTGGCTTGAAAAGACAATTTGCTAATCAATTTTAAGATGATCATAACTAAAAAAATCTCTGCTCGTTAAACTATAATTTTGTCTAAGATTTTTCCAACCTTTCTGTTTACATTTTATCGTTACAAGAATAATGCAAAATCAGGAAGCTCTGAAAACATGGATTGGTCGGATTGGAACCTACCCTACCCCACCATCAACTGTATTGGTCAGGATTTGATAAGTACTTGTTTTGACACACAATATTGATTTAATGTACTTTACCTGCCTGCCCGAATTCATTCCAATTCAGGCAGGTACTTAATTGTCAACTACTTAAAATCAGTCGAGAACAAATACAGTTTCCGTATTTTCCCTTACGAATTAATTACAATCTTCAATATTTTGTCGCCGGGACGGATGGCATCGATTACTTCCAGACCTTCAACCACTTTCCCGAAGACAGTATGCTGACGGTCGAGGTGCTGGGTATTCGCACGGTTATGGCAAATGAAAAACTGCGATCCACCTGTATCTCTACCGGCATGAGCCATCGAAAGAACGCCTCTGTCGTGATATTGATTGTTTCCACTTGTCTCGCATTTGATAGCATATCCAGGTCCGCCGGTACCATCGCCTTTGGGACATCCTCCCTGAATTACAAAGTTGGGAATCACCCGGTGAAAAGTTAAACCATCATAGAACCCCGAACTGGCTAATTTTACAAAATTGGCCACCGTATTAGGAGCGTCTTCTTCGAAAAATTCAACCTTCATCACACCTTTTTCTGTCTGTATCTCTGCGGTCTTCATATAAACTTATGATATTTAATATTATTTTTCCTTACATTTCTGACTCACAAAATTAATTTAAATATCCAATACCCAACTTCACAAACACAGATTTCACAGATCAATGTCAATATCGGCAGACATTGGGTAAAAACAAATACCCTCCTTGACAAGTTTTTAAAACTTGCCATGAACCATCAAACGAACCATCATCAATATTTATCCGTTATGGATATTTGAATTCAAACACTATTTAACAAAATGATCCATCAAACGAGGCATATTGGACATGTCGGTCCTCAATGTCTGGTAGAATTTTCGTCGAGATTGTTTGTCGTTCTCTATTTTGGGGACGCTCAGATTAATCCTGGAGATTAATTCATTTCGCGTATGCGCCAATGCCCACATGGTTTCAGTAACGCGTTTGGGGTTGGTATCTGGATGGAAATAGCTAAAAGCGAAACACTCATTTAATAATTCGCCTGTAAGTATGTTGATGTTTTTCTTTAACTCTCTTTTACTTGCCATGATTACACAATTTAAAAAGTTAAGCGTTTGAAACGAACTCTACAAATATAACGATTTTTTTACAGAAATGGTATAAAATACATCAAAAAATATCTCCAATTTACTAAAAGGTTCATATCCAAACCCTACGATTCTGTAGTAATTATAACAAACTATTTATCAAAATGTTGTATATAAAAAACAAACAAAATTTTGTTGTAGATATTCTAATACATTGTATAACAAACATGTTCTTGATATGAGATCAGTTCATGTAATTTATGTCACGTTTTCAGTTTTTTGTAATTTTGCATGCTTATCTCATTTTGCTTGTATTCAAATATTTTTTAAAAAAATATCAATATCAACCATATCATAGACACAAAATGGCCAAGACTTTAGAAGAAAAAATGGGTAATTATTCGCTGGGCTATGCCTTTGTACGGACATTTTTTGTTATCCCTGCAATTACATTTTTTTATCGAAATATTAATGTTATTGGGGCAAAGGAAGTACCTGATAAAGGTCCGATTATATTCACTCCGAACCATCAAAATGCATTGATGGATGCAATGTGTATCCTGTGCACCAAAAATAGCCAACCTGTTTTTGTGGCGCGTGCGGATATCTTTCAGAAACCACTCATCATTAAAATATTACATTTTTTACGAATTTTGCCTATTTATCGCAAACGCGACGGGGTCAACACTTCGGATAATAATCAGGAGACTTTCGACATGTTACTGCAAGCCCTCCATCATAACCGCGCTGTCGGAATAATGCCGGAAGGAACCCATAACGAAACCAAACATCTCAGGGTTCTGCAAAAAGGCGTTTTTCGTCTGGCTATGCTGGCGCAGGAAAAATATGGCAATCGTCCCGGAATCAAGATCATTCCTGTTGGTCTTGATTATACCGATACACGAAAATATCGTAGCGACATCACTATCAATTATGGTAAGGCCATCGAAATGTCGGATTATTATGATTTGTATGTCGAAAATCCGGCAAAGGCATTCAGGCTGTTGCAAGACATCCTATCGGAGAAGATGAAGGAAGGGATGATCGATATTGAGAATGAGGAATTCTACAATGAAATCGAACGGATCAGCGTTTTCTATGAAAAACAAGCGGTTCAACAGTTGGGATTAAATTTCCGCAAAGCGATCGACCGCTTGCATGCCCGACAAAAGACAATTGCTGCCATGCAAGATTTTGCAGAAAAAGATCATGTTGCGATGGCTGGCTTATGCCTTCAAATAAAGGAATATGTCGCAATTTTAGAAAAACATAATATTCGCGACTGGGTAGTTGAACGTCAACCCTATTCGTTTGCCGGGATATTTTTACGCGCCTTATTGTCATTTTTTGGCATCCCTTTCTGGATTTTGGGTATGCTGTTTAATTACTTGCCCTACAAACTGTGCGATTTGGGATCCCGTGCGGTAAAAGACCCACAATTTATCAGTTCGGTACAATATGTACTCAGCATGGTTTTTTTCCCCATTTACTATTTGGTAATGATCGTCCTGTTTGTCGTTTTCATTCCTTGCATCTGGGGAAAGCTGGTTATGATCGGGTTATTGATCCCTCTCGGATTATTTGATTTCGAATTTTACCTGTCTATAAAGAAACTCGACGCCCGTTTCCGTTTCTGGAATGGAAAACGCAAACAAAATCCTGATCTATTCAAAGCCATCGAATTGCGCAAAAGTATTTTCGAAAAGTTGGATGGAATGACAAACAACTGAAAGTTGAAAGTTGAAAATGGACAATTATTGTCACGAGTCACATCCTAAAAAAGTTGACAGGCGAAGTACTCTCGTGTAAATAATCGATGTATTAACGTTACGATTTATTTTGATTATCTGCGCTTTGCGTTAACCGAGTTTGCGAATTCAACGCGGTTAATTGTCAATCGTCAATTATGAATTGTCAGTTACTTAGATCTACCACCACACCTGCTTACCATCTTCGTAGGTAAAAATACGTTCCTCCTTGCCCTTGGTAAGGTTGCGTAGCAGAAATAAAGCATTCGTCGGTGCATTATGGTAATAAAGCATATAATCTTTTGCAACTTGCTGGCCTAAAGAAACCCAGCCGTCGTTGCCCCAATAGAATAGTTCATAAGTCTGACCCGGTGAAATATGATTGTCGTCGTTTCGTGGCAAGTATCGTATTTTCCTGACTATTTTCGGCTGGTCGAAATCCATTCCTACCCAAGCGCCATCGTCTTCACGGGCATCATAAAAGCTAAGTCCGTCGTCATCGAAAGCTTTATCCATGGTCCGGCTCGGATCATCATTCCAGGAACCAGGTGTTCCTATGATATGGCCGGTCAGACGATCCGTTCCCTTATCATCCCCGTAAAATTCCAACTCGGCAATGTTACATGCCGCACCATCGGGACCGAAATACCTGTAATACCTATAAGGATGAGAATTGTTCAAGCGAACTTCCTGAAAATACAAAGCAGGATGGTCAGGAATAGTGTATAGAGTAACTGCATCGGAAAAATCGGCACGGTTGGCAGCCTGAAACCGGCCTCCTTTCATTTGTTGGGTGAATCGCATCAGCATTCGATATTTGCGCCACAAGATTAGGGATTGTAGTTGTGTGGTATCGGCATGCAGCCAGTTGATGTCGCCTTCGGGTGTCAAATGGAACGGTGAATTTGCCGCTTTGATGTCTCCTCCATAATAATACACCGGAAGATATACCACGTCTTTACCCATATGGGTAAAGACGGTCGGATCGGATCGTTTTCCCCAATGAATGGGAACCCATTTCTGGTTGTCGAACACTGCCAGGTAAGCATAACTTGTTTCTGAGCCCGGTGGACGGAGCGGCAGCGACACATCGTAACCGCCGAATACCTCTTCCGAAATATCGATAAAACAGGGGTCGTAAAACGACGGAGGAATACCTTCTTTCTGGCCGGCCACCAAAGCCAATGACCCGGGTTGAATCCGGAATGTTTTCCGGCACACTTTAGCAACGGTATACTCAAACGTTTCCAACACATTACATGGTTTGGAGTCGGCAATAATGACATGATAGTGCCTGCCGTTATTTGTCCTGACTGAATTCCATTCATGCCCCTTATTGCGGAACGGCCATTGCGGGGTATAATCTATCGAAACCGGAATACCCAGCGCCCGCATGATAAAGGTGCCCCAAACTACTTTTTCATAACAAGTACCTCCCCTGTATTCGGCAACCATACTGTAACTCATATGGGGTAATGTAGACAGGGGCCCATCAAAATCCCATGTCTTGCCAACTCTATCAAACACTTTTATGCAAGCTGTTAAAATATCGGAGTTTCGGCTATTCCGCAACGAATCGTATATATCCGCATAATCTTCCAGTACCCTGTCACGCCACCTTTCCAGTGGTTCTGTACCCACACGGTAGGGTAATATGTATTCGCAAAAAACATCAAAGGACATGTCTTTTCCCCATGGTTGTTCCGATACCACTTCAAAGGACCGCTCAATATTGTTAATCAGGAAATCGCTGGTTATATGCCTGACATCATCCTTGATTTTGAAAGCAGAGCCCAATTTTCTGACATTTACAAGCGAATCGAATGCCTTGGGTTTGTCGGTCACTCCTTGTTTGAATATTTTCCGCCAGTCCTTGAATAGGGATATATAATCAGCCATATCGTGATCATCTTCCGAATATTTTCCGGGCATATTGGCAATCAAAAATTCGGCTGCCCGGAATTTCAGGCTGTCTTCCGGCCGTTTGCTGTAATATTCCAACACTTTTTCCAATTCGACGCGATTATCACCCGCAAGTCGCAGCGCACGCTCCACATTTTTTGAATAATGGGAACAGGACACAAACAAAAAAGAAGATATCAAGATAATTAAAACGCGATTGACCATTTATGTACACAGTTTGTGATGAAAGAATCGGTAGTGATTAAAAAGCTTGTTGCAATAAACAATTGTCTCTCAAAGATTTTACACATGCAAGTGAAATACAACTCATTATTCCAATTGTTAAAACACAAAGGTAAAGAAAAACGGGAAAAGTCGATAAAAATATATGGGTTTAGATGTGTTTTTGATATCCGTGGAAAGAAATGAATATGTATAGCTCGTTCATGTTTGTGGATCGTCAAAATGATGAAGTAGCAGTTTTCGTTTTGGGAGTAAAAATAAATAAATATGGATAAATATATAAACACGTAAGTAATTATAATAAAAAATATTGCTAGGGCTCAATAAAAGATCATATTGTATTTATTAAATAATATTATCTTTTTACTTTTGTGCAATTATTTATGATTATTATACTATTTTTTTGTAACCTTCTGAAAAGGTTATCCGTATCATAAATATGTTTAATCTTTAATTTTTTTGACTAATGAAAAAAGTGCTATTTAGTGTTATTTTGATTTGTGTTGCATTTGTAGCTAAATCTGAGGAATTCAAACCTTTTCGTGTTGATGTCGGCCTTGGTTATGCCATGCCCAAAGGAGGAGGCGGTGTGTTATTTTCTATTGAACCCAAATACGCCTTTGCTCCCAATATTATGGCAGGTTTTCGTGCCGAATGGGCTGGTATGGCAAGGGTTAGGTGGACAGCTGATGCCCAAGGTCATACGATCGATAGTGGTGAAACCGAAGCAAAATTTACCGGTTCGTATTTAGTCACTGGTGACTATCATTTCACAACCGACAAATTCAGACCGTTTGCCGGGTTGGGTGTTGGCCTGTATACGCTGGCTGGCGCTGCAATTTTGTATAATTCGGATATCACGACTAATATTAACGCCGGAAGCAAAAACAATTTCGGTCTCATGCTTCGCGCCGGATTTGATGTGGCCCATTGTCGCCTTGCCGTCGAATACAATTTTACCGGGAAAGACCACATGGACAAATCATGCAACTATCTCGGGATCAAGTTCAGTGCATACATTGGTGGTGGTATTAAATATATCGTTGTAACACATTAAGATGAAGTATGAAGGCGGAGTTTTTCCGCCTTTTGTTTTTTCAGGACAAGACAAATCGGTAT
Organism: Bacteroidales bacterium; assembly: GCA_031551645.1. Taxonomy (GTDB): domain Bacteria; phylum Bacteroidota; class Bacteroidia; order Bacteroidales; family UBA4181; genus JAIRLS01. The sequence continues at coordinate 45,590 of JAVBNI010000122.1, read as the reverse complement.
AACCTCTAACATTTTTAGGCTTAATAGATTTTTATTTTTTGACCTGTAAAATTTATTTCTACATTTGCAATGCAAACGTTATCATTAATTATTGTTTATAATTAAATTAATTTATTTATTATAAAATAATTACAAGTGTAATCGTTTTCATAAACTGAAAGGTAATGGCTAACTTAAAAGATGTAGCAAAGAAAGCTGAGGTTTCAATTGCCACTGTTTCCAGGGTGATTAACAAAACAGGGAAGGTAGATACTACTACGGAATATCGTGTAAATAGCGTTATAAAAGAATTGAACTATAAACCAAGTACAGTTGCACAGAGGTTAAGGAATCAAAACAATAAAAGCCGGTTGATCGGTTTAATATTACCTGATATTCAAAATCCTTTTTATGTAGACGTTATTCAGGGAGTTGAAGAACTTGTATGGAAAGAAGGGTATGCGGTTGTGATTGGAAATTTTTCACAGGATGAAAAGAAGGAACAACTTTATCTTGATATTTTTCAGTCAGAATCGGTTGTCGGTTTTATTGTTGCGCCTGCAAGCGGGACTGATAAAAAAGTAAAAGAATTGATCAAGACAGGAAGCCGGGTGGTTTGTGTGGATAGGGGAATGAATGATGATTCGACCGACGTCGTATTGATGGATAATGAAAAAGGTGCATTTGAGGCGGTTAATCATTTGATCAAACTTGGACATAGAAAAATTGCCATAATTGCCGGTTCAAAAAATATTCCTACTACCAATCAAAGGATTCAGGGGTATAAGAATGCACTTGAATGTCACAATATTCCTGTTGTCGATGACTATATTGTGAGCAAAGATTCCACCCAAAAAAGTGGAGTTAAATTGACAGAATATCTTTTGAAATCACCGGATCCTCCAACAGCAATATTTACCGGTAATAACCTGATCACTTTGGGCGCTTTGGAAACCATACATAAAAGCGGACTAAAAATTCCTGATGATGTTGCGTTAATAGGTTTTGATGATATGCCTTGGTCTTACGCTCTAAATCCACCTCTAACAGCAGTGCGGCAATCCGGATTTGAAATTGGGCAGCGAGCAGCAGAATTATTGCTCCAAAGGATTCAAAAACCGGATGGGGCTATTGCTAAATTAATCCTAAAAACCCAATTGATAATCAGACAATCATGTGGAGCTAAACAAAGCAACTTATGTTAAGTAAAAAATTAAGAATTAAGAATTAAGAGTTAAGAATTGCAATGCGCATATTACTAGTTAATCATATATTTTCATAGTGCCATTTTATAAATTAAAGATGAATCAGGTAAAAATATATTCACCCAAAGAATTAATATTTGGCGTAGGAAGTTTTGAAAACATTTTCCGGGATATTCAGAAATTGGGAACAACAAGATGTTTTATATTAACAATTAAAGAATTAAGAAGTACAATTGAGCCGGTAATGGCAGAAATAAAAGAAGCCGGCATTCAACTATACGAAGATTTATCGATACGACAAGAACCTACTGTAACCGACTTTAATCGGGTGCTTGAAAGCGCTGAAGAATTTAAACCCGATTTAGTAATAGGAATCGGCGGAGGTAGTGTACTTGACGTAGCAAAATTAATCGCAGCGTTGGTCGGGAACGAGCAAAAGGTCGTGGATATTTTTGGCACCAATTTGCTCAAATCACGTTCGGTAAAATTAATTTGTGTACCGACAACTTCAGGTACCGGGAGCGAGATGTCGCCCAATGCTATCCTCCTCGACGAAAAGGAAAATCTTAAAAAGGGGATTATCAACCCTTACCTGGTACCCGATTTAACCTGTATCGACCCGAAATTAACCTTGTCGGTGCCGCCAAAAGTAACGGCTGCTACGGGTATCGATGCTTTTACGCATTGTCTGGAAAGTTACGTTAACAAGTTTTCTCACCCACTGGTAGATACCTTTGCCGTGGATGGAATGAAATTTATTTACGAAAATCTGAAAACGGCTGTTGACGACGGTGAAAATATTGCAGCCAGATCGGCTGTTGCCCTTGGAAGTATGTACGGCGGTATGTGCCTCGGACCGGTAAATACAACAGCTATTCATGCTTTGTCCTATCCCTTGGGAAGCGAATTTCATATTGCCCACGGTCTGTCAAATGCCTTGCTGCTTCCGGCAGTAGTGGAGTTTAACAATCAGGTTTCATTCGTACGGTATGCAAATGTTGCCAGAGCATTGGGGATCAATGAACAGGACGATAAAAAAGCATCTCTGAAATTTATCGAAATGATAAAAACATGGATGGCTGAATTGGGAATTCCATCAGGACTATCTGCGATAAATATTCCAAAAGAAGCGATTCCGGAAATGGCAAAAGCCGCCATTACCGTTCAGCGTTTATTAAAAAACAACCCACGCGAAGTGCATCTTGAAGATGCAATCAACATTTATGAAAATGCATATTAAAAAATAAAATAATGAAAAATAAAAAGTATTCTGGTGTAGTTGTTCCAATGGTTACACCATTTACCAATAGAGGAGAGGTCGATTTAAAAGGGGTTGGGAATCTCATTGAGCACGTTGCGTCCAATAATTGTCATCCGTTTATTTTAGGAACTACCGGCGAAGCGCTCTCAATTTCTTTAAAAATGAAGATGGATTATTTGAAAAAAGCTATCGAGGTCAACAAGGGCCGCGGGATATTATATGCCGGAATTGCATCCATGTGCCTGGAAGACTCAGTCGAAATGGCAAAATTGTTTTTTGATGAGGGCGTTGATGTAGTTGTTGCACATCTTCCCTGCTATTATAAAATATCAGATGATTCCATCCGAAGGTATTTTATTGAGTTGGCTGATCGAATAAATGGTCCATTAATACTGTACAATATTTCAGCTACAACCCACATGTCAATTCCAATATCTGTTATCGATAAATTGAGCCGGCATCCGAATATTGTGGGATTAAAAGACTCTGAACGTAACGAAGAAAGAATGCTTACCCTGTTGAAAAAGTTCAGCAATGACCAAAGCTTCTCATATCAATTAGGTTGGGCTGCACAATCTCTTGAATTCCTGAAAAACGGGGGCGATGGTATTGTGCCAAGCACCGGAAATGCCTTTCCCCAGCTTTATTACAGACTATATCAGGCCATACAGAAAGGCGATTATCAGAAAGCGGGTGAAATACAGCAATTAACCGATAAAATTACAGAAATTTATCAGAAAGATAAGCTATTAAGTGAATCGCTTCCCGGACTGAAAGTGATTTTGGAATGCCTTGGACTTTGCGAGGCAAATGCGCTTGCCCCGTGTTTTGAACTATCGGAAAGCCAGGTTCGGGATATCCAAATTGCCTTAAAAGCATTGAAAATTGATAATAAATAGACATTACACTGATGTGATTTATATTTCTGAAAAACAAATTTTTACATATGCAAAATGGCGAGATATGGTTATAGGTGTCATTTAGGAGATTCACGCATGTAGATTATTGATAATCATTAATAAAAATTCTGTTTATACTAAATTCTGATAATTGAAAATGCATCATACAAAACCAGTTATAGGTATTACCATGGGCGACCCGGCAGGTGTTGGGCCTGAAATTGCGGTACGCACGGTAATACTTCCTGAAATACTTGAAAAATGTAATCCGGTAATTGTAGGAGTCTCAAAAGTGATTCAAAGGGAAATTGAAAAATTTACACCCGATAAATCCCTTGTTGTGGTGGATAAAGTGGAAGATTGCAGGTTTTCTCCTGAAAATATAAATGTTTTCGAAATAGATGTAAAAGGTGCTGAGGATGTCATTTATGGAACCATTTCTCCTGTTGCAGGAGAAGCAGCATTCCAATCGATAAAAAAAGTAATTGAACTGGCTCTGAACAAGAAAATTGACGCAACTGTCACCGGGCCAATTCATAAAAAATCGATTAATGATGCCGGTCATCATTTTGCCGGTCATACCGAGATTTATGCGCATTTTACCAATACAAAAAACTATGCCATGTTACTGGCCTCCGATGCGCTGAAAGTTATCCATGTGACCACGCATGTCCCGTTGAAGAAAGCCTGTGAAATGCTGAGTGTAAAAAAAGTCTTGGATAAAATATTGCTTTTGGATAAGGGATTACGCGATATTGGTATTGAAAATCCAAGAATCGGTGTGGCTGGTTTAAATCCACATGCCGGCGATGAAGGTTTATTTGGCGACGAGGAAATCAAATATATATTGCCAGCGGTGGAAAAAGCCAAGGAGCAAGGTTTAAATGTTGACGGTCCGATTCCTTCCGATACCTTGTTCCCAAAAGCCATTGCGGGTAATTACGATGGTTGCGTTGTAATGTACCATGACCAAGGACATATCCCGTTCAAACTGATTGGGTTCTCTTGGAATAAGGCGGATAAAAAAATGGAAAGCGTTAGCGGAGTAAATATTACGCTCGGCTTGCCTATTATTAGGGCGTCGGTTGACCACGGCACCGCGTTTGATATTGCCGGAAAGGGTATTGCAAGCAATGCTGCCTTGATTGATGCTATTCATTACGCAATAAGAATGTCTCATTAGCAAACGAAAATTGTAAAATGATCATTGTAGTAGCTGATGATTTTACCGGCGCTGCCGAGATAGGTGGCATCGGTTTGAAATATGGTCTGAGTGTGGAAATTTTTACAACCTGGCCTGTCAAATTAGATGCAGACCTTGTGATTTTAGCCACAAACATGCGCTCCAAATCAATAAAGGAGGCAAAAGAAGAAACCAAACGGGTATCTGTTTTTATTAACCAACAAAAATCAGATTGGATATTTAAAAAAATCGATTCGGTTTTACGTGGCCACATTATTGAAGAAACACAGGTGATGATGAAAACTTTAAATAAAAAAAGTTCAATTATTATCCCTGCAAACCCACAACTAAACAGGATTATTAAGGGAGGCATTTATTATATTGAAGGAAAACTTATTGCCGAAACAAATTTTGCCAACGACCCGGAATACAGTATTGACAGTTCGGTTGTCAAAGAAATCCTTTCAAAAAACAAAATAATTAATGATTTAAATTACAGAGTACCATCCGAAAGTGTTAATGAAAAAGGCATTGTCGTAGGGGAGGTAAAAAACAATGTTGACATGGATGCTTGGGCTTCGCTAAGAAATCCCGATACTTTACTGGTAGGCTCGGCAGGATTTTTTGAAGCAGTATTAAGAAATCTGGGATACGAAAAAAAAATAAACCATACAACAATATCCGAAAATAAGACGAATACAAGGCTAATAATTTGTGGAAGCGCTTATCATGGCAGTTGGGATTTTGTCAGGGATGCAAAAGAAAGAGGATTTCCTGTTAGTTACATGAGTAATACGCTTTTTTATAACGATGAAATAAATATAGAAGATTTAAATATTTGGAAGGACGAAATCATTGCTCTGCTTAACTCAAATAAACAAGCAATTATAGCTATCGGCCAACCTATATTAAAAAATAAAAAAACAGCTGCAACCCTTAAAAAGAAAGTTGCGAAAGTTGTTAAGGCTGTTTATAAGGAGATTGAAATTACAGAGTTTTTAATAGAAGGTGGAGCTACCGCTTCGGAAGTGTTGGATTTGCTTGAATTTACCACATTAATCCCAATACATCAATATAATCAGGGGGTTATCAGGTTGAATGTTAAAAAAAACGAAAATATCAGTATTGTGTTGAAACCCGGTAGTTATCAATGGCCCGAAAAAGTATTATCAATTAATTAAACTAAAAGTATGAAGGCTTTACATGTAGTAGATTATATTATTATCATTATGTCGTTGGTTATGACGATCGGAGTTGGAGCCTATTTCGCAAAAAAAGGACAAAAATCAACGAGTAAATTTTTTGCGGCAGAAGGTAAAATACCTGCCTGGGCCATCGGGATGTCTATTATGGCCACCTTGGTGAGTAGCATTACCTTTTTAGCCTATCCTGGCGAAGGATTTACGTCAAACTGGATATTGCTGGTGCAGGGCTTGATGGTTCCGGTTGTGCTATTGCTTCTTATCTGGGTAATTGTTCCTATTTACAGACGGGTCATAGGCTTAAGCGCTTATGAATATTTCGAACGACGTTTTGGCTATTTTAGCCGCTTCTACTCATCACTGGGTTTCGTACTTTCGCATTTCTCAAAAATGGGTACGGTCTTTTATCTGCTGGCGCTTGCTTTATCTGGAATGACTGGGGTTGATACCCTGACCGTCATTTGGATAGTTGGGGCTATAGTTATTATTATTACCCTGATAGGTGGAATTGAAGCGGTCATCTGGATTGATGTTATCCAGGGTTTTATTCTGATAGTAGGAGGTGTAGTTTCGCTATGTATTTTGCTCTTCTCTGTACAGGGCGGACCTCCCGAAGTGTGGCGGATTGCACAGGAAAATGGCCATATTGGTTTTGGCCCGTTCGACTGGAATTTTGTGAAACTTACGTTTTGGGTCATGGCTATTAATGGAATCTTTTATGCCATTCAAAAATATGGAACCGACCAGACTATCGTTCAGCGTTACCTGACAGCCAAATCCGATAAGGCTGCTATCAAGGCTTCGCTGATTGGAGTATTGTTGAGTGTACCGGTTTGGGCTTTGTTTATGTTCATAGGGACAGCACTATTTTCGTTTTATCATTCGGGAGTTGCAGTGCTTCCGGAAGGAATTACCGGAGATGAGGTATTCCCGTATTTCATCATTACTGAATTACCCATTGGAGTTATTGGCGTCGTACTGTCGGCACTGATCGCTGCTGCTGTTTCTTCATTGATTTCCGATGTCAACTGCCTAGGAGCTGTAATTGTAGGTGACTATTATTCAAAAATTAGGCCTGAAGCCAGCGATGCGGCAAAGCTCAAAATTGGTAAAATAACGATTGTTATCTCAGGGGTAGCAGCATTGTTTATTGCTACTTTTTATGTTTATATGGGAGGTGAAGGCGCTTTGGGTATCATCTTTACTTTATATGCTATCTTTTCGGGAGGTATTGCCGGTATCTTCCTGCTGGGACTATTAACAAAACGCGTTAACAACAAAGCCCTAAATATCGGAATTGTATTTTGTATTGTTTTTACTGCATATGCAGTACTTACTTCTACAAAAGTGGGATCTGGTGAAAATGCTCATCCTATTCTCGACATGGGTAAATGGAATTATGGCCACCATAAATTCATGTTGGGTGTTTATAGTCATTTTGTTGTAATGATTATCGCTTACATCGCCAGTTTCTTTACCAAAGAAAAAATGGCCGATGAAGAACTCACCATTTATTCCTGGATGAAAAAACAGAAAAAAAGTAAATAATTAACCTAAAACATCCATGCATTTATATTCGTAAACGCATATGTATAAAGCGCATAGATCTTCCATTGAAATATCACATATAACAAGTAGTATATCATTTTTTTAGAAAATAAATTTTATTCAAATCAAAAATGAACCGAACTTGCAGACTTATCCAAAACAATATGAATATTATTTATCTAAAACTCCACAAAATTTTAAAACCATTAAAATATTTTCATATGAAAAACACTTTGCTGTCAATTGCTTTATTATTTGCGACTGCATTAACACTGACGGCGCAAATAAATAAAATGCCCCCTTCGATTGATGATGCCAAAAACGAACCTGTTATTTATACCGGAAAGCTGGAACCGAACAAAATGTTTTATGATGGCGGACTTCCTCATGCAGTGGGTGTTCATAATATTCAAGTATTCCGTGCTAACCGCGAACATCCGTCTGACCCAGGGGACATAGGTTTCACCTATAATCACCAGCCTTACCTGGCGTACTGGAACCACAAATTTTACCTCCAGTTTTTACAAGGACAGGTAGGAGAACACGAACCGCCAACACGTGTTGTGCTTGCTACGTCCGAAGATGGAATAAGTTGGTCCGACCCTGTCATTATTTTTCCGGAATATTCGCTTCCTGAAATCCAAGACGATTCACGGCAAATACCAGCAGGCACTAAATCAGTGATGCACCAGCGTATGGGATTTTATACAGCTCCTAATGGAAAATTGCTTACTTCGGGTTTTTACAGTTACTGCGCTACCCCACGTAATTCACCGAATACCGGCACCGGAATCGGACGTGTTATCCGCGAGGTAAAAAAAGACGGCAGTTTTGGCCCGATATATTTCATTCGTTACAACCGTCATGCAGGCTGGAATGAGATGAACACCAATTTTCCTTTTTACAAGGAAAGCAAGGATAAAGAATTTCTCGCAGCCTGCGAAGCGTTGCTGGCCGACAAACTCATTACACTTCAGTGGTGGGAAGAAGACCGGGCTAACGATGGTTTCTATAGCATCGACCTGTCAAAAACAGGAGCGGGTAAAGCATTCAGCTTTTACCACCGCCCTGACGGAGTTGTCGTAGGAATCTGGAAAAACCAGTATTCTGCCATGAGTAAAGACAATGGCAAAACCTGGACCGACATCGTGAAAAATACCACCCTTTGGACTGATGGTGCTAAAACCTGGGGCCAAAGAACCGATGACGGACGCTATGCGATTGTACACAACCAGTCGGCCACTCGCCGAAACCGCTACCCGATGGTGGCAAACGTAGGCGACGACGGGCATACTTTTCCGTACATGTATTGTATCAACAGTGAAGTATCCCCGACACGTTACCAAGGGAGCCATAAGAACACCGGCCCTCAGTATTTTCGTGGCATCATTGAAGGGAACGGCAATCCTCCGGGAAATGAAATGTGGAATGTCTACAGTATGAATAAAGAGGACATCTGGATTACTTCAACCCGTACGCCTATTACCGGTTCTGTGGATAAAGAAGTGAACGATGATTTCGAAAATGTCAAAACAATCAGCGACCTCGATTTATGGAATCTCTACGTTCATAAATGGGCGCCGGTTAAAATTGGGAACAGCAATGGAAATTCATACCTGGTTTTTAAAGATGAAGATCCTTACGAATTTGCCCAAGCAGAACGGATTTTTCCAAAAGCGACAACCAAAGAAATCAGTTTCAAATTCAATGTTGATCGGGTTGCCTTGGGATATGCTTTCGAGGTGGAAATTCAAACCCAGCGAGGTGCACGTGTTTTACGGCTCCGGATTGACCAGGATTGGCTGGCAACCGACCTCGAAAAAATAAAAGGCAATGGTTATCCGATTTCTACACAAGCATGGTATCATGTAAAATTGAATATCGACTGCAATACCCAGACCTATGCACTAACATTAAATGGAATAAAAAAGGCGGATAAAATACCATTTGCAGAGAAAGTCGACGATGTGGAACGGATTGTATTCCGCACAGGTTCGTTCCGTGGATATGTGCCGTTGGCTGAAATGGAACACGGCGCTTCAGTATATACCGGGGTCGATAATGAGTCACTTCCGGGAGCAGCAGAAAAAATTTCTCCAACAGTAGTTTTTATTGACAACTTAATAACAAAATAGAAATAATTAGAAGGGCAAAAACCGGATATGGTTGGCCTGGATAAAATTGCAGTACCGATAGTCGAATGCATACTGAATTTTATCCTATATCCGACAATCATTATAAACAAACTACCCCGCCGTAAACAGCGGGGTAGTTTTGTTATTTGGAGTATCAATAAATACGTTTAATCAAGCAAATGTCGATAGACGGGTATATTTGTCCTGTACATTAATGTAATAGGCTTTGTACTTAATGTAGTGATTACCTTTCTGGTATTCCCATACAATACTGCCTGCCCTGTGAATTTTTCCGATACAAGCCTCAAAAATAAGTGTATAGTGAATACCCGTAGCTTCATATGCCTGCATGATGGAATCAAACAATACGGTACGGTCAGCAAAATAGCCAATAACTGGCAGATTGTACTTTCTTTGTTTTTTCTTTCTTTCAATCTTAGCTCTTATTTCTTCAGGTGTTGGTTTATGATACGCCATGGTTATAGAACATTAATGAGTGATTAAATCAAGGTCAAAGGTATAACATCTTTTAATCCTTAAACGAATATTTTCTAAAAAAGTTACACATTTGAGCCTATTTTTTGTTTACAGGGAACATATTTCTATGTAGAAGGCGTTTTATTTGAAAACTTTGAAGATATCGTTACCTTTGTCAAGGTTATATGTGATCATTTTTTCTCTTAATCAAATATCCTAAATCACTCACATTCAAAATACATGTTACGGACTATATATTCATACAATGTAAACGGCTTGCGTGCCGCCATGAATAAAGGTTTTGACCTATGGCTGGCTGATGTAATGCCCGATGTACTTTGTCTCCAGGAAACTAAGGCACAACCCGAACAACTGGACATGTCGGTTTTCGACCGTCTTGGATACCGGCATTACTGGTTTCCTGCAAAAAAGATGGGTTACAGCGGCGTAGCTATTTTGAGTAAAAACAAGCCCGACCATGTAACATATGGGATGGGAATTGATAAATATGATGATGAAGGTCGCATGCTCCGCGCTGATTTTGGCGATGTTAGTGTACTTTCTGTTTATTTTCCTTCCGGAACAACAGGCGATGCAAGGCAGGCTTTCAAGATGATCTTCTTGGATGATTTTCTGAAATATGTGGAAGAATTGAGAAAAGAACGTCCGAACCTGATTATTTCGGGCGATTACAATATTGCCCATACCAATATTGATATCAACTACCCCGAACGGCATCAAAAAATGTCCGGTTTTTTACCCGAAGAACGGGCATGGGTCGACCGTTTTCTGGAACATGGTTATCTGGATACTTTCCGGATGTTTCACAAAGAACCCAATCAATACAGTTGGTGGAGTTACCGTCAGCAGGCGCGTGCAAAGGACCTTGGTTGGAGGATAGATTATAACATGGCTACAAAATGTATGGAAAGCAGAATTACGGATGCGTCTATCATGCAAACAGCATTCCATTCCGATCATTGTCCGGTCACTGTGACGGTTGATTTCTAAAACCATCCGAACCTGACGGATACTGAACCACAAAGGCCCCGAAAGTCCTTGTCTTCAAGATTGGGATAATCAACCCCAAATAAAAATTGATAAGAAAGCCCTCCGCACAATTGGATATAAGATGTCAGGTTTAGCTTGACCTGAAAAATGGGCGTCAATATATTCACCCTGTCACGTGTAAGGATTTCTTTGGTCGGACTGTCGCGTAGCGAAAGATGCCCCCACCCGATTTGCCCGGCAACAGCAATTTGAAGTAGTTTTTTAGACCAGAAAGACATCCCGGTATAAAGACCGCCTTGCGACAGTCCCAATTTTTTGTCGGTATAATATTCGTCGTCAGAATATACGGATTGAAATTCGATATTTCGACTTCCGTATCCTCCCAGGAAAAAATTGTTGAGAACCAAAGCCCCGTCACCACCTATGGTCCCGATTGTATGTCCGGCAAACGGAACGATACCTGCGTTAATGCTCCCAAAACCACTGATACGTGTGTCTTCCCTGAGCAAGGTTTTCATTTCCGACGGTTGTTGTCCCATTATCGCGACTGGAACAAACAGCAACCAAACGAAACGAGCAACCCGTAACATTTTAGTGTTATTTATAAATTGAAAAAGGAATTTTATTCCTGCATATTAGAAAGAACATTTCCTATTGCCACGGTAACCAGCATTTTTGAAATCTTGAACTCACTTTTCTTACGCTCAAGATTTGCATGAAAAAAACCATCGTTCATCCGATTGGCCAATTCATTGCTCAATTCATAAATGGCGTTATTTTTGGCATTGTCCAACAAGCTTGTCGGAGTAGCCTCAATAGTACGAATAATATCAATGGCTTCACCTATCAACGCAATATATTTTTGAGCAACACTGTCGTCATACAGGTAAAAACCATTTATTGTGTTCTGAATTTCGGTTAACCTTGCCTTCATAACTATTTTATCTTAAGATGCTTCATCAAAAAACAACCTTCCGGCTATAAGCAACGAAAATACTATTTTTTCCTGATTATTATACATGTTTGAGATAAAAGCAGGAAAAACTTGACGAACGTTACTTATTTTTTGACGAATAATAAGTATAGAATGATGAATAAAATTGGCAGATCATCAACGATTACTTAAACGTTTAAGCAATTGTAATTGGAACAAATAAATACGGCAGTAATGTCCCGTCAGGACACGAATTCTTATTCGATACTTAGGCCCAACTGTCACGTAGTTTTTATTCACTTTTCTTTTTCTCTGCCTCAAAAAACAGATCAGTTTTCAAGGCTTCAATCCGGTCGATGGATACACTTATCAATTTATTTTTCTTCAACTCCGCCTCAGTCCAGTTTTTCGTTGCCCAACGGCTATCGATTTTGTTCAAATAACGGGTATACCAATCTAACGCATCTTTCTTCCGCAGTCCCATATCATAGGAAACGGCTACTTCGTAATAGTTGTTTGCCATTTTGGGCAAGGATTTGGTAACTGAAATGAAAGATTTTGCAGCCTCGTTATAACGATTCGCTATCCGGTAAAGATATCCCCGCTGTATTTCGGCTTGTATACGGATACTATCGTAATATACAACACTTTTATTAATACTGTCTATCAGGACAAGTCCATTTTGTGGCTTACCCGTATATCCATAGGTGATAGCGAGATAATACATGGTCTTCACATTATCGGGTTCGTAGTCCAATGCCTTTCCCAGATATTTTTCAGCCTTGTCAAATGACATGAAATGATAGCACAACATCCCGTAATAGACACTGGTAACCTTCGACGTATCGCCCAATGCCAGCGTTTTTTCCAAAGCCATGAACGAGCTGTCTGCCTTACCGGTGCGGTACCATGCCAGTCCCATGTATTTCCACGCCTCGATGTTGGTTGAGTCTATGGCCACAGCCTCCTTACCGGTATAAAGTGCTTCCTCGTCTTCGCCGAGCGTCGTATATATTCTGGTCAATAAACCATACAATGCCCTGTTTCGGGGATATATATCCAATGATTTCCGGTAACATACAACTGATTGTTCAAGACTGTCCTGTCGGTAATAACAATCACCCATATTTTTATAAACCAACCAATTGAGACTATCAGTGGTAACAACCATTTTTAGTAAATCCAATGCGTCTTTGTATTTTCCACTGGCTTGAAGTGAACCGGCCCAATTCATTTTCCACCGGTTTACAGACGGATAAGTCATTGATAATTGTTCGTATAGGTGCGTAGCGAGCGCTGGCTGACCCGATTGTTGGTAAAGTGCGGCTAATGCCGATTTCGCTTCAATGTTTTCGGCATCCAGTTGCAATACTTTTCGCTGGGCCACAATTGCTTCATCATAGCGATAGAGATTTTCGAGTGTTTTACCTTTCAAATATATCAGGCGATGGTTGGTGCTATCCTGATAAATACATTGCTGGATCAAGGTCAAAGCATCTTCAAAGTTTCCAAATGCATATGCCTGCCAGGCTTTGTCGTAATCGGTATTCTGAGCAAGGAGCTGTCCACAGAACAATAAACAAATAACGATGTGCTTCATGGCTTTATCAATTAAGTGTATATCTACATTCCAACTTTCATGCAAATATAAACTAAATACTTAGATTTGTTTTTAAAAAATTAAATTAATATTTAACTTTTTAAAAATAAGATATTGTGATGGGAAAAGACGTTGTACATGTATCATGGCTAAATTCTTCTTTGATCATTTCAAACGATAGGTTCGAAATAAATTTTTATCGTATTGATCCTATCATTTTATTTCCTGAGGTTTATACCACTCCTACGAACATGCAAATTACAACAACATGCACTCTGATTAAAATTCCCTTCTTTATTTTCGTACAAAATGGTAAGATATTTGTAATATTATATAAAAAAGATTATATAAATTGGATTAATATACTATAGTATTTAATCAATAAAATCGTTGCTATATATTCAAAAACCAAATAATCAATTCACCATCAATGCCACAATCACCTTTAAAATATCTGATAAACAAAATGTATATCATCCGCTTTTACATAAAATATGTTCTATTCTGTTCATTACTCATATTTGGCTTATATTCCTGCAAGGAAGAAAAGCCGCGTCCGCCTGTTGTTGAAATCGAACCTGCCATAGCTGATAATATCGAAATATATGGCGAATATGTAGGTATGATCAGGGCAATACGTCATGTAGAAGTACATGCCCGGGTAGAGGGTTTTCTCGAACGCATGACCTTCGATGAAGGTAAAAAGGTGGAAAAAGGCGAACCGCTTTTCTATATCAATGATCTGTTATATAAAGCAAAAGTGGAAAAAGCAAAAGCACAGTTGAAAAAAGATGAAGCACAAGAAGCCAAATCGCAGCGTGATGTAGAACGTCTGCGGCCACTCTACCAGCAAAATGCCGCCAGCAAGCTTGATCTCGACAATGCCGAAGCAGCTTACGATATGGCCATAGCCAATGTTGCTATGAGCAATGCTGATCTTCGACAAGCTGAATTGGAACTGAGTTATACGGTAGTACGGTCGCCTTTTGACGGTTACATCAGCGAAAGATATGTCGACATAGGTTCGCTGGTAGGTAAATCCAATGCATCGTTATTGGCCACAGTGGTGAAACGCGATACTGTATTTGTCGATTTCAAACTTACGGCACTTGACTACTTGCGTAGCCAACGACGTAATGTCCACCTTGGTGAACTGGACACCACCCGCTCGTGGCAACCCACCGTCACCGTCACACTGGCTGATAATAGTGTGTACAATGAAAAGGGAATTGTTGATTTTGCTTCGCCACAGGTCGATCCCAAGACCGGAACATTCGGCGTACGCGCCATACTTTCCAATCCCAGGCAGGTGTTGCTTCCCGGACAATTTACCCGGGTGAAACTCCTGCTCGATGTACTCGAAAATGTAGTGGTGGTTCCGCGTAAATCTCTTTTAATCGAAAAGGGCGGGGCATTTATATTTGTCATACGGCCGGACAGCATCGCCGAAAAACGTTATGTAGAAACCGGCTACGAACGCGATAATCAGATTGTTGTAACACGTGGTCTTTTGCCTGGTGAAAATATTGTGACAGAAGGTTATCAGAAACTCACGCACCGCCAATTGGTGATACCCCGTACACGTGAGGAAGAAGAACATCTGAAAGCACAAGATAGCATCAAATATACGCGAAAGGAGGACGATCAATGAAAACCGGCTTTTTTATAGACCGACCAGTACTTTCTACCGTTATCTCGGTATTGATTGTTATTACCGGCATTATTGGGCTGGTGATACTACCTATTGAACAATATCCGGACATTACTCCGCCAATTGTCAAAATCAATGCATCGTATCCCGGAGCCAACGCCACGACCGTTTCGCAAGCTGTAGCTACTCCCATTGAACAACAACTAAACGGTACGCCGGGTATGATTTATATGGAGTCGAGCAGTAACAATTCCGGCGGATTATCCATCACGGTTACTTTCGATGTGAATACCAATCCCGACCTCGCCGCTGTGGAGATACAGAATCGCGTGAAACTCGCAGAACCGCGTCTACCCGCCGAAGTATTGCAAAACGGTATTACTGTGGAAAAACAGGCTGCCAACCAGTTGATGACCATTGCACTGGTATCGTCGGACCCGAAGTATGACGAAATATACCTGAGCAACTATACCACCATCAATGTATTGGATGTGTTACGCCGTATCCCCGGCGTAGGACGCATTTCCAATGTAGGTAGCCGTTATTACGGAATGCAGATATGGGTATATCCCGACCGTATGGCAAGTTTCGGGCTTACGGTGAAGGACTTACAAAATGCCTTAAAAGACCAGAACCGTGAGTCTGCAGCCGGATCTTTCGGTAAACCACCCATTACGCACATCGATGTAGCGACTCCCATTACTGCACGTGGACGGTTATCGACTGTTACGGAATTTGAGGATATCGTCATCAAAGCCGATAATGACGGATCGCTTATACGTATGCGGGACGTAGCAAGGGTTTCACTCGAAGCGCAATCATATAACACAGAGAGTGGCCTCAACGGAAAAAGTGCCGCCATATTAAGCATATATACCCTACCCGGAGCCAATGCAATCGAAGTAGCCGATGAAATCCGCAAAGCCATGGTGGAAATACAAAAAGATTTCCCAGAAGGGCTTGATTTCCTGGTGCCTTTTGATATGACGCAATATATCTCCGAATCCATACACGAAGTATATAAAACATTATTCGAAGCGCTGTTCCTGGTTATTCTTGTCGTTTTCCTATCGTTGCAAAGCTGGCGTGCATCGGTCATTCCCATCGTGGCTGTCCCTATCTCGCTGATCGGTACGTTTGGTTTTATGCTCATCATGGGTTTTTCGCTCAATATGCTGACTCTTCTAGGGTTGATACTTGCCATCGGTATTGTGGTCGACGACGCCATCGTTGTTGTGGAAAATGTCGAACGTATCATGGACGAAAAACATCTTAGTCCACGCGAGGCAACGCACCTGGCAATGAAACAACTAACCGGCGCGGTAATTGCGACATCACTGGTATTAGCCGCAGTGTTCGTTCCCGTAAGTTTTCTCGGAGGTATCACCGGTTCGCTCTACCGGCAGTTTTCAGTAACCATTGTAGTGTCGGTACTTATCTCCACTGTGGTAGCCCTTACTTTGAGCCCGGCTATGTGTGCGATGATTCTGCGTCCAACCAACAAACGGAAAAAGAAACATATCGTGTTCCGAAAAATCAATTATTGGCTCAATGCTGGTAATAAGTGGTATGCCAATATTCTGTTACAGGTGATTAACCGCCCACGGCGTATCCTGGCTGCTTTCGGTATGATATTGGTATTGATTTTCGTACTCAATCACTACATCCCCACCAGTTTCATCCCTCAAGAAGACCAGGGCTATTTCACTGTAGAATTGGAAATGCCCGAAGGCACTACTCTCGAACGTATCCGTTCGGTAACCGAACGGGCAGTTGCCTGGCTTGATCATCATGAGGCAGTAGAGCATGTACAGAATGTCACCGGTTCAAGCCCACGTGTGGGAGCCAACCTGGGACGCGCCACACTTACCGTGATCCTGAAGCCATGGAATGAACGTGGTGAAAGCGTAGACGAGGTAATCCGGGATACACGGGAAGAATTTTATAATTATCCCGAAATACGTGCTTTTATAAGTCGACCTGCAGCGATACCCGGATTAGGCGAAGCCGGTGGCGTGGAAATGAAACTCCAGGCACGTTCTGATGCCACTTGGGATGATCTTGTGGCGGCATCCGACTCGTTTGTCCATATGGCTTCGCAAGCCCGTCAAATAGCCAATGTTTCATCGTCGCTTCAATCTGAAATTCCCCAGTTGTACTTTGATGTCGATCGCGACCAGGCAAAACTCCTCGGAATTCCGGTAGCTGATATTTTCTCCACCATGCAGGCTTATCTCGGCTCGGCATATGTGAACGACTTCAATATGTTTAATCGTATTTACCGTGTATACATACAGGCCGATGAGTCGTACCGCGCCACAACCGATAATATCAACCTGTTTTTCGTTAAAGCTGCAAACGGAAATATGATCCCGCTCACCACCCTCGGAAGGCTCAGTTATACCACTGGCCCGGGTAATATCAGCCGGTTCAACATGTATATGTCATCTGCAATACAGGTAACGCCTGCTGCCGTTTACAGTTCGGGGCAGGCAATGACAACTATCGAAGATATTGTACGCAAACAATTGCCATCAAACATTGGCTTGGCATGGAGCGGATTATCGTTCCAGGAAAAGCAAGCGAGCGGACAAACAGGCTTCGTCTTTGCCCTGGTGTTCCTGTTCGTATTTCTTTTCCTTGCTGCACAATACGAAAGCTGGAGCGTGCCGGTAGCCGTATTGCTTTCGTTACCTGTCGCAGCATTGGGAGCCTACCTGGGAATATGGGCACTGGGATTGGGAAACGATATCTATTTCCAGATAGGATTGGTAACATTAATGGGATTAGCAGCTAAAAATGCCATTCTGATTGTGGAATTTGCCAAAGTACAGACCGATGCCGGCATGCAACCCGTATATGCCGCGATACAAGCTGCTAAATTACGTTTTCGTCCCATACTGATGACCTCGCTGGCCTTTGTATTAGGAATGTTACCGATGGTGCTTGCCACAGGTCCCGGTTCGGCCAGTCGCCATTCCATAGGTACAGGTGTATTTTTCGGCATGATTGCCGCCATCCTTTTTGGTATTATTTTAGTTCCCTTCTTTTTCGTAATCGTTTATCGTCTCAAGGAAAAATTCAGGTTGCCGGAATTGAAATGGCATATATCATGGAGAAAACGAAGGTTAAATAATGGAAAACTGAAAGCTGAAGGTTGAAAGTTGAAAATTAATTCAGTCATCTAAGTTCGCAAGTTTGGTTAGTATAAAGATCAGCATTGAATAAATATTTAAAACCATCGTGACCACAAAGAGCAATCAAAGAAATCCAGTTAAATGAACCTGATTAAATATATTTTTATCGTTATCAACTTAGGGCTTATCCTTCATTCTTGTAAAGTAGGCCATAAATACGTACAGCCTGAACTCCACTTGCCTTCTGCTTTTGACAGCACTGTCCAGGTAGAAGGAGACATTACTGATCTCGGTTGGGGTGACTTGTATCGTGATACCGTATTACAAACACTCATCGAAAAAGCACTTTCAAATAATAAGGATATGCTGATAGCTGCGTCACGTATCCGCGAGATGATGTATGCCAAACGCATTGCCCGTGCCGACCTGTTACCAGGTTTCGGTGTTGAAGCCTACAACCAAAAAGAAGTACTTAACTACGGCGGTGATGGAAAAACAGAAAGTCCCGAAGTACGCGCCGTCCTTACTTTCGGCTGGGAACTCGATGTGTGGGGTAACCTGCGCTGGCAAAATGAAGCAGCAACTGCATCCTGGCTGCAAACAGTTGGAGCGCAACGGGCTTTACACTTGACTCTTGTGGCGCAGGTGGCACAAACATATTTCGAATTACAGGCGCTCGATCGCGAATTGGCCATTGTTCGGCAAACACTTGAATCGCGCAAGAAAGGAGCCCAGGTGGCCAAACTACGTTACGAAGGAGGACTTACGTCCGAAATTCCCTACCGGCAAAGTTTGGTGGAATTAGCCCGTACCGAACCATTAGTTCCAGATCTTGAAAACCGCATTAAAGTCACAGAAAACGATCTTTCGGTTCTGTTGGGAGAATATCCTACGGGTGATATACCACGCGGAGGAAATATTGACGATTGGCTACTTCCCGAAGGCTTACCTGTCGATTTACCTTCTACCTTACTCAAACGCCGTCCCGATGTACTTTTGGCAGAACAGCAACTCATACAGGCTAATGCTGAAGTTGGCATTGCTTATACCGACATGTTCCCTACGATCCGCCTCACTGGCCGTTACGGATTAGAAAACACTGATTTGACAGATTTCCTGAAAAGCCCGGCATGGTTTGTGGCAGGGACACTTACCGGCCCGGTTTTCCAAATGGGTAAAAATAAAGCCCGGCATAAAGCTGCCCAAGAAGTTTACCAGCAAGCAATATACAGTTACCAGCAGACTGTTCTGGATGTTTTTAAAGAAGTAAATAATACCATCACCGCCTTCAATAAGATGCGCGAAGTACGGCAATCGTACGAAGCGCTTTATCAATCGGCAAAAACATACCACGAACTGGCACAACTACAATACGTCAACGGCATTATCAGCTATATCGACGTATTGGACGCTCAAAGACAGTTGTTCAGTGCCGAAACAGCGCTTAACTCGGCTATCCTTGATGAAATGTTGTCGACAGTTAATTTGTATAAAGCTCTGGGCGGAGGATTGGAAAAGTGAAACTGTGCTGTGCTGGTCTGTTCTGATTTAGGGATAATTCCTGTTCTCTGCTGACAGCGGTAAAATACACGTCTCTTTATTGGTATGAATACCAGATGCTTTACCTATAAGGTGAGCAATTACGACGAGATGTTTCCACGCGCATAACTCGTACCTCGTATGCTTCGCCGTCCAGCATTCATTTCCCTCTTCTATAAGAGTGCGCCGTCATGTCGACTGAAGCTTGCGCAGTATGCGGAATGGGGACATCTTTTCCAACACAATCCTTAAGCAAATAGCATTATGCCATAAATTGCTATTTGTCAAATACTTAACACTAAAATTCCAGCTTTGAAGTATACGTTTTAAATTAATCAAAAATAACAACGCAAAAACAAGTGATCAACATGTACAATAAATTAAGAGTCAATGCCGTTTATTTAAATAAATAAGCTTATCAACGTAAGCTAAAGGCTGCAAATTGATATATGTATTATAGTTTTGTACTCATCTTATATTAATACCATTTCCATGAAAACTGTTTTTAAGATTATGCTTTTATGTGTGTATGTTATCACAAATTCTTGCTCCTCTCCTATTAAAAAAAACATAAATAGCTACCATATTGAAAAGCTGCTGAACGTTTCTGAATATTTTACTTTTCCTGAAGAATATAACACTTCATATATACCCTTGAAGTTTGATCTTGATCATCCTATCGGGGTTATTTTAAAAATCATATTAACTGATAATCATATTTTTGTTGCAACCTATGATTATCTGTTACAATATGATTACTCAGGAAAATTTGAAAAGAAAATAGGTTCACATGGCAAAGGCCCGGGGGAGTACCTCATGTTATTGGATGTTTCTATTGATGAAACCTCTAAAAAGATCTATATAGCTGATTCAAATCGTCAGATTATTGAATACGATCTCATAACAGGTAAATATATAAAGAGCTATCGTAATGATTCCATTTTGTGGAGATTTGAACTGGTTAAAGAAAGTTTTCTGATCAACCCGTTATTTTTCTTGGGAAGCGAACAAAACAAATTGATTTTAATGAGTTTTAATCAAGATACGCTGAAACACTACCATAATGATCTTCAATTTGTACCCCGGAATACTTTCATTGAGCCTGATCGTAAGACTTTCCAAAAATACAATAATGAAATAATTTTCCGCCAAATGTTCAACGACACAATATATACTTTCCACCCTACAGATGGGAATTTATCTATACGTTATTATTTTGATTTTGGGAATATCAAATTACCAATGAACGTATTGGGTGATATGGAACAATTTGAAAGGACATCAAATGAAAAGGCGTATTTAAATGATATCACTGAAACAGAAGATTATATCTTTGCAACGGTCATGTATAAAAGAAAAGAAAAAAGATATATCATTCATAAAACTTCAGGAAAGAATTATTCAACCGCTGAGGATAAAAAAATCACATTAAAAAAGTCCGGAATTGATGTTTGGCCTCTTTGGTACGAAAAAAACACATTAATAGACTTTTTCCAACCCGCTTATTTATTGGAAAATATAAATAATATTACCGATGAAAATCTAAAAAAGATCACGCATGGATTAACCGAAGAATCAAACCCTGTTGTTATATTAATAAAACGAGAAAGCTGAGAATCGTTAAAAGAGTAGATATAATGATCCACTGTTGTTTACTTTAGAGATATCTTATTTCTCTCCCCTGACAGGGTGTCTATCGACCACTGTCAGGGAACACGCAGCCCTGTCAGTGGTCTTGACCCTGACAGCGAAAATATTTCCTAAGTAAACGACATACTCATCCGCAACTACCCCAATTGCCTTATTCCTATCGCCTGGCGGACTTCTGCAAGTGTTTTGGCTGCACTGGCGCGGGCTTTTTCACGTCCGGTGGCTGCTACATGGTTGAGATAATCCCCGTCATGAATGATATCATTGAATTTTTCCCTGATGGGCGTCAGAAAATTCACAATATCTTCTGCCAATTGTTTTTTCAAGTCTCCATAGCGGATGGAACAATGAGCATATTGATCCTGAAAGAATTTCAATGTATCGGGGTTTGAAACCAAATCCATAACCGTAAAAAGATTTTGGATAGGCTCTGTTGGTTGCTGGTTTGGTTCCGTCGGACCTGTATCCGTGACAGCCCTCATCACTTTTTTCCGGATAACTTCCGGTGCGTCGGTCAGGTAAATTCCATTACCCTCTGATTTTCCCATCTTACCCGTTCCGTCAAGGCCGGGTACTTTCACCAGGTTGGCTCCGAAATTGAATGCTTCGGGTTCGGGAAAAACCTCACAATTGTATGTATTGTTGAAACGACGGGCATACACACGGGCTAATTCCAGATGCTGCTCCTGGTCTTTTCCTACAGGCACCTTATTGGCCCTATGTATCAGAATATCCGAAGCCATCAGTACGGGATAGGTCAACAGACCGGCATTGATGTTTCCGGGTTGTTTGCGTATTTTGTCCTTAAAAGTAGTGGTACGTTCCAGTTCTCCCACATAAGCGATCATATTGAGCAGCAAATACAATTCACATATTTCAGGCACATCGCTTTGTACGTATAATGTACATTTTTCGGGATCGATACCTGCCGCAAGATATTCGGCCATGATACGGCGTACATTGTTGTTCAGGTCTTCCGGTGTAGGATGTGTGGTTAGCGAATGATAATCGGCAATAAAAAAATAACACGTATGCGTTTCCTGTAATTTGACAAAATTACGCATCGCACCGAAATAATTTCCCAAATGTAAACTACCTGTCGAGCGTATACCACTCAACACGATATCCTGTGGTTTGTCCATTATTGATATTTTATTAAAAGGTGCAAAGATATACAAGAAATAAAAGCTATTTGGCAGGTAAGTAATGGAGAATGGAGAATTGAGAATTGAGAATTAACGCAAAGAACGCTAAATCAACATGATGCACTAAAGTAAAAATAGCGATTATTTATCAATAAGTATTTATGTGATATTGTTGAATCATAAATATCAGACAATCGTAGTAAAATTCGGAAAATCATGTATTTTTGCATTTAACAAACTTTTTAGATCACATAAACCACAGGTGATATGCTGAACAATATTCGTCTTGAGGACATTCTGTTCTTAGATATTGAAACTGTCCCACAATACCCGGATTTCGAACAACTTGATGATATTTCACAAGAATTGTGGATGCTGAAAGCAACATCTTTTTGCAAGGAAGGACAAACGCCAGCCGAAGTTTACCAACGGGCGGGAATTTATGCTGAATTTGGAAAAATCGTATGTATTTCCGTAGGATTTATCCATCACTTACCTGACGGAAAATTGGCTTTCCGGCTTAAATCCTGCTTCAACCACCATGAACCGGAATTGTTGAAAGAATTTGCCGAAACAATTTCTCGTTTTGCCATGCAACACAGCCTACAACTCTGTGCACATAACGGCAAGGAATTTGATTTTCCTTACATTGCCCGGCGTATGTTGATCAATGGTATCACTCTACCTGACATCCTCAATATTGCCGGAAAAAAACCATGGGAGGTGTCTTTCTTAGACACGATGGAACTGTGGCGTTTTGGCGATTATAAAAGCTATACATCGCTTAAATTGTTGACTCACATATTTGGTATCCCTTCGCCAAAAGACGATATTGACGGTAGTCAGGTGGCTGAAATATTCTGGAATGAAAAAGACTTGTTGAGGATTGTTCGCTATTGTGAAAAGGATGTATTGGCTATAGCTCAATTATTGCTACGTTACAAAGGTTTAGATATTATTACACCAGAAAATGTAACTTCCGCCACAATTTTTTTCGAATAAATTATCAAATAATGTATAAGCTTTGATGAATAATTCTAAATTTGCACGCTGGGATAAAATTTTCTCTTAAAAAAGACGGATAAGTGAGAGGGTTAAGGCATATATTGTGGCTATTTCTCCTGTTCCTTGCAATATGCAGTAGTCATGCACAGGTAGAAACTAAACGATGGTGGAATGTGGGAGCAACTACAGACACCGATCGGGCGGTTTTTTGCGCCGATATTGAAGCTACTCCCCTTGAAGAACTTTTACAGAATCTGAAAACGGCTCCTGATGAAACTGCCAGGCTACAGCTTTATCTTCGTATTGTACGTTCCTATCAAGATAAAACAATTATTTTTAGAGCCATCGTCTATGCCGACAGCGCCCTATCGTTGGCAACTAAATTAAAGGATTCAATATCAATCTGCCGGGTACACGTCGCTTCCGTTTACAATATGGATATGTGCGGTAATCCCGGAGGCATGCTTCAAGAAGCAAAGTTGGCGCAAGCAAACATGCCCCGTTCCGTGAAAGGAACAATGGAAGAATATAAAGTCCATGTTGTAACCGGAGACGCCTACTATGCATTATTTCAGTATGATGAAGCTGAAAGATCATACAAAACAGCAAAAGATATCATCAATATACTTGGTAACGGAAAATGTGCCGGATATACGGACATGAATCTCGGAAGGATCATGCAGGCAAGCGGGAAGTTAGATAAGGCAATAGAGGCTTATCAGGAAAGCGCTTCGATCTTTGAATCACTTCAGGACACATTAACTTGTTGTGTATTGTACAGCCAGATAGCAAGTGCGTATTCCAGTTTAGGCATGCGGGACCAACAACTGAAATATTTGTACCAAACGTTGGAGTTAAGCAAACATTTGGATAATCCCATCCATCAGGCCGCTATTTACCGGGATATCGGTTTTTTTTACAGAAGCCTGGGTGATAGTATTTTAACAGCCGATTTTTATAATATGGCTATTGAAGCCTATCAGGAAGTTCCTCATGCATTTTCCCCGGAACTGGGAGACAGCTACAACGACATGGCTGACTTTTATCATTATCTTGGCGATGAGGCAAAAGCATTGGATTACCAACGACGTTCCATCCAGAGCTACAGGATGTATCCGCGTCCCGTAACGTTGATGAATTATAAAATGGGTTATTTGTACCAGGCTTTTGGGAATCTGGATTCGGCTTACTATTATTACAATGATGCGTACAAAAGATCGCTTGCTTTGAACGACCCTCGTCTTTCTGCTACATGTGCCAAAGGTTTTGCAAATTATTACACCCAAACGAAAGATATAAAAAAAGCCATTCAATTTGCCGAAATTTCATATGCCAATGCCCAAAAAATACGATGGATCGAGATGATTCGCGAGCTGAGCGGTCTTTTGAGTGAACTGTATGCTGAAAACCGGGATTTTCAAAAAGCATATAATTCTCAAATGGAATTCAGGCAACTATCCGATTCCTTGGAAACAACAAAAAATATGAGGGAAGTAGCGCGTCTGTCGGCACAAATTGAATTTGCCGACCGTGAAGCCAGAATGAACATGCAGATAGCTACACAGCAACGCCAAATCAGGATGCAATGGGGACTTTCCATATTGTTGATTTGTGTGTTGGTGCTGGTGTCAGTATTGGTGGTGGTAACGCTGAAAAATAACAAACAACGGAAAAGGGTTAACCGTCAGTTAAGCGAACAAACGGAAGAACTGACCTCTTTTAATGAAGAGCTGACCGCTACTAATGAAGAATTGATGACCGTGAACGATGAATTGCAAAAAACATATGAGGAGTTAGATCACTACAAAAATGACCTGGAAAACATGGTGAACGAAAAAACGGCCGAACTACAACTTGCTTTTACCCAGGTACAGGAATCGGACAGGTTCAAGGCAGCCTTTTTTGCCAATATGTCGCATGAAATACGTACGCCGTTGAATGCCATCCTGGGCTTCCTGCAATTTATCGGTAAACCGGAAATATCTACCCAGCAACAGGATCAAATGATCACCCTGATTAATTCAAATGCATCGCAACTCCTGTCGCTGGTCGATGATATTGTTGATTTGTCGAAGATCGACTCCGGCTTATTGGTTATCCGTCCCGATCAATTTATGATCAAACAGTTGCTGGATGAAGTATATGATGATGCTCAACAAATCATCCGCTACGCCAACAAGCCGCAATTAGCATTGGTTTCAGAAAATCGTTTACCGCCTGCGTTAGATAGTTTTTTGATAGATGGGAAACGTATCAGGCAAGTGTTTGTCCACCTATTAGACAATGCTGTCAAATTCACCGAAACAGGCTATATTCTTTTTGGTTGCGAAATTTCTGAAAACTGGCAATACCTACATTTTTTCGTAGAAGACACAGGCATTGGTATTCCTCCAGAACACAAGACTGAAATATTCAAACGTTTCTGGAAACAGGGTGAAGTATATACTCAACGCTACCGCGGTGTCGGAATCGGCTTGTCGCTTTGCGAATCGCTGGTAACACTAATGGGTGGGGCGTTCAGTGTCGAATCCATACCCGGACAGGGATCGACCCTCCGATTTTCAATACGTATAGCAAAAGAAATGGATTGACCGTATTTGACCACAGTCAAAGCGTAAGTTATTTTATCAACCCATGTAATAATTCTCCAATGTTTAGTTTCGAACTCGTTTATCAGGTGGTTCGCCTTGTACCTTACGGACGAGTAACCAGCTACGGAGCTATTGCCCGTTACCTTGGCTCTGGACAGTCATCGCGTATGGTCGGATGGGCAATGAATACTTCACATTTTCATGGGGATGATATTCCTGCACACCGTGTGGTAAATCGTAATGGAATGCTTACCGGAAAACATCATTTTGGTGGCGACAAGATGCAGAAACTTCTCGAAGCCGAAGGCATTGTTGTCAAGAACGACAAAGTGGTTGATTTCAAGAATCTTTTCTGGGATCCGAATGTTGAACTGGGCGGGTAAATGCATATTCCAATCGCATCCGTTCGCCGGGAAGAAAAACATTCAACAAATAATGATTGTCCGTTAATTTGTCAATGGTGGTTTGTTTCTTGATCATATATGGCGTAAGGTGGTGATCTGCTAAAAACTGTTCATCCTTGCTTATCCGGTCTAAAATCGACTTTCGTTCCTGTTTTTCAATAACGTCCAGCCAAAATACATCTGTGGGACGCACCGTAAAGCAATTGTAATAATCTTCACGCAACTTGTCAAATAAATCGATATCCTTCGATTGCAGAAAAGTATGCAGATAGCGGAACAGATCAACCAATTGATATCCGTATAATCTACAACCATGATGACTGCAATATTGCGCCAACTCGTCGAAAAATTCAAAATACTGCTTCTTATAATAAGGATCAAAGACGGCTTTCAGGGTTAACGAAAAACGACCGCTATTCCAATATTTTTCAAGTACATGTTCGACGCTATGTATGCGTTGCAGTTCACCAACCGATATGTACTCATTAGATATTACTTCGTAGGGGGCGTTTGCGTCATAATAATACCCGTATCGGGACGCTGTTTCACGCAAGTCGGTTCCACGTAACATTTTCAGGAATCCGAGTTGTACTTCCTTGGCTTCGAACGCAAACACATCATTAAACGACCGGATAAACATATCCCACGTTTCGAAAGGTAACCCGGCAATTAAATCCAGATGCATTCCGATTTTTCCTCCCTGGATTATCCTGCTGATGTTTCGCGATAACAACGGAAAATTCTGTCGCCGGTTTACAGCACGGTTAGCTGCTTCGCAAGTAGATTGTATTCCGATTTCAAAACGAAAAAAACGTTCCGGTAAGCAGGAATTCAACCAATCAATCGTCTCATCGTCCAGCAATTCGGCATATACTTCGAACTGGCACGACAAACCGGGACGATATTGCTCCAGCAAAAAATCAAAGACTTGTCGCGTATGCTGCTTGTTCAGATTAAAGGTGCGGTCAAGAAACTTGATTTTCCGCGCTCCATGATTGATCAGGTACAATAAATTATCTGTAATATACTTTTCGGGAAAATAACGAACGCCGCGCTCCAACGACGACAAACAATAGGAACAACGGTAAGGACATCCGCGCGATGTTTCAAAATAAATCATTTTCACAGGTAACAACTCGCGATCCTCCTCAAGCTGGTAGGGCGACGGTAATGCGGCCAAGCGATCCAAGTCGGCACGAATAATCACGGGACTGATACATCCTTTGGATGATACTCCGTCCATATTTGTCGGCAAACCTTTTTCCAATGCAAACAGCAATTTTCCAAGTATAAACTCTCCCTCGCCGCTCACAACAAAATCGATATCTGCGCTATGCAGGAAAAATTCCGGTTCGTAGCTTACTTCCGGCCCACCCAGAATAATGACCACATCCGGTTTCATTTCCCTGAGCCGGGCCACCAATGTCAAGGTTTTGGTTACATTCCAGATGTAAACGCCCAGGCCGATACAATTACAACCAGTGGACAGTAAATCAGAAGCTATGTGTTCAATATCTTCTTTAATTGTATACTCCCTGAATGAGACATCAAACAGATCTTTGTTAGCCACATACAGTAATCGTACGGCAAGCGAACTGTGTATATATTTGGCGTTGAGTGTAGCGATTACCGTTTTCATCCACATGCGACAAAAGGAACAAAAAACGGGGAAATGATCCCCGTTTCCTTATTTATTATTGAACCCGCGCAGCTTAATCGCTGTTAACACGTTTTTGGTAAATCGCGGAAAATCGCCATTCATCATCCACGAATAGTAAGAAGTATCTTTGGATAATACCGAAACAACTGTTTGCCCCTTGTATTTCCCAAAGTTGAATATTTCTTCGTTTTTTTCATTAAAAACGATCCGGCCAACGAAGTCAGCTGTTTTGGAATGCACCGAATATTCGGACAATTGGTCGATATTATTTGGTAAATCGGAATACATGTCCAATTGCGATTGGAGTACCTCGTATGTTGCGCGGGTATCAGCTTCGGCACTATGTGCATTCGTCAAATCCTTATTGCAATAGAATTGATAAGCCGCGCTCAGGGTACGTTGCTCTTTCTTATAAAAAATGACTTGAACATCGATAAATTTACGTTTTTTCAAATCGAAATTTATATCGGCGCGCAAAAATTCCTCGGCTAACAAGGGCAGGTCAAACTTATTGGAATTATATCCGGCAAAATCGCAACCTTCGAAATTATTCGCCAATGTCCGGGCAATTTCGTTGAAAGTCGGAGCGTCTTTTACATCCTCATCGTTGATGCCGTGTATAGCGGTCGTTTCAGGCGGGATAGGGATGGTTGGATTGACGCGGTATGTCTTAACTTCCTCTCGCTGGTCGGGAAAGACTTTCAAATATGACAACTCGACGATACGGTCGGAAATAATACTCGTCCCCGTAGTCTCAAGATCGAAAAAAACCAGCGGATTTTTCAGGTTAAGCTTCATGAAAACAAATTAATACATTTATTCGGCAATCATCATCGGCATGATGAGCATCAGCACATCTTCGCCTTCAATATCTATCTGTACGGGCAACACAATGATGGCTCGCGAAGGATCTGCCATTTCCAGGCAAATATCGGTAGATGAAAGATTGGCAACCAATTCGGCCAGGAAATTCGCTTTAAAGCCAATGCTCATACTATCTCCGTCGTACTGACACTTAAGCGTATCGTGTGCAGCAATGGAAAAGTCAATATCCTGGGCAAATACGGTCACTTGGTTACCTTTCAGTTCCATCTTCACCAAATTGGTAGCCTGGTTGGAGAACATCTGTACGCGACGCAATGATTGCAGGAACTCGACACGGTCGATGATCATCTTGTTCGGGCTCTCGATAGGAATAACCGAATTATAAGCCGGATACATACCTTCTACCAGACGACAAACCATCGTATATTCCGAAAGCTTGAACATGGCATTCTTGTCGTCGAATGATATTTCGACATCACCTTGTTCCTTTGCCAAAACATTCCTTAACAGGGATGCCGGTTTTTTGGGAAGGATAAATGAACCATCCTTTTCTGCCTTGATATCATTGCGACGATAACGCACCAGCATGTGCGAATCGGATGCTACAAAAGTAACGTTGTCGGTGGTCATTTCCACAAAGATACCATTCATCACGGGGCGCAATTCATCGTCGCCGGTTGCAAAAATCGTCTTGCTGACGCCTTGCAATACCACATCGGCCGGAATGCGCAACGGTGACACCATATCCTGCTTAAGCGTCGGTACCTGAGGAAAATCCTCCCAATCATTACCCATGATGTTGGACTCACCGGTTTCGGAATTGATGCGTACGGTATAGGTCTCAGTCGAAATATCGAAAGTTAGGGGTTGTTCCGAGAACTTACCCAGGTATTCGGTCAGGAACCTTGCCGGTACAGCAATAGCACCCGGTTCGGATGCGGTATTCAGAGTCATCCGGGTAATCAGGGTAGTTTCCAGGTCTGATGCTGTTATTTCCAGTGTGTTATCCTCCAATTTAAACAGGAAATTGTCCAGAATCGGCAATGTATTCTTAGTGTTGATTACTTTACTGATTGCCTGCAAATGGTTTAACAATTCAGTACTTGATACGACAAACTTCATATTCTTGAAAATATATGGTTATAAAGAAAATATTACTTGTTTTTCAGTGAGATAAGTTCCGGAAAACCGGATGGCAATATTACAAAATTTAACCGAAATAACCTTGCCTGAATACAACAATTCGAACGAAAAATCATAATAGTTTGAGATTTACGGAAGTGGATTGTGTTTTCCGGTGTTGTATTATTTCTGTGATCCGATTTACCCGATATGATTATCGAACCGTCAAATAAAAACAAGCAGCGCCATCATCACTTCGCATCCATGGAGCTTCGCTTCCCCATCTAAAATAGGTACAACATTGATTTTTATGCCGTCCGAAAAGTATCGTAGCGGTTGGTTTATCACCGTTTACACTCAGGTATCGTTTTTTATTGGGGTATTTAACTGTTACCCATTCTAACGACAAAACAATATCTCCTTGACAAACCAAACCATATTTACTCAAATCAATGCCGATCCAACCCGATTTTTCAGATATAGTAATTAAAATATCTTTGGTTAACAATTCATTACCGGGCAAATCATCAACAATATCACGCATATGTAGGCGAAGCACGCAACTATCAAATGATTGGTTAACAAGACGAAAATGTAGGCTTTTTATACTAACTGGCATTTCACCAAGCTCTATTTTTGTCCCGATTTCATTTCCTCTTGCTCTATGATGCTCACCACCCCACCCACAAAGGCCTCCTAATCGCGAAAATTTAGTCACCCCGACTTTTCTTAGTTTTCCCGGCTTGACAACTATTTCCGACAACTGTACGGGTACATTTTCTAATTTGATCATTTTACCGTTGTTATCTAAAAGCTCATCAACGGTATAAGTTTGCGCGAGATAGCCGATCATTGAAAAACGGACAACCGCATCGGCAGTTAATCCTGTCGTTTCCAATGTAAAAGTTCCGTCCTCACCGGTGATGGTCCCCCTGGGTTGACCGACTACTCCGATATTGACATAAGCCAATATTTCACCTGTGGAACTATCCAGAACCCACCCTGTAACAGTCTGGCCTGTCAGCGTACCTGTAAATAACAGGATTAATAATACAAAAAGATATGGTTTCATGTGTAAATATGGGGTTTTAAGATTTATAAATTCAACTTTAGTTCATGACAAAAATATTTATAAGGCTTGAAAAGCCCGATTTTCATAACCGCAGGTCAACGACCTGCAGAGAAGGCAACAGACTATTGTTGCCTGCAAGGCAAGACATATAGAACAAGAATACGTCTTGCCTTGCAGGCAATGGTTATGTTAATTGTCAATCCGCAAGTTGAGTTTCGCTTACTTGCGGTTATGAAAATATTCCCTTTCAGGCATAGAATAAGAAATGTCTAAATTTCGTCATGTCCTAATAAATTCAACAAATTTATAGCTTTGATTACAGGTCAATTAACCAACCATCTCAAAAATAACCTAAAGAAAAATTATTCTGGTGAAGTGTCCTTCAAACTGTTAATAAACTGCGATGTAGTTCCAAATGAATATCCTTTTGACTTTGCCCAAAGAACAAATTGGCCGAGCCGTTCTTTCATTTTCGGACCTGAATTACGTACGACATAGAAAGGAAAGTTATACTTATCAATTGTTTCAAATTCCCAGGGATGGAAATAAATATTCAAATAACCGTCTTTCCTGAGTGTCCGGTTACAGAAGTAATAATACCAACTTAAAGGAAGGTTGTGGAATGACAACCAGAATAGCGGGAAACGTACAAGAGGCGAAACCGATGCCGGTAGCTGAAGTACTTTTTCCCGATAAAACCAAGTCCTGGGTTCGCTCAATTTATTATACCGGCCAGGCAGGAATGTCGGATTGATGGAAGAATTGTAGACATATCCGGCATATGCAATTTCATTTTCCGGGACAGGCATCATACGGGCCATGCGGTAACCCTGCACTTTCTTTCCGCTGATACTTTCCAACTTTTCCTTGGATTCGGCCAGGTGCTGCGTTTCAAAATTACTGTGATACCATCCATGCGATGCTATCTCGTGCCCGCCATCGACAATTGCTTTTATAATTTGGGGACGGTACATGGCAAAATTGGCCGTACAATAAAATGTAGCTTGAATCCCATGCTCTTTCATTAATTCCAGGATGGTTTCAGTACCCTTCTGCGAAACATCCAATTGTTCATCAAACGAAATATCCACCCCATATTCAAATGGCATGTCAAATTCCTCTATGTCAAAGCTGAGTAATATCATTTTATGTTGGTGCTACGTATAATATAGTTCGGACGATATTTTGACTGCATAAAAACTTTCCCCAAATATAAACCGATAATACCAAGCATACACAATTGTAATCCTCCGAAGAAAATGACAATCAGAATAGTTGAAGCCCACCCGGAAACCGAATGACCGCTAAGATAACTGATAAACACATACGGAATGAAAAGTAATGCGACTGCGGCAAGGAAAAATCCTAAATAAAGGGCAATATACAAGGGTTTTACGCTAAAAGAAGTTATTCCCCGGGAAGCCAGTTGCATCATCTTGCGCACAGTATATTTACTCTTGCCCGCTATCCGGTCATTAGGCATATAATCAATAGCATATTGCTTAAATCCTATCCATTTAACCATTCCCCGCATAAAAAGATCATTCTCTTTCATATTGATAAGAGCATCGGCAGACAAGCGATCCAACAACCGAAAATCAGCAGTTCCCTGTTCCAATTCAATATCTGATAAAAAATTCATCATTTTATAGAAATAGCGGGAACTTTTCTGTTTCATCGCCGATAAACTTTTGCTGTCCATCCGGCGGGTGTATACCACATCATAGCCTTCTTCCCATTTTTGGAGCATCTCAGGCAATAATTCAGGGGGATGTTGCATATCCGCATCCATGCTGATCAAACAATCACCACGCGAAAAGTCCAACCCGGCCTTTAGTGCGTTTTGATGTCCGAAATTACGGGAAAGTTCAATATAAAAAACCCGTTCGTCTTCTGTAGCTATCATCTTAAGTACCTGCAGTGTATGATCCGTACTTCCATCATCCACCGCGACAATTTCGTAATCGTATCCCGTAGAAGACATCACCCGGTGTATGGCTTCCAACACCAGTCTTATCCCATATTCCTCGTTGTAACAACACAGGATGATAGACACCTTTTTTGTTTTCATATTTGCTTAATATTGTAGCTTTTGAAATCCTTTTCCTCCCAAAATCATTTGATATACCAGCGTAAGCCAAACCAACAGGCAAGGTAATGCCTTCAATGCATAAGGTACAACATAGTTCCGCCTCAGATAAGCAGGAAACATATCGGACGGGGAAAGACTGGTCAGAAATATCGCAAATACAAGGAGAAATATGGCATATCCTGAAAAAGGCCGGCTTTGCAGGAAAAACCAAACAGACACTCCCACCATGGCTATAATGTATGTAGATGATTCGGAACCAGAACTAAACAAAACAACAAACAACAAAGTGGATGCCAAAAGTCCCAAACGATATTGCAAATCATGATACTCATTTACCCTGACGTACTGTAATCCGAACAATATGATGCCCGGGACAAGAAAAATTAAGTTCGACCATTCCCTATGTCCAGATATTCTACGGAACATTCCCATCACTGAAATATCCTGTCCCAAGCTTGCCGCATTACTTAAATTCTTATCAACCAACGAATGATACCAGTCCTGGTATGATTGGACAATAAATTCCGGAGACGAGATCAACATCGGAAGGACAAACATGACCACACTCCAAAATATGCAAGACAGGATCAGTTTAATTTTATTGCGTGAAAAGAAAAAGAATGATAATCCGACAACACCGTATAGCTTAATAAATAATCCCAATGCGATAAATAATCCGGCATAAAAATCCTTACCTCTGTGTATAGCCACAAATGTTCCGATGATCAAAGCGGCAATCAACGTATTGGTTTGCTGGTTGGATGCTGCTGTTAACATTTCCTGCAGGCAGATGTAGCAAGTTCCCACCCGGGCGCCCCACGGCATGGGTAAGTTCCTGATAGCATAATATAACCCCAATGCAAGAGCCATCACCCACAAAACAATACCCAATTTGTCCGGTAAAATAGCAAACGGAGCAATTATTACACTGAATACAGGCCCATAATGATTTGTATCAAAATATTGGTCGGGATAAGGCGCATATAGGTTTACCTGTTCGATGGCATGCCAAAATACATATTTAAAAATTAGATAGTTATTACAGGAACTGGTAATAGATTTCAGTACCCCCATAATAAGAGCTGCAAGAAGCCATACGCCTAAGACAAAACGTTCGTCCTTGAAAATCGGTTTGGAAAAAAAACGAGAAAAAGCATTCATCTATTAATAGTTTACACAAATTGCGGTTTAATCCTTATACAGCTATATCTCCCTTGATGTGCGGATGCGGATCGTACCCTTCAATGGCAAAATCCTCAAAACGGAAATCGAAAATAGAATGTACCCCGGGATTAATTTGCAACATGGGTAACGGGCGAGGTTCACGGGTAAGTTGTAGTTTCACCTGGTCGAGATGATTGAGATAAATATGTGCATCGCCCAGTGTATGGACGAATTCTCCTGGCTGCAATCCGGTTACTTGTGCCATCATGCTGGTCAATAATGCATAAGAAGCTATATTGAAAGGTATACCGAGAAAAATATCGCAACTGCGCTGATACAACTGGCACGAGAGTTTACCTTCGGCCACATAAAACTGAAACAATACGTGACAGGGGGGCAGAGCCATCTTGTCGATATCGCCCACGTTCCATGCACAAACGATATGACGTCGCGAATCAGGATTATTCTTTATACCATCCACCACCTGGCTGATCTGGTCAATGTGACGACCATCGGATGCCGGCCACGAGCGCCATTGATAACCATAAACAGGCCCCAACTCTCCCCGGTCATCAGCCCATTCATCCCAGATAGTCACCTTGTTGTTACGAAGATATGCTACATTGGTCGACCCTTGCAAAAACCACAACAATTCGTGTATAATGGAACGGGTATGCAATTTTTTGGTAGTAAGCAATGGAAAACCCTTCGACAAATCAAATCGCATCTGATAACCGAATACGCTAATCGTGCCTGTTCCGGTACGATCGGATTTTTCAACGCCATTCTGCAAAACATGAGACAACAAATCAAGATAAGCTTGCATAATTATTTAAGTTCAAAGTCCAGGATTCAAGATGGTAAATACTCTCAATATATATTCGACAATTTCAAATATCTGCTCAATTCTAACCTTACGCGCTTTGCGCTAACTTAGCGAAGCGCTCTCATGAGCAAAAGCGAATAATTGTCAATTCTCAATTCTCAATTTTCAATTACTCATGAGTATCGCTCTTAATATATTTCCGAAGAAATAAAATACGAGCGAAAACGTAAGCGCCGCAATAACAAACGATAATATTCCGAATACCATTTGTTTTTGACCTTCTATACGAATAAGATAAGGAATACCCCGCCAGTAAAGATAACAGGAATAAAAAGCAAGTACAAGTAATTCGCCGAAAAACGGGAATAATTCCACGATCGTTATCACCAAAAGGGCTGTGCCGGATGCATAAGCCAGCAATTCGAACGTTTTATCATGATTTTTAGAACCGACATATCGCGCTGTAATCTCAGTGATCAGGTACGACGAGAGATAAAGTCCCAACCCAAGCGAACACCACAAGATAGCTACCTTGCAGACCACGTAACCAAGGGAATAAACCAAACGCGAAGCAAACAGGAGGGATCCGACAATTGATGCTACTGTAACCAAGCACAATAACGGAACAACAAACCGAATAAAAACTGTTTTACGATTTCTGTTTTCTGCCGCAATTGTCTCCCATTCTTTAACCGGATGAAACAGTAAATTACGGATACGCAATAATATATCGACGAACTTCATGATAATTAGCCATGTTCGGACCTGTAAAGATTGGCAAATCCGATTTTTCCGTCGCAAAGGTATAAAAAAGACAATTAGAAACGACTTGTTATTCCGTATTCAACAGTTATATTTGCGCTTAAAATCTGAAATTACCGATAATCACCAATAGTCAGAGGGTTAGCAAAGTGGACAACAAAAAGGTATTGATCATCACTTATTACTGGCCTCCGTCGGGAGGTCCGGGAGTGCAGCGCTGGTTGAAATTCGTCAAATATCTCCCGGAATTTGATATCACTCCCATTGTTCTGACTGTCAACCCGGAAAGTGCTGAATATCCCGTTATCGACCAATCACTTGAATTGGAAATTGACCCGGAACTGAAAGTATACCGTACAGATTGCCGGGGGGTGTATGACTGGTACAAGAAAATAGCCAGGACTACAACAGCGCCATACAGTGGTTTTGCTAATGAAAGTGATCCGGGATTGATCCAAAAAGTAGCACGATTTATCCGTGGAAACTTCTTCCTCCCCGATGCCCGCCGTGGCTGGATAAAATATGCCTTTAAGGAGGCAAAACAGATTATCGAACAATACGGGATCGATACCATTGTCACTACTGGTCCGCCACATTCGACACACCTGACAGGGTTGAAATTAAAACGGAAATACAATGTTAAATGGATTGCCGACTTCCGCGATCCGTGGACTTCTATCTATTACAACGATTTCCTGTATCAGACGAAATGGGCTAAATCCATCGATTTGAGTTATGAACGAAAAGTAGTGATGGCTTGTGATACCATTCTGGTGGCTGCTGACAGGAGAACCGAATTTGTGAAAAGCCACCCGGAGATAAACCCCGAAAAAATCATCTTTTTTCCGAATGGATACGATGAAAACGATTTCAAGGACGAAAAACCGGTAAATCCATCATCGTTTACGATAAGGTATATCGGAACAATGGCTGCAAGTTATCCGATTGGCGGCTGGATAAAAGCAATGGCCGGATTACCCGGTGATTTCCTTGTACAGTTCATCGGAAAGACGGATACGAATATACAAACAACTTGTAAGCAAGAACTTGGTGATAAAATCGCATTTATCGATTTCGTTCCCCACAAACAATCCATACAGTACATGCTTTCGTCGTCCGTTCTGTTGTTGGTGATCCCGCAAACGGCAGATAATAAATATATCCTCCCTGGAAAACTATTTGAGTATCTTGCCACCGGCAAACAAATCCTGGTTTTAGGGCCTACCGACGGGACAGCAGCACAAATTGTCCGTAATGCCAAAGCAGGAGATGCTTTTGATTTCAATGACACTGAGGGAATAAAGAATTTTATGCTTCAACAATATCAGTATCACATTCATCAATCTTACCCAGTACCCGACTTCATACATATCAAACAATTCTGCCGTAAAGAACTGACTAAGCAATTAGCAAAAATGATATAGCGTTGTTCCGGCCAGAGGGAAGGCCGTAAGTAATGATCAATGATAAATGGTTAATGATAAATGGCGCAAAGCGCAATAGGTCAACCTTAAACAAATACCAAAAACGTCGATTATATCTTGTATGGTACTTAGTGGAATATTGCGTTGTTTTAGGTTGCATGCCGTCAGGTATGCAACCTTGTCGGTATGATTCATAATTTTTGCAATACATTTCTTAACTACAGCCTTCCCAAAGAACGAATTTTAAACAATCTAAGGTGTGCATTTTTTACAATTCTTTGTGCCTTCGTGTCTTGGTGGCTATAAATACTGCCACAAAGGCACGAAGGCACAAAGAATAAAATCATCTCAAGCGAAGCATATGCAGTTTATTCTTTACTATTAATGATTTCAATTGCTTTTTCGAGTAGCTCATCCCGGCCTTCAATGATTCCCCGGATGGTTGGTTTTACTTCCAAATCCAATGCAATACCATTCCGTATTTCTCGGCCGTCGGGGTAATAGATGCCAACGCTTGTAAACTCTGTATTGATATCTCCCGGAAGAATACCCCATGCAGCATCGCCGATGGTACCTGAGG
The DNA here is from genome assembly GCA_031551645.1 of Bacteroidales bacterium. GTDB lineage: Bacteria > Bacteroidota > Bacteroidia > Bacteroidales > UBA4181 > JAIRLS01. Next base: position 7,507 of record JAVBNI010000122.1, on the reverse strand, counting down.
TAGCGCTTCCGACAACCATTGCATGCGGAGTAACCTGGACAGCCATCACAATGAGTGCGGTATTATGGGTAGTTGCTTCATTCACCAAAACGACAACCTTTCCCTTGTAATAATCCGTATTTTCTTTTCCCACCTTGAGTGGCATAAAGGTAAATCTGCCGGGCTGGGTGATATCGACCCTGGTAAGCTTGGCAAAGTCTACCGGATGCGACGCCAAGTAAGCGCCCAAAGCGGATGCAATGGAGTCACTACTGCGCAGATCATGCCGTAAATCGATTACTAAGCCTTTTGTATTCCTAAATGATTTCAAGATATCGGGTAACGAGTCGATTTCGGTGGTTCCCGGCCGGATATAGCCTATATCGGACGATAGAAACCGATGGAGCGTTTTGGGTATAGAACCATACAGATTGAGTGTATACTTATCCATTGTAAAACAGTTGATCTCACAGGCTAACGGTTTTCCGTCGCGTACAACCCGTACTGTTAACTTCTGGCTGGGGGTATGCAAAACTGCTATACCTCCGGTTACAACAAACGAAGGATTCAATATCTGGAAGGTGCAGTTTTTTAGTTCTTTAACAGGCTGGTTGTTGACATCCAAAATAATGTCGCCTATTTTCAATTCCGAGGATTGTAACTTGTCCTTGTCAGGATATCCTTTCACAACCGGTTGCCCATCAACCATCGCAATTTCGTATAGAGCAAGGTAGCCTTGGCCAAATGGCCCATTATACAGCATTTGGGAGTTCTGAATGTCTGTCCACGGATCATTCAGTTTATTCATCAGGTCAAAAATCGCCTGTTGGTAATCCTGCTTGAGATATCCGTCAAGAAACCGGGGAATAAATTCGCCAAGCGCTGCATTCCATTCTTTTTCGATTGAGTATCTGTACGAATAAAAGTATTGAACCATGTTCCAGCAACGGAACAGGCAAAGTAGGCGCATGCCGCTGTCGTCGTAGTACGACATATTTTCATACTCCCTTTCGCTCAAGAAACTGGGATACTTGCTGTCCGATACGAAAGACACGTAGTAGTTTTCCGGATTCCTTTTCGCATTTTTCACCATTTCTAGCCTTTTGGACAATGCTTTGCCCAGTTCCGGGTTTTCGATCCATGCCAGGTCGGGTAACATTTTCACTTCAGTGGTTTCCTTATCCCGGTTTCTATCCCGTTTCACCTTTCCCAAACGGTCGATCCACTGCACAAAGATCTCGTTCCGTTCGTCAATACTTTTGGCGCTGATGATAGACGGCATCACACGGAACAGTTCAGCATCCCAGTTGTATTCGCCCGCAGCAACAGCTGGGTGGTAATATTTCAGGAAGCCCCATATACGACCCAGCAATTCCAGGTTGATCACTGTTTCCGGGGTATATTCCTTGATCTTGATTTTTGAGCCGTTGGTAAATTCGGTATCTGTATCAGCTTTATACATGTTTTCCGGTTTTAGTTGGGCAAACTGGATGTCGGTATCGTCAATCAGTACCTGGAAGTCATCAATCCAAAGTTTTCCCTTGCCCGAAAGGATGGCGCCGATGTAGATGGTTTCCGCCCTTTGGGGTAAAGGCAATGTAACCGAATATTCTTCCCAGTTTCCTGAGCCGGTGATTCCCCTGTGTTGCATATTGTCGAATTGCAATACACGATCCGGCTTGCCGTCGATACGAAGCATTAGCCCTATGGGTTGGTCAACGTCTTCGGTTCTCATAAAAGCTTTCACAGTAACGTTTTTCCCTGCGTATCTTGCCGGGATGGCAAGGGTCGGGCAGCTAAATTCCATGCTTCTTGCCGGGCCAATTATCTGGCCCCTGGGTTCTATCCGTAAGGCATATTTCCCGGAATGTTTTATCACCGAATCGACCTTGACATCGTAAATAGGGTGCCCCCATTTGAACCAACCATCGGGCAACTGCGCAGTATTGTATACTTTTTCGAATCCAAGGTTGTAATCGGTTGCGGTTTTATCAGCTTTCAAATACGGGAGATAGTCTTCTACCTTAAACTTGTCGGTTGAAAAAAACAGGAATGCTGCAATACCGACCAATCCTACAAGTAGTATACATATCCATGTGCTTTGACGTTTCAAAAATGGTGTTTTCATGATGATCCGGTTTAATGTTTCCGGCAAATATAAATACTACGTGCATCGCTTTTTCTATTTGTATACCAACCGTAGCGAATCGTATACCAACCGTCCGACATGGTATAGGAATTCAAACGGCCTGTTTTATTTCCCAAGCTGTTTGGACTCAAAGTTACTCCGTAACCGTCCGGAGATAGTTTTCAAGCTTGCAAACACTTCCCGTAAATGTCCGGAGACAGTTTTCATACTCGCAAACACCTTCCGGAAATGTCCGTGGATAGTTTACACATTTGCAAATACCTTCACGGCATGTTCGGATAGAGTTTTCATGACTTGAAATCACCTTCACGGCATGTTCAGATATAGTTTACACGCTTGCAAACACCTTCCGGACATTTTCAGATACATTTTACACGCTTGCAGAGCATGTCTGATCGTTTACGTGCGACCTTTGCAAGCGTGTAAAGCATCCCCGGACGGTCTCACTCGCAAAGAATGAAGACTATTTGTTCGGATGCAACATATTTTTGGCTACAAAATCATTGAAAAACTGGGCACGGTAACTGTCGCCAATGAATACCTCATGTGTACCCATCATAATGCTGTTATTATCGAATGAACTAATATGATTGGTGTTAATGATGAAAGACTTGCTTACACGGGCAAAGACCGCAGCAGGCAATTGTTCGTGTATCGCTTTGAGATTCATCCGGGTGATGACACGCTGCCCGGATGCTTGTATGATTACATAGTCTTTCAGGGCTTCTACAAAAGCGATGTCGACAAAATTGATTTTCACGAAACGCCGGTCGGACTTTACAAAAATGTACTCATTGGTAATACCTCCCGTGGTATCTTTATCGGAGTTTGCCAACAAGGCATGATACGCCACAGCCTTTTCTACTGCTTTATGAAAACGTTTTTCGTCAATAGGTTTCACCAAATAGTCCACTGCTTCCACCTCATAACTGTCCACTGCAAATTCAACAAAAGCCGTGATAAAAATCACCAGGGTATGGCGTGGTATCGTCCGGGCAAATTCAATCCCATTAATTCCCGGCATCTTAATGTCCAAGAACACCAGGTCGACAGGATTGGATTGAAGGAACTGCGAAGCAGCACGCGCATTGTTGAAACTACCGGAATGCGAAAGTTGCGGCGTTTCGTCCACCAAGAGCTTGATGCCTTCGCGGGCTAAGGGTTCGTCGTCGACAATAATACTTAATAGTGACGGGTGACAAGTGACAGGTGACGAATTAGCATTCATGTGGTTGGATTATTTGGTGAGTAATGAGTTTCCCCTTCTCTGTGATTCTCTGTGTCCTGAAAAATTTGGGAATAGGGAAACAGGGAGCCACAAAGGACGTATGGAGAACCTCAGAAAGTGCTGACGGACCAATGACTAAGTTGATTTACATACATATGGTATTTGTAAACTTATCCGGAATTGTACGGGTGTAGCATCTATCTCCAGCGAATGTTCCCCGGGATAGAGCAACGAAAGGCGCCGGCTAACATTGGCTAATCCCAATCCGCCATGTACATCGTTTTCCTGTGCTACGGCAGGTTTGGAATTGACACAGGTAAAATACAGTTTTCTACCATCCAAGTGAAAATGGAGATGGACATACGACAGGTACTCATCACTATGCGGATTATGCTTGATGGCATTTTCGACAAAAGGTATGAACAACAGAGGCGGCACCAACATCCCGTCTGTATCACCTTCAACCCTAATTATGAAATCAAAACGATCACGACGAATCTTTTCCAAATTGAGGAAATCGTTTAGGAAACGAATATCATCCGTCAGGAGTACTTCATCCTTAGCGCTATCCGTTAACTGGTAGTTCAACAAATCTTTGAGTTTTACCAATACCCTCGAGGCTTCCCGGGAATCGGTCTTCACCAGTACCATGGCATTGTTGAGCATATTGAACAGGAAATGCGGGTTGATCTGCTTCTTCAATTGTTCCAGCTCCGATTGCATCGTAACGTTTTCCAACTGGTTGATACGTATCCCGTGGATATACCAGTGACGATACAGCACCACTGCCATCGGGCAGGCAAAAGATAAAGGAACGAGAATCCTCAACGATTGTAAGGTAGTTAAAAACTGACCCGATTGATAAAGTGTATCTAAGAGGCGACCCACTCCGGCCAACGACAAGGTCATCAATACGATCAGGCCGAACAGATAAACAGCGTATGTCGTATACCGGCGGCGATACAGATACCGGGGCATCAAAAAATAGATATTCAGGTATGCCAACCCGATGTTGAAAAACAGGAACCAACTCCACACAGCAATGGACACAGGGATATTGGGAATAAAAGGCCGGTAAAATACAGCACAATAGACAGTATAGACCAAGTAAACCGCAACAAACAGAATATGTCCGAATATCCGGTATCTCCGGTCAGTCAGGAACCCGGGCAATCCATCAAATTTATTCGGATTTTGCTGTTTCATGGCTATGCTGTAATGGATATATGGTGATTGCTTTGGTGCGGGATACAAAGACGGATGACTTGCTGATTATTCTCATTTTGAGTTTCAAGCGAATAACCATTTCCGTAGAGCAGGGTTAAACGCCGGTCAATACTGTCGAACTCCGCCTCCGGGTTTTCCCCGGTAATATCGGAACTCCGACATTCAAACACCAGCATATTGTCATCCACCCGGAAATGAAGGTGAATAAACGATACATCCGTATGTGCAGAAACGACATGTTCTACAAATGGCAGAAACAACAGCGGCGGCACCAAGTAGTTGTGTATATTACCCTCCGACTCAATGGTAAACGAAAAATCCTTACGATATTTTTGTTCGAGCGTCAGGATTTCAGTCAGGAATTGGATGTCGGAACTCAATAATACAAATTCCCGGGCGCTGTCATACAGTTGGTAGCGAAGTATATTGCCTAACTTGAGCAATATGGCCGAAGCTTCTTCACGGTTGTCTGCCCGCCTATCCTCGCCTGAATGATCCACCCGACTGAGCCGTTCAGGCGAATCCTGTATCGATACCGCATTCGCTTTGTCGAGCATCCGAACCAAGAATTGAGGATTAACCTGCTTTTTCAGTTGTTCCAGTTCCACTTGTGTCACGGTCTTTTCCAGCTCATTGACACGTGCATCATGTATCGTCCATTTACGGAACAGCACTACTGCCGACGAGCTGATCATCAATATCAGGAGTGAAAAAGCCGAAGTAAACACCTGTAATGACGGATTGATTTCTATTTTACCATATAACTCCCTGATTTTTGGTGTATATTTCAAGTAAACAGCATCATTTAACCAAATTTCGACAACATACACCAACAAAATGATATACAACACCGCAAGCAAATAAACCCAATACCATCGTCGTTTCAATAAAAATTGAGGAGCTAACACGTAAATGTTGAGATAAACGACAAGCAAACTGACAGCAGACGATTTCGCGACGGGAAACCAGCGCGATCCTTCCTGATAAACATCTTTCATCTCCCAGAATGTAAGCAACACAATAGCAACTGCCAACAACGCATGCCGCAACAGCCTGTATTCCGGGGCTACCAGGAACTGTTCCCCAAAAAAGTTATTGTGCTTGTCACTCTCCATAATTGCTGTTTTGTCGGATACAAATATAAACTTAAGTAATGGACAATGGAAAATTGAAAGTTGAGATATAAGACGTTTTTGACATTTGTTTAAACTTGATTTATTGTTTTTTGCCTTATTTATCATTAATGCGAATCAAGGGTTGGATAGATATTGTTGATCAGCTTGAAAAGCTGTATTTTCATAACCCCGGGTAAGCGAAGTGTAACCCGGGGAAAAAGTACACATTGTATCTGCCTGCAAGGCAGAACTGGATCAAAATAAAAATCCTGCCCTTCAGGCAGATTACAGTAGTGTTGTTTGTCCACAGGCTGTTAGCCTGTGGTTATGAAAATTTGGGTTTTCAACCCTTGATTCGCATCATTAACCATTTATCATTAACCATTACTTGATAAATACTGTAAGCCCGCTAACGCCAAGTTCTTAATTCTTAATTCTAATTTTCAACCACTTGCCATATGTAAGCATACGCCAAATCCATTCCAATGGGCCAAACTGAAAATAACGCAACCATATGCTGCTAAATAATATTTGGAAAACGAAAACTCCAGCCGCTATTAACTCTACGTATATCAAACCGATCAAAGCCAATTCGAAGCCGATACCGTAGAAAATGATCATCCCGATCACTGATTGCCCGATGTAATTTGTAAGCGCCATACGGCCCGGCATCGCCATAGTCTTGAAAAAACGCAGGTCTTTATGTTTCGTATACCAGATACATACGGCAGAAGCATAGGCAAGGCTCAAGGGAACTACACTCACGGCATAAATAATTGAATTTACCACCAATCCCATCGGATGCTGATTTACTTCGCTCCACGCGAAAAGGCAGGAAAGAGGTAACCCCACAAGAAAACCGTAATCCCGTATTTTTTTCAGCAGCGTTATACGCTCGTCGAGTTGAGCATATATCCGGTTCCGCCCAAGGTACAACCCAAATATGAATAGTCCCAATACTTTGAATATCCGGTTGCCCTCAATAAATTCCTGGCATCTGATGAAAGAGCCTGGCAAATTGAATTTCACTACATCCGAATAACTCTTGCTTTCCAACAGCCAGACAGGAAAATTATCGCTGGTGATTCCGTTCTTTGCGCTAAAATACTGAATTGCTTTTTCGATAGGGATCAGAAGAGTGAATTGACTATCGGTTAAGAGCCTGAAGGCATCTATCGCTATCGGAAAAAAGATCAGTGAGGCCGATATGATGAGTAGTTTCCGGTTGGAAACATTTCTGAACAACGGCAGCAACAACCCGACAAGCGCATACAGTAACAAGATGTCGCCGGCCCACAGGAACAGTAAGTGTACGAATCCTATAATGGCCAGAATAAACATTCTCCGGTAAAAGATTCCTAAACCTTTTCCCCGTTGAACAGCTTTGGCAAGGATAATTGAGAAGCCGATACCGAATAAAAGCGAAAACAGGCTGTAGAATTTTCCATCAATAAAAGTATAATGAAAATACCTCCATAAGTGATCGATTCCGGCAGTAGGCATAGCTTCAATCACTTCTTTTTTCTGGAAAGTGTATAATGAAAATTCGGGATAATTGGCGAGACAAATGCCGAATAAGGCAATACCCCGTAAAACATCCAGGATCACATATCGTTCTGAGGATTTTACAGGATCAACTTTATTTGACATCTGGCATTAAATAATTAAGATTGGGTGTATGACAAATTGCATCAAGCGGCCTTTTTAATTTGGTCAATGACTTCTAGCCATCGGTTACTTTTTTTGTAAACCCTGAGATTCGCTATTGTTTGCGCTCCCTGTACCGACCACCTTTGTCCGGATAGTTTG
>JAVBNI010000278.1:0-14241 GCA_031551645.1 Bacteroidales bacterium | reverse complement strand
TGCAAGGTATAGCTGCGACCGTAGTATTTGGCTACCATGCGGAGGCATGCCGGACCGCAGTCCATAGCATCCAATTGCTGGGTAAAGGGAAACCGATGATTCAATTAATGAATGGTTAATGGTTAATGGTTAATGGTTAATTATTAAATTGGCATAATGTGCATAAAATGAATAAAACATAAAAGTAATAATCAAAAATCTAACCCGTCTGCAACGGGCAGGAATGGACAATTAGTTATATGATTGCCTGGTATTCTTCTAAGAAAAAGATAGACCAGAATACTTCCACCTTTCAACAATTCAACCTGCTACTGCTATTGGAGAAGAAGAGTTACAGGATTAGTTATTCGTTAAACGAGGTTAAGTACTTTTAAGTAAACAATCAACATTTTCAACTTTCAACTGCCCACTATCTACCACCGACTGCTATTGCTTACTGCCCACTCCTCCATAATGGTAAAACTACAAAATTATTCTACTTGTGAAAACCAGGAACCTAAAAAATAATGGATCGCAAAAGCTTTTTCCACTTTATCCTCAATTTCCTGTGTTGCCTGACCGCGTACAATCATCTCCACTTCATCCATGGTCAAGGGGGTAACCAATTCTGCCGGCAATAAGGTGATGTTGTCTTTTTCGGAATACATCTGATAAAGCCGGGTAATCATAAACGGACCGGTAGTGTTAGGCACATAAAAAGTTTTGTTTTTCGGTGGTTCATGATCGCTAAATGTAGCTTTGATGAGATTTTTGAAAAAATCGTGTTTGGGAGTCGAAGCCATTAAAGCGTTACCAACAATAAAAGGCTTATTATAACGCAAGGCATTTGCAGCTGGTTCCATACCTATACAACAGGTACTATCACCCAAAATAACATCCAATGGTTCAATACATTCATAATCCATGTCCACGTAAAGCCCGCCAAAATGATAGAGAATCAGATATCGAATGGCGTCCCACCGCTGTACATCGAATGGGAATGAACGGTAATGCGGAATATGGTCAGGAAATATGGATTGTAGAAAATCTTCAATAGCCTGTTTGTCCCAGAAACGGTATTCCCAATGGGGCATCTTTTCTTTCCATGTTTTTGATACATCAAGCAAGTATTCCGGCGGTCCGGCCGAGTCTTCATATACCTGGTGGATGATCCTGGGAATTTTCATGAAATTGCCATTCTTTTGACTGATAGAAAATAATTTATCTTTCAAAAAGATATAATCATCGCCATATAAGGGAGATGGTACGGGTATATTCAGTTCCAACGATTGGGTGTGCAGGTCGGCCGTAGTATCGGCAATCATAAATGAAGGATGAATGATCTCATATATTTCCTCCGTAGGAAGGTTGGCAAAAGGGTGATTGGGGACATAATGAGTCGCATTTTCAGAACAACCAATATTGCTGATCATATTCACGTTGGGAATTACCGATAACCGATTATTAACCAGATTCAAATAGGCATACTGGAAATCCCATGAATTTACTCTCAGGTTGTAAAATATATGAAAATTGCGTATCCAATAATCTTTATACGACCCGTGGCTAGGCATTCTCCAAATATAGTCCAATTTTTCGAACAAGGGCAGCGAACTGATGTTGACGTCGTAATCCTTCCACACACGGCGCCATCCTGCCCAACCCCATACGTTGGTCAAAGCTGAAAAATAATAACTCCCATCGCCACGGACAATTCCCTTTTGATAATTACCTCCCGATATATGGCCAATGCGGTCATCGTCCCTGTACCGTTCGAGCATGGCGGAACAAAATCCGAAAAAACTGTCGGCAGGCAGGCAATCGTCTTCCAGAACGATCCCTTCCGGTTCGTTTTCGAAAAACCAAGTGACAGCCTGACTAATCGCCAGACCACAACCTAAGTTGTCATCACGGAAAAGAGTCTGTACTTCGCAGTCCCAGTCAACTGTCAAAACAATCTCCCGCACTTGTTCGCAAACAGCTTTCTCTTCCGGCGAACGGTAGCCATCGGCAGCAATATACAATCGTTGTGGCTTTGCCTTGCGTATCTGATCGAATACTTGACGGGTGGTACCGGGACGGTTAAAAACCAGAAAAAGGATGGGGGTATTGGTGTTAAAAGAAAACATTTTTTTCGAATAAATAGTGATAAAATTGAATATTTATAATGACACGAATGACTGGAAAGACAAACAAAATGTCAGTTGTTACTGATTTTTAATCCTGTTATTTTTCATCTCCCATCCATCCGTTAAAAAAATAGTGGACGGCGTATGCATCTTCAAGGCAGTTTTCCAATTCTTCGTTTTCGTTATCCATTAAAAGATTTCTTAGAAGTTCTCGGGCTTGCCTGACACTGAATGGAGTAACATATTTGTCGGGAACCAGGTAAACGTCTTCTTTCTCCCGTTCGGGAAGTTCCTCGTAAAGGTCAATCAATATCCACGGGCCGGTTGTATTGAACACGCATCGGTCCTTAGGCACCGGGTCGAATTTTAACCTTTCTGCAGATAAAACCTGTGCAACAATTTTCTGCATAAACGGATGCCCTGGAGTACTGGCCATCAAGGCATTGTTGAACATGACCCTGCGGTTGAAAATCTCACAATGCGATTGAGGTTCCAAGGCAAAACAACAAGTTTTTCCTTCTATCAAGTCATCCAAAGGTGTGAGGCATTCGTAATCGAAATCAACATACATACCGCCAATTTTATCCAAGATAAGATAACGGATGGCATCCCACCGCTGGACATTATAAGGGTAACTGTTGTATACCTCCCAATGTTGGGGGTAATACTCTTTGACAAACCCGGTCATCCGGTCGTTATCCCAAAACTCGTACACCCAGCCGGGATGATGTTCTTTCCAGGTAGCGCCCAATGACTTGAAAACACCGGGTAACGGTTCGTCGACTCCTGACCATATTTGATGGATGATTCGGGGTATAGTTTGTTTGGTTTGCATGCTTTTGTTTATGTATCTCATTGTTGTCTCGCTGGAACAATGATTGATATGAGTTAATTATGTTTTGCCCCATAATTTTGGCAGTATAATATTTTTCGTACCGCTTTCGTCCATTTTCGCCTATTTTTTTTGCTTCTTTAGGATGTTGCAATAAGTACAACATTTTTTCCGCCAGCAAGTCCGTATCAATTTCCACTGTATCGGATGTTTCGATAACCGGCACCTTTAGCCCACTGGAATCATCTACCACCTCATTCAATCCGGAAGTGGCTGTAGCAACTATAGGTAAACGATGCATCATCATTTCTACGGCTACATAACCAAATGGTTCAAACAATGAAGGAACGACCCCCACGTCGGCTATTTGATAGAGTTCATACAAGTCTTGCTTTTCCAATAATCCAGTAAAAGTTATTTTCGTACAAATACCTTTAGTTTCCTGAAAGAACATATCATAATTGCCGCTACCGGCTATGATCAGGCGACAATTCAAATTTATTTTCAATACCTCACGGAAGGCCTTGATTAAATAAACCAGTCCTTTGACTTCGTCAATGCGACCGGCAAAAAGAATGATTTTTTCTCTGACATGTATGTTCCATTTCTTCCGCAGAAGTTTTACGTTGGGATTTGTTTTAGCTATATCAGTCAATCCGTTGGAAATGATGGATATTTTTGTTGCATCAAGCCCATAATCCCGGTACAATATTTCATGCATGTAATTCGACAAACAGATAATACGATCCACTTTCAAATAATATGACTTTTCTTCTTCAAACGATTTTTTCACGTTTTCACCAAAACTGTCTGGATGCACTTCATTCAGAATGTTTCGCAATCGTGGCAGATTGTCAAAAACAGTAAAGCCCCAATCTGTAAAATGCGCAACCGAAACTATCCTGCAATCAAATGCTTTTTTCAGCGCTTCAGCAAGGCTGTCGCTTTGATGATAATTCAAATGGAACACCAGATACTTTTTGTCTCTGATGTGCAATTGCATCAAATACACAACATTACGATAGTATAAATTCCATTGTTTTTGGGGGTCGATTGTCCGTTGTTCCAGTATAGGAGCCGGAAAATGCCATTGCAGGATACCGTCTGTTTCTTCTAACAATATTTTTGATTTGTCCGACATTAAATTTACCACACAAACATCTATATCACTATTTTTCAGAGCAACAGTAAGCTCCCGGATATAAGTCCCAACTCCATATACTGCTCCGCGACGGGTTTCGTTGAAAATATACAGATTTATCATTTTTATTAATTATAAAAGATTTATCCATGAAATATCAGATTTAAGTTGTGATAACAACCTCAATCCCTGTCCTGCGTATCCGTTTAATATTCCCATATCAGATTCTTCATGAGTTTCTTCTACTTGAGGCAATAATTCATAAAAATTTTTATCCAATGGTTTATTAAAATAAATATGATTTAGGTACAAGTTTGTTATATCGGAGATTTTAGATTTTTCTAACCTGAGAAAAATTTTATCCGGATTTTGAATGCAAGACCAATTAGAACATTTATTTATCAAATCATGGGCAAGGGATGAATATTGGGATATTTTAGAAAGATCCGATAAAAAACAAAATACATCCAGTTGTTCTATTTCATCAATTTTATCAATTTCTTTTTGAATTACATTCAGCAAATGCAATAAAACTGTTTCAGCTTTTCCATTAACTGATATATCCCGGCACTTCCAATATTTCCCATATCCGGCAATTCCGTGATATAAACTGAAGTTCGAATAAGGTTCATACATTACAGTCCGGTACATTTTTTCATCCAAATCTTCAAATAGATCTTCATCTGCTTCAAAAAAATCATTCTGGATAAGATAATCCAACGCAACCCCAATTCCAGCAAGTCCGTACTCATAATCTACAGGACTATTTAAATGAATTTGTTTCTGTATCTCCAATATTAAATCCAATACGTAGTCTTCATAAATTGCATTACCGGTATGCTTAGCATAATGGGAAAGAAAAATTGCAATACCCATTTTACCATGAAGCAATCCAGGATCATCAACTAAAGTGCCATTTAAAATAAGGATATCTGATCTCTTTTCAAGTAAACTTTGGTTAATTAAAGATTCTTTCTGCATCTTATCTCTGTCTTCTTATTACTTAAATTTATAAAATAAAAATTACATATATTAACATAATACTATATTCGGTTTAGGCACTTAAATCACACTTGTTTAATTTTTAATAAACTGATATTCATTATCTTAATATTCTTGTCTGTAAAAATATTGGTTCGATAACGGTTAGTTTGATAATTAAATATTTATTATTCTTGAACATGCAAATAATTAATCCAAATTCTATTTAAGCAACAGTTTGAATATCTGGCTGGATACAAAGAGTGCGCTTTAAGTGCCTAAACCGATACTATATTTTCGCTTCCGATAACAATTGCCCGTCAAACAGGTTGAGAATACGTTTAGCATATTCAGCATCGTGTTGGTTATGAGTTACCATAATGATTGTGGTACCTTCATTATTTAGTTCAGTAAGTAAATTCATTACCTCTTTACCGTTTTTTGAGTCTAAATTTCCCGTAGGCTCGTCAGCAAGGATTATTTTGGGATTTGCCACAACAGCGCGCCCAATTGCAACACGCTGTTGTTGTCCACCAGAAAGTTGTTTTGGAAAATGTTTGGCACGGTGTGTGATTTGCATTCTATCTATAACAGCCTGTACTTTTTGTTTACGTTCGCCTACTGTTATTTTCATGTAATGTAATGGAAGTTCAATGTTTTCAAACACATTCAATTCTTCGATAAGGTTGAAACTTTGAAATACAAACCCGATAAATCCTTTGCGTATCCCATTTCTTTGCCTTTCCGGATATAAACTCACGTCTGTCCCATTTAGGATATATCTGCCATCGGTAGGATTATCAAGCAACCCAAGTATATTTAAGAGAGTGGATTTGCCACAACCAGAAGGTCCCATAATGGCGACAAACTCACCTGAACAAATATCTAAATTAATATTGTTCAATGCCCAAGTTTCCACTTCTTCTGTACGAAATTTTTTTTGAAGATTTTCAATTTTAATCATAATTTCCTATTATTTTACTGATTAATAGATTCACGTTTCTATTCATTCTTAATCACTTCTACAGGATTAGTATTTGCCGCACGCCAACTTTGTAATGACACAGAGATAAACGACAACAATAATACTGCCAATCCTGCGACGGCAAATACCCACCAATCTAAAGATGTGCGATAAGCAAATTTCTCTAACCAACGGGATATTGTATACCATGCAACAGGTGCGGCAATGATAAAAGACAGTCCAATCCAACGGACAAAATCCAAGTTCAATAACCAAACAATATTACTAATATTCGCTCCATTAACCTTACGAATCCCGATCTCTTTTTTTCGTCGTTGAATAATAAACGCCATGAAAACAATTAATCCCAAATTGGTAATCGCAATGCATAGGAACGAAAAAGCCAACACTAATCGTTTGGCATACAACTCATAACGATATGTATTATTGAATATGTCATTCATAAAAGTATAGCTGGCTGGATATTCGGGAATAACTTCGTTCCAAACTCTATGAAACACCTCTAAAGATTGTTGCATACGCCCAGGATGAAGGTAAGCCATAATGCAAGACTGAAACATCCGTCTTTGGATAATTAGCATTGACGAAGACTGTTCATATAAACCGGAATAATTAAAATCATTTGTTACACCAATGATTGTGCCTCGATAAATATAATCAAGTCCCGGCAAATTTATGCTCAATACTTGACCTATAGCGTCCTTAGAAGAATTGAATCCCAAGATTGTCATCGCTTTTTTATTGATAATATACTCCTCAACATGGTCGCTTTTCTTTCTTCGAAATATACCTTCAAGCATGATACTTTCTTCCGTCAAATAATCAAATTTTGCAGGCGAAAATAACTTTCCATCAATCAAAGAAATATGAAAAAATGGTAAAAAGTCTTCCCCAACAATCATCGCAGACAAATCTATATTCTCATCCCTATTTTCACAATTAACACGTGCTGATTGCCACATATTGCTACCCGGCAAATGGTATGATGAAGTTACTGCTTCAATCTCAGTATGCTTTAATAACTCGGTTTTAAGTATTGAATATTTTTCACTCACTTGATCTGGTTGTCCAGTCATCACAAGAATGTTGTGCATATTACCTCCAACCTGCATATCCTTTACCATATTCATTTGCTTGGTAATACCAAAAGCCAGAATCACTACAACCATTACTATGATATATTGAGAAACAAGCATTAATCTCACATTTGAATATGAAAATCTGGCTGGTATGAGAGCAGTACTGGTATTAAGAAACAATGTGATTGAAATATTTTTCAATGCAGGGAAAAGAGATATGAGAGTCGTTATAGATAAAAAAATGAGACCAACAAGTATTATTTCCATAGGTGTAATTTGAATTGGAAAATGCTCAAAATACGAAACAGAAAATACCAATAATATACCTGTAAGTAATGAAAAACATCCAAGCATTACGGCAAGTAAACTTTCTTCTTTTACTACTGTGAAAGAGGAGGCTCCATTTATACGTAATATTTGATAGTATCGAGAATTATATGAAAAAATCAAACTATTGTTCAACCATAGATTAAAAAGCACGACAATTAACAACAACATGTTAGCTCCAAATATAAAATAAATATAATTAACATTTCCATTAGCTTCAAGTTCTCTAAACATGTGACTATGAAAATGAATATTTGTAATTGGCATTAGTGACACATTTGTTTTTGGCTGGTTTGAGCTTTTATCACGTTCTTCGATTAATTGCGATATCTTATTTTCTACGTCTTTGATGTTTACGTGTTTTTTCAACAACAAATACATGAAATACAGATCACCTTGGGTTTCAGGGGTTCTATATAAAAACATATCTGTATGGAAATGAGATGTTTCAGGAATATCCTTAAAAATTCCTGAAACTAAAATGGTAGAATCCTCAAACTGGCTACCTGGTGTGTAAATTCCACTCAATTTCACTTCTCCGATATCGCCATCAGTACCAAACACCCGCCGCGCAAAACTTTCGCTAACAATCATCTGATTAGAAAATTGCCAATCTTTACTTTTTTCTCCTTGCATCCAGGAAATACTGAATACATCAAAAAAGTTAGGACTAGCACGATAAAAGTTAACAACTTGTTTCTCTCCCTTGTAACTCAATACAGCAGTACCTCCTTGAGCTAATTTAACAACTTGCTCGATTTCGGGTATTTGCTGCATGACAACGTCAAGGTCATTGCCCCATATAGCCCCATCAAATGGGTCACTGCCTTTCTGAAGAGCAATTCTGACCATCCGATCGGCATTGACGTTATACCTGTCGTAGCTTAATTCCCGTTTGATATAACTGTATGAAACTAGTAGACAAGCAAACATAATCGATAACCCCAACCAATTGACAATACGTAAGGAAATACTTTTTTTGAAGCGTCTGAAAATTTTCATATTATTTGATGAATGAATGATTGTTAATTTATATTTTTGATTATTCTAGAATTCAGCTAATTAATACCAATATGTTAAAAATAACATAAACCAATTTATAATAAACACTTAAATATTAAAAGTTATTATTGTTTTTGAAATACCTCTATACATTGGTATCCGTTGGCGGTTTTTACCAGTCAATGCCTTGTCTATTTTCTTTGAAATACAGAATATTAGCCTCTATGACTGGCGGTTTTTTTATGTTGTTCCGATTTTTTATAACATTATCCTTTACAAACTGGTGAATATCTTTCCTTTTCCCAATTCCAAATACTTCTCTTATCTTGGTGATACGCCTCTGGACATTTCGGAGATATAATTTCAAAAGCAGTACAATCTCATCATGTCTGAACCCAGCGTACGACAAACACCATACACGAAAATCCGTATCGTCTAAACTTTGGAAGTTCCGAAAAAATGCCCGTGCTTTTTCCAGAAAGCCATCCTCCAGCGTATTGAGTGACAGAAAAAGTTTATTCCAGTCAAATTCATCACTTTCATATACTATCTTATTGAATTTTTTCAAAATGTTGGGCGACTTTTTTTCTTCATTATCCAGGGTGTTTGTAATCAGCGCTCCTTTTTTCAGCACATTGAAATATAGCAGTGCAATGTTGCGGTAGGTATTCCTTTCTTTATTATAAATCTCTATTCTTTGTTCAAGTTCCTGAACCAAATTCGCCCTTTCCTCAAGCCCCGGGACTGTTGCTAATTTCCGTTCAAGCTCCTGAACTAATGTTGCTTTTTGTTCAAGCCCTTGAATAGATTCAGCCATTTCCTCCAAGGTGATCATCTTATGGTTAAGTTCTTCTATTTTCTGGTTTTTCCTGATATTCTTTTTATACATTATCATATATACAATCGCTACAATCAACAATGTCGCAAGCAGGATCAAAGCGATGGCTAAGTTTTTTTGACGGATTTTATCAACCAATGACTCTGTTTCGTATTGTTTTTTTATTTCCACAATTGCCATGTCATTTTTTTTCTCTTGTACAATGTATAATGAATCTGCGTATTGTTCGTGCCAGGCCAAGGCATCCTGATAATTTTTCTTGGCCTTTCCTACACTGTACAATAATTCATATGCACCGACCAAAGTGTAGCTATCTCCTTCGTCCTGGAGCAAGTGAAATGCCTGTCTGGCATAAAGACCGGCAGAGTCCCACTGTCCGGTTTGAAAATATGACCAACCCAGATTAAGATAAGGAATAGGACGATCGCGCTCTCCAATAAGTGAAATGGCTTTTCGATAATAGTCCCTTGCTTGCGGATAATCCCCTGATTCTTCAAATAAAATACCCATATCCTGCAATATTTCGGAAAGTATAGCTGGATTGTCCGCCTGCCGGGCAGGTATCAATGCCTTTTCGTAATATACCCGGGCGCTGTCAGCTTGTTGTAACACTGCATAGGCATTTCCTATCTTTTTTAGGGCAAGGGATATGTAATATGTATTCGAAGCAAAAAAAGGTAATGATTCTCTTAATTCACGGATGGCTTCATTGTAATGTCGTTGTTCGTAATGTAGCATACCCATGTTGATATGAGCTAATCCGTTCAATTGTCTGTCCCCGTTTTTTTCTTCATACCGTAAAGCATCAAGGTAGCATTGTGCTGCGTTTTTGTTGTCGCCACACAATTGATACACCCGCCCTGCATAAAAGGCTGCTTTGGTCGCTTTTGTGGCATCTTTTCCGTTAGCATAATATTTTTTCAATTCGAAGATACACTCTTCTCTGGAGATATCATATCCTGCCTTATTCAGCGCCTGTATTCGTACCAGCGAATAATATGCCTGCTGCCGGGAATTCAACTGCAATGTGTCTATTTTCGTTAAAAGAGTCAAGGCACTGTCAGGCATTTCCCATACGATATTCTCTGCCTGGCGTATTTTCATGTCGTTATTTGTGGTCTGGTTACAAGCCAATAAAATGACCAATAACAGGAAACAATATTTTTTCATTATGCTGTATGTGTTAATTGTGGTAAAAATAATAAAAATTTTATTCTGTTCCTGAAATTATTTTTGTCAAAATTCAAACCCACAAAAATATTATACTGTTCAAAAGTCAACTGGTAGCATATAACATTAAGGGTAAGGGGTATAAACTCCTTACAAATAACAATTGTTAGGTGTCATGCAGGTGATGGTATGAAAAACATCAATGCGACAAAGGATGAAAAGAACATACCACTAAATATAAAAAAGCAACGCATACTATTCCTTTTCCTTGTCCTTCACCAAATGTTGTAACGCCGGGTCTTTTTTGATCCGCTCCATCTCGCTTATGACTATCTGCTGCACCTCCCGTTTGATCCGCTCATAGTTGAGTTGTATCTGTTCCCCCATTTTGTCCTTCCCGTCCGACTCCCTGAAACTGTTGATTTCAGGGATTTTTTTATATCCGGCCGTTTCCTGTTCCACCTTTTCGGTATCCACAACGATTTCGGCATGAAAGATCTTCTGCTCGATCCGTTCGTCGAAATTATCCGAAACCGCACCCACAAACATACCCTGTGTCAGGTTACTGATTTTGGACGCAGGAATCAGGCTATCCATCTGCGTATTGATGGAAGTGGATGTATCCTGCCGGTTGATACTGATCGACTGCCGTTTCTGCAATACTTTTCCAAAACGCTCCGACAACGTTTTAGCCGTTTCACCCACCACCTGTCCGGAAAAGATATTACCCACCGTATTTTGGATCACCTTGCTTTCCTTGTCACCGTAATCCCGCGTCAATTGGCTGTAATCCTGGAACCCGAGGCAGACAGCAACTTTATTGCTTCTTGCCGTGGCGATCAAATTGTCCAATCCCCGGAAATAGATCGTAGGCAACTCGTCAATGATCACCGAACTTTTCAACTGCCCTTTCTTGTTGATCAGCTTTACAATTCGTGAATTATACAATCCCAGCGCCGCCGAATAGATATTCTGCCGGTCGGGATTGTTGCCTACACACAGGATTTTCGGTTCTTGGGGGTTATTGATATCCAGTGTAAAATCATCACCCGTCATCACCCAGTAGAGCTGTGGCGAGATCATCCGCGAGAGCGGTATCTTGGCCGATGCGATCTGTCCCTGAAGCTGATCCTGGGCGCCTCCTACCCAGGCATCCATGAACGGTGACAGGTAGTTTTCCAGTTCCGGGTACGAAGTCAGGATGGTGAACGTATCCGCATACTTCTTGTTCAGGAACTCAATGGCATGCGGGAAAGTACAGTATTTTCCGTTTTAATAGATTTTCAGGAACCAGATAATCGCTGCCAGCAGGATAATGGGCGACTCCACAAAAAAGTCGCCTTGTTTCTGTATCCACGTGCGATTCAGGTTCAGCATGATGGTGTAGGCCGACTCATAAGCATCGGATATGTCCGTCATAAATGCCGGGTTGATGGGGTTACAGCGGTGGCTGCGTCGCGGGTCATCGAAATTGACCACATAGTATTTTGGTTTTATTTGGTAGCCATCCAAATGGGTAAGCAGATGATTGTAGGCGATCTCACTCAAATCCGGGAACTTGTAATCGTAGATATATTGCGAAAAGCCCTTCTCGATCTGCTGCTTGATGAAATTATTGACGATGGCGAAGGATTTTCCCGATCCCGGTGTTCCCAATACGATGGTCGCCCGGAACGGGTTCACCACGTTGATCCATCCTTCATGCTGTTTCTTCCGGTACCAGAACCGTGTGGGCAGGTTCACCGAATATTCATTGGTTAACAGTCGCATTTCCTGCATGAACGACTCATTGTCATTGTTGAACACGTCTTCCATCAGGTGGTGTTTCAACAGCCGGCTCATCCAAAGCCCGGCTACCAGCAGGAAGATATAGCCAGCCGTAAGCGTAAAGATATACAGTGCAGTATCCGCCATCGCAGGCAATGGCAGCTCAAGTATCCACCAGTTTAGGAAAAACAGGACAAAACCGACAGAAAAGAAACTGTAAATCCTGTTCCAGGAGATCTTTTCATCCAATACACCCTTGGTTCCCAAACAGGACAGAGCAAGGAAAACAATAGCAAACAGCTTTGTCCAAAGCAGGTGGGAAAACAAACCCGCCGTACGCTGGAAATTCAGCAATATCTTGTCAACAACGTCGATATTGATGCCCCACTCCCGGATACACTGGTAACAATACCAGTAGATATGGATGATACCAAAAAGAATGCTGACGGCCCGCATGAACTCCATCACCCTGGCCAGTCCCCTTAAATCATCTTCGTTTTGCATGGCTTTGAGAATTTAATTCAAAGCCACGAAAATCGGTTTCAATTAATTATATAACAGCTTATTGACGGCATATTGCGTCGTTCGTCGGCCTTTTTCCTCTCTAATGAGAAAAACAATCGAGTTCCCTATTCAAAATCATCGATGTTTTGATTTTTTTGTGTTTCATATTGAAATACTGCATATTATACAAATATTCAATATCCAATCATCAATATGCAATTGTTTAAGTAGTTCATATCAAGAATATTTGATTTAATTCCAAATTAAAAAAGTAGTAAGTTTGCAGTCACGTGCGGCAGTGTTGGATTAATCATTATTGGGTTTTAAATTTTCAGCCAAACAACTGCCGCATGTTTTGTACTTGAACAACTACAATGGACAGTCAAATGGGTTAATCTGCATCAGTGATATTGGGTGCGTATTCCATATCATGTATGATCACCCTGTCGTCATATATCTGGTATGCAAATATCCAGCAATAGTTGAAAACAGCGCACCGGTAACCTTTTTCATGCCATTTTTTCCGGCGGCATCTGGCTAAGGCAAAATCACCACCCAGTTTTTGCAGGAATTCGTTTATTTCCTCAATGTAGTTATGGGCTGTATCAGGAGCCTTGTATTCACGAACAATGTAGTTGAACAATTCGTCCAGCCGCTCCATCACATTGCTTGCTACTTCAACACGTTTCATCGTTTGCCGGCAGCAAAGTGGGTATCGACCTTGCGGTGTAGTTCAGATATGAAGGTTTCCAGCGGGACAGCGCCACATTCCGACGCCGCTTGCTTTCCCGAAAGAACATCATTCCCGGTTTCGTGAACCGTCACAAAATCCAACGATTTGAGGAATGCCAACAGGCTGTTTCCTTCCTTCGTCTGTTCATTGATGGTCAAGGTTAACGTTTTCATGTCTTTTATTTTAAATGCAAATCTACAAAAACAATTATTCCGGAGCAAAAAAAGTACCAGTTGAATTGTCTTTATGGAAACGAACTCTCTATCCCGTTTTTTAACAGCGGAGAAAAACGACGACAAATGAACACATAGGCCGTCAACAAACTACAATACAATATTTTACACCATACTTTTGGGTCGATCAATTATTCATCAACCCAAAAACAAAAATTGTATGGATCAAGAAAACAAGATCAGGGACGGAACGTCCCCAAAAATCCCGCAACCGCTGGATCAGCTGTCGGACATCCTGCTGGTGATGGACATGGAAAAGAAAACCATCAGCGCGGCAAAGGATGAAAAAGGCAAGACGGCACCTTTCGATGAAAAGACTGATGATCAGCCTTTCTTAAGGATCGATAAAGGAAACATCCTCGCAAACTTCGTATCGAACTACCTCCGCCAGGCCAATGACCCGACACATTTCCGGTTCTTCCGCGTACCGCTGAACGCAGCCAGGAATGCGGCACACCTCTTCAGGGAACTGCTCCGGGACCATCCCTCGCAACAGGCACTGGACTTTGCCCGGCAGCATGAAGTAAAGCCTGTGAAACAT
>JAVBNI010000188.1:0-5118 GCA_031551645.1 Bacteroidales bacterium | reverse complement strand
CCGGATTTGTTTTCTTCGGTTGGATCGAAAGAAAATTTAAAACAGCTTTCTCTCGAGTTTTGATGCAAAAAACGCTGACAATCAGATGGAATTGTTTCAAAAATAAAACATTAGTGAGATTGTTCGGACAGGTATGATCAAATATGCAACATCAGAATGAAAATATCGATTATACATCGGATATTATATAAATTAGAATTTTATGTCGTTACTTCCTGATCGATCAAAAAGATGTCTCCACTCCGTATGCTGCGCAAACTTCGGTCGACATGACTTATTGCCGTCATGTCGAAACAATCAGAGATGACAGAAATAACCGTACCTTTAAGCGAAAAAAGCTCATGGTCATAGCAGTTTTTGGTTTAATGCCTACAATGCTTGTTGTCGAATCTTGCTACGAAGGATGGCAGAACAAATTTTGGTGATACAATCCTTTTTACAGAAGGATTATTCCCGCTTGGTAGCATGCCTTACAAATGTTCCTCCTTCCCGCCATGAGTTATTAAAAAACGGAAAAAGTATGTCAAAGGTAATTAATTTTGAGCAAATTCATGCGCATGGAGCCGGTATAGATATCGGTTCAAGAGAGATTTTTGTTTCCATTGATGGCCAACAAGTAGTAAGTTTTAAAACCTTTACGGAGGATTATCACCAATGTTGCCATTATCTGAAAGAAAATGGCATCACCTCGGTAGCCATGGAAAGCACGGGAGTATACTGGATGAGTTTATACGCTATTTTGGAAGATTCCGGCATTAAAGTCTGTTTGGTTCACCCTCGCGAAACACAACAGGTAAAGGGTCGTAAGAGCGATGTAAAGGATAGCCAGTGGATCCAACGACTTTTTACGGCCGGACTGCTGCGGGAAAGTATCGTAGCGGAGGGCGCCCTGAAAGAACTGCGGATGCTGGTTCGCGAACGGGCGGATTTGATAGAAATGGGTAGTACCTACGTCAACAAAATGCAAAAATATTTGGAGTTAATGAATATCAAATTGAAAAATGTCCTTACCCAGATACACGGAGCAAGCGGTCTAAAAGTAATCAAAGCCATCATCGCCGGCGAGCGGGATCGAGAAAAGTTGCTCTCGCTATGCCACCTGCGTATTCAGCGCGACAAAGCAGAAGAGGTGAAGAAATCTTTGCAGGGGAATTATAGTGCCCATTATCTGCTCCTGCTACAAGAGAACCTACGCTTGTGGGAAGAACATCAACGCTCCATTGCTTCAATGGAAAAAGAAATAGAAAGACTTCTATCGCATATGTGTGACCAAAAACCGGAGGTTGCCGTTCCAAGTACCGGTAACCCTGCCAGGCATCACAATCCCGGCATTGAAGACCTGCATGGGAAAATGGTACGGCTTTACGGGGGAATAAACTTAACAACGATCGCCGGTATCAATGATGTGACTATGCTGCGCCTGTTGGGTGAAACAGGTTCGGACATGAGTCGTTTTCCCACCGTCAAACACTTTGTGAGTTGGTTGGGGCTAAGTCCTAAAAACAAACAAAGCGGGAAAATGAAAAGAAGGGTACCATACAAATCCAACTATGCAGGAGAGATCTTCCGGCAATCGGCTCAAAGTTTATTAGCCAGTAAACACAATGCAATCGGTGCCTTTATGAAGCGACTAAAGGGACGTAAGGGAGCTCCTATTGCTGTTAAAGCAGGTGCTCGAAAAATAGCCGAAGCTTACTACAATGCGCTCACAAAAGGCATGGATTATGTGGAACAAGGAGTGCTAAAATACACCGAACAACTGAAGCAAAAAGAATTATACGCTTTAGCTAATTTAGCAAAAAAACACAATTATATAATAATTGAAAATCAAAATCTTACATAAACATGTCATTGGTACCAAGTAAACGAGGTACGAGTTTACGCGTGGAGACATCTTTCCGGCTAATTTATATAAAGTCTATTGTAGAGAACTTAATACCTGAACCATGATAAACCTGCAAATCGTAGACGACCACAAAATGGTGGTAGAAAGCCTGAGTAAGTTGATAACCGAATCGGGCATAGCCCGGATTACAGGTGTATATTACGATCTGAAATCCTGCCGCCAGGGGTTGGAAGAGACGCTTCCCGACATTCTGTTGCTCGATATCGGGTTACCCGACGGCGACGGGACGGAGTTTTGTGCCGAAATAAAGAAAGCCTGGCCCGAACTGAAAGTTGTCATGCTGACCACGTACAAGGAATTCAGTATCGCCAAACGAGCCTTGCACAACGGCGCACTCGGCTATATATTGAAAAACGCCGAGAGCGAAGAGATGCTTATCGGCATCGAAACGGTAAGCCGGGGTGAACAATTCCTTTGCGAAGAGATAAACCTGCTGCTGATCGAAAAAAGAAACGAAGAGATTGTTTGGCTCGGCAAGCGTGAAAAGGAAATCTTACAATACATTGCCGAAGGTTATACGTCCAAAGAGATTGCGAATTTCATTCATCGCGAAGAAGAAACCGTAAGAACTTACCGCAGAAATCTGCTCATTAAACTTAACGCCAAAAACACTCCCGAAGCGGTAAAAAAGGGATATGAGATGAAGTTGATTTGGTAGGTTCAAAAGTCTTTTTAAATTTGGGCTTCGAAGTTGTCTGGGATTTCTAATGATTACTTTTTCCAAAGATGTTTCATTTGAGATGTAAGTTTCTCATCTGCAACATAACCGGCAACACAATGTTTTATTGCGCGGAAAAATCGTTTCATTTTAATGAACTTCAAAAAATACAATAACCAAAATCAAATAATTAATTTATGGATTCAACTAAACGTAATTTTATCAAAGGATTAGGAGTTTTAACTTCTGCAGGATTGATGGCGTCATTATCTTCCGTCCATGGGCAGCAACTGAGCGTTGGCGCGCAAAACTCTTCAGTTTTCAATGTTAAAGATTTTGGTGCGAAAGGCGATGGAAAAACATCCGATAGTTACGCTATTCAAAAAGCATTAGATGCAGCAGGTAAACAGCAGGGAACAGCGTATTTTCCCTCTGGGAACTATAGGTGTCACAACTTGAAAGTTCACCCATATACCACAATACTGGCCGAACCACAATGGGCGTATGGTCCTGACGCTGGTGCGGTACTGACTATAGATAGTGAAGATGCTGATTGTGTCCTTAATATTACTGAAGCTTACGGAGGCCACATTCGAGGTATATTCCTGCGAGGTAATCCCAAAGCTCAAAAAATTCAACATGGCATATTTCAAAACCATGCAACCGAATACACCAAAAGTGAAAATTCACCTGTGATTGATGATGTGAGTATACATCATTTTTCAGGACATGGGGTGTATCTCTTGAGAATATGGTTGTTTATCATCAGGCATAGCATATTTAAGTCCAACGGAGGACATGGGGTGTGTATTCAGGGTTGGGATGGCTTTGTGACCGATAATCAATTTTCCGGCAATGGGAAAAGCGGTTTTGCCACTGATGTCAACGGGTCTACCGTTATGTTCACGGCTAATCGTGTGGAATGGAATAATGAATACGGTTTGTATCTCTCCGGTGGCGATGCCTGGAACGTGACAGGTAATTGCTTCGATCGCAATTCGGGAGCAGCGATCTATGCAAATAATATCCGCGATGGAGCTTTTACCGGTAATGTGTTCCGCCGCAATGGGAAAAATGCCGAAAAATTGCAGGAAGGTTTGAGCGAATCCTGCCAAATGCTTATACAAGGATGCAAAGGTATTTCTGTAACCGGTAATACCGGGGCTGCCGGCAGAGATGATGGTGGTCGTGGTACTTACTCGCCAAACTATGCCTTTTGGCTGAAGGATAATTCCTGTAGTATTGTAACAGCAAACGCATTCTATAATGGTTATTTGAAGGATATGATGATAGATAAAGGCGGCAATACGGAAAGTTTTTTAATCAATAACAATGTTGGTTCCCAGTTCATTCCTAATTAGATGTTGCTGTAATTTGATATTGAAGTGGCATGCCGTCAGGTATGCCACCTTACCGGAAAACACGATAAGCGGAATATAGCACGATTTTGAAGAACATCATGCCGACAGGACACAAATAGTAGAGAAAAGGACTTCAATTCAAAACGTATCAAGACATTTAAGCGGCTTTGAGTCTTTTGTTAATGACTCAAATTGTTTTTTCAAAGCTATCATCTCTTCTTTTCCCACCATCGCATGCCTTGTCATGGCAAATTCTGCAATTTTTGTTCTCATGATCAGCATGCACAAAGGAACGAGTAAAAACAAAGGCAGGTAATAGAAATTTAATTTCTTTGGTTCGATGCCTATATCCAATGATTTCAACATGCCAAAACATTCTCTCGTCGCAAGTATCATTTGTTTTAAAGTGTTATACGATCCAGAAAGAGCATAGTTATTGGAATTGTATTTATAAAGCGCATCCGCGACCGGTAAAATAACAGCTACGTGTGTTTTTTGCCATGCATCCATGTTGGTGCCGATAGTTGGAGAAAATCCCGAATCCTTGAATATTCTTACCAAAGTGCGCAATCTTGGCGTGCGTTCTCCGTTTAGCTCGCCAAATGTTGTCGACTGGAACAATTTTGCAAGTCCTGTTCCGATAAAATAATACACTTTCCCGTCTACCCGCTCTCCTCCCGCAGAAGGGAATCCGATCATAATACGTTCGTACCCGACAGCTTTTATCCATTGGTCGTACCCTAACGGATTGTTCACAGCAAAAACAATTGCATGCGATTTATTTTTTGAAAGCACAGGCAGAATCGCACCTATCTGTGTATTCTGAACTGCAACAATCACATAGTCATATACATCGTTTTCATTCAAGTTGTCAATTGCATGAACATCAATATCCAACCTTTTATTGGTCAGGTCATTGATGAGTATCAGGCCGTTTTTTTGAATCTCATTTAACCGATTGCCCCTTGCAAGGATGGTTACATCATATCCCTTCTTAGTTAAAGGTATATAGTTTGGGTTAATAAAAACCACCATAATTGGTGGTTTTTATGTTTTCGGTATAGGCGTTTAAAGCTCACTAATTATTTTTTTAATTTTCTGCGGATTGGCTCGAATTTAATCATTCTGCAAATTAGGTTGTCAAAAACAATATCCATGTGGTTGCGTCTATTGTATCTGTAATGGTATTCATC
>JAVBNI010000196.1:0-11803 GCA_031551645.1 Bacteroidales bacterium | reverse complement strand
TGAATACCATTACAGATACAATAGACGCAACCACATGGATACTGTTTTTGACAACCTAATTTGCAGAATGATTAAATTCGAGCCAATCCGCAGAAAATTAAAAAAATAATTAGTGAGCTTTAAACGCCTATACCGAATAATTTATTTCCGCAATGTATTTATCTGCGGCGAGCAAAAGGTTAATTTCGTTGAGGGTTTCGTCATTCAAATAGTTGCATGACATTTTCCCGGATACAAGACCTATCAGATACTTTGAGACCCGATAGGTCATTCGTATTTATTATAATAGCCACATTGACATAGTAACTAACTGCCTATTAATTACCTTATCTCATAACCTTTACTGTTGGCAAAAGCCACAATTGACGAATTAATTGCATTACCCAGGTCGTCCTGCACATTATTCCCTTGTTTTTTAAGCTCATCTTCAATATACTGTTCGCGTTTTTGAGCTAAATCAGCAATTTCCTTTTGGATGGTCGTACGCTCCTTTGACTTTTGGTCGACAATAACTTTCAATTCGGCCTCCGATTTTCCTTGAAGTTCAGCCGGAAGCTCTTCCTTTTTTACTTTTGTCAGCGCTTTACTATCAGTTTTAGTTTTATCCACCAGATCCCACGAATCATTTTTGTACACTGCTTTCGACTTACTCACCACTCGTTCGGCATAGTTGGACGATGATACTGCTGCCGCATTTTTGTCCTGGGCTGCCTGATTCATTTTTTTCGATTCAGCCTTTGAGCCATAAGCAATGTAGGTCGCATTCAACCGTTCATTACATTGACTGATACGATCATCGTAAGGAGTAGCGATATGGCGTACTTTTTCATCGGAGTTGATATTGAAATATTTGCCTTTTCCACGATCGGCGCCGTCTTTCCACAATTCCCGGATACCCATTTGGTAATCGCCACAATAGATTGTATTTACAAATATATCTTTGTCTAGAGCATTTGCAACAGATGTTTTGTAATCAATTTCGCCTTGGTTGAATTCCTCGTTACCGGCAATATAAACAAGTTTCATATCCGAAGGCTGGTTTCCCCAATCGAGCTTACCAACAGCATCGCCAATCACTGCTCCGCAATATTCCGAACCTCCCCAGGTTTTCAGGGCAAACAACATTTCCGAAATCAAGTCGAGGTCGGTAGTAAGCGGCGTAAGTTGCCTGATATAGCCCGATTGTTCGGATAAAGCATTATTTCCATATTCATAAAGCGCAATCTCTATCGTCGGCTCTCCACCCTTGTATTTCAACGTAGTCAGAGTATTGACTATATTCCAAAGACGCGACTTGGCTTGGTCGATCAAGCCATCCATACTGTTAGAAGTATCAAGCAACAGGGCAACCTGTATTTTAGCCGCACTTTTGACAGGAGCAACCTCTTGCTTACCGGCTTCCGATGCTCGATTACACTGGCAACTATTCATGACGAACAATACCGACGGATAATAATGTTTTCATGATCAATATTTTTTTAAGTTTATGATTTGATGTTGCAAATGTATACCTCGGAAAAACAACATTTTGTCCTGACTGGGTGAAACCTGTTCCCGGCTTGGTGAAACATAAAATTCAATTGGTGGTCGATGTTAGATTATTGAAAATAAAGACAGATATTTGCATGGTTAATCATCCAGATGAAATATATATTATTATATCTGTTATTTCTGTTGCTGGCTTGTTGGCCCGTAATGGCGCAGACGTCCGACACAGTATTGGTACGCAAACAACAGTTGTTACCCAGTAGTTCCAACAGCCTCAGGAAGTCGGCTTCGAAGCTGTCAAAGTCATTGGATGAAGGTAAATCCGACGAAAAAATCGCTGAAGAATACGAGGAATTAGCCAAAAGTCTCATCAACAGAAATGAGTATACCAAAGCGGAAGAATACCTGCAACGCGCCTTAGATATCTATACGCGACTCGGTAAAAAAGCCAAAATGTCGGTTGTCAATCGCGAACTGGCACGGGTAAAAGAACTACAAAACAAATTCGATGAAGCCATAGGATATTATGAAACTGCTGCCAACAACGCTTCTGATCAAGCGACTAAGCAATTGAATCTCAACGATGCCAACCGGCTTCGCAACCTGTCAAATCCTGCTGCACAGTCGAAATTTATCGAAAGCAATATCATGTTGCTCGACGAAAAAGGTAAAACCGAAGAAAAATCGACTGCCTATCGACAATTGGCCGAGAATAAGCTGCAAATGAATCAAAGCGGTGAAGCTATCAGTAACTATGTAAAAGCCTTGGAAAACTTACCGGAAGAAGAACCCACAGCGCTTAAAATCAAAGGTGAAATGGCAAAGGCATATGTGGCCGACAATCAACTCGAAAAAGCCATTGACCTCAATATGGAAGTAGTACAAAAAGCGCAGGAAATAAAAGATGTGAAAACCGAAATCAGGGGATTACAATCGTTATCGCATGTCTATTTTATCGACGACAAAGCCGACCAGGGGATGGCAACGCTCATGCAGGCGTATAACCTGGCTATTGCCAACGGGCAGACTTTCGAGGCCAAACGCAGCCTTGAATTACTGGCCGACCAGTACCGCAAAAACGGCGGCAACGGGAAACTCATGGAATTGTACCGCAATTTTTTGGACAACCTCGAAAATATGATCCGGGCCGACAGCTCGCTGGTGGATATCAAGTTATTCCAGGCCACAGAAGAACGGATACAGCAGTTGGAAAATGAACGGACACTCAAAGACCAGCTTCTCCAACGTACCAACCGATTCAATTATGTATTGGTAGCATCTATTGTTCTGATGTTGTTGTTCGTAACGCTGATTGCCAAAGCATGGTATACCATCCGCATCCGCAACAAAAAAATTGCCCTGCAATCATTGCGCCGCGAGATGAATCCCCATTTTATTTTCAACAGCCTGAACAGCGTTAACCAATTCATCGCACAAAACGACGAACTGGAAGCCAATAAATACCTGATCTCATATTCGCGGTTGATGCGCAATATCATGGAAAATTCAGGCAAAGACTTCGTCCGCCTGAACATTGAGATTGAACAGTTGCGTGAGTACCTAGACCTGGAACAACTCCGTTTCCATGAAAAGTTTTCTTACAAAATTTCAATAGACGAAAACATGGACACCGAAGCCATATACATTCCCGGCATGTTGATACAACCTCACCTGGAAAATGCCATATGGCACGGCCTGCGTTACCGTGAGGACAAAGGTCTGTTGAAGCTTGGCTTAGCATTACAGGATAACACGCTGCACATCACCATCGACGACAACGGTATCGGATTGGAACAAAGCAAACAGATCAAAACCCGGAACCAGAAAGTACACAACTCCCGCGGACTGACCAACATCACCGAACGCATCAAATTACTGAACGATTTGTATAAAACAAATATCCGGTTGACCATAACAGATAAAGAAGAACCGGAAAAGGGAGTAATCGTCAAATTAACCATTGGCCAACCTAAAATCACCCATTCAAGATGATCCGGAGCGTTATTGTAGAAGATGAATCGGCAGCCCGCGAAGTGCTACGCAATTATTTAGACAAATACTGTCCGCAGATAGAAATTGCAGGCGAAGCGCAGAATTTCAAGGAAGCTGTACCGTTGCTACACGATTTGCAACCCCAACTGGTTTTTCTGGATGTGGAGATGCCGTTCGGCAATGCATTTGATGTACTGGAGGCGTGTCGCGATCTTTATTTCGAGACGATCTTCGTCACTGCATTCTCCGAATATTCACTGAAAGCGCTCAACCAAAGCGCAGCCTATTACCTGCTGAAACCCGTCAGTATTGAAGAATTGATTGTAGCGGTAAATAAAGTGCAACAGCAATTGATCCGCGAGGAACAATTCAACCGTAACCGGATAGTGTTAGAAAACTTTCGCGAACCGCAACCCGAACGGCGACAGGTAATCCTCCCCACGCTCGAAGGTTTCGAAGTGGTGAAGATGGAGGAAATTACGAGGCTACAGGGTAATGGTAACTTTACCGACCTGTACCTGGCCGATGGGAGTAAAAAGATGGTGTGCCGCTTCCTGAAACATTTTTCAGAAATCTTACCGTTTCCTTTTATCCGTGTACACAAATCGCATATCATCAATATACACCATGTCCGCTCGTACCATAAGGGTGCCGGCGGTTACGTAACGCTCAACAACGGTGCCGAAGTGGAAATATCACCGGCATATAAGGAAGAGTTTTTGAAAGTATTTAAATAAACGGGCGTTGATTTTGTTACGATCAACAATTCATCTGAAATCCGGATAAACCGAAACCGATAGTTGATCTCCCTTAATCGTATCAAAGGTATAGATATAGAAATCTATCACCTGAACATAATAGCTACTTCAAGCATTAAAAAAGCTAATAAAATGATGAATAAAATCGCTTTCATGACTGACGGGTGTTTTATGGGATAAGTCTTATATTTTGCAATATTGCCAATGACTTACATTATATTAGATGCAAATAAAATAAACACACTGCATGTGAAATATCAAAAAACTTATATATTTGCCAAATAATTTTTAAACAAAACATACATGAAAAAGATTGTTTTTATTGGACTTTTAGTATTTATGGCAGGGAATATTTTTTGCCAAACTGCAGCTCCTCTGAATAAGGATCAGCAAAAAAAGGTTAAAAATATTCATAAACAAATGGAAAAGTCTCACAACGATGTTGTGAAACATCCTACGATGACAGCAGAAGAAAAAAAGTCTCGCGTACACGCTACAAAGAGTGAAAGAGATGCCCAGTTGGCAGCAGTATTGTCTCCCGAACAGGTAGAAGCTGTTAAGGCTAAAGATCCCATCAATTGGGATGGTACAATCAATAAGATTGATAAGCAGGAAAAATCGAGATTAAAAGCCGAAAGAGACCAAAAATTGAAAGAAGTGGATAAGCAAAACAGTGATCTCGAAGGTCAGCAGGATGATATCAAAAAACAAATGAGCGATCTGAAAAGAAAACAAAAAGATCTTGACGATCAGCAAAAGTCATTAAAACAGAGGAAAAAAGAGATTACTGCCCAGTACAAGTGATTTTTATTGAAAAATGTATAAAGGCCCCGGAAATGCTTGAATTTCCGGGGTTTTTTAGTTATTTCCCGCAGATTTCGCAGATTTCCGCAAATCTTCAAATGTTGTGAACGTTATAAACGCAACACCCCCTGCCCAAAAAGGACAGAGGGTTTTTATTATTACAAATCTCCAAAACGTTATAAACGTTCCAACGTTATGAACGTTCTGACGCATTAGTACAGGAAGCTCAACAGGATACCTGCCGCTACTGCACTACCGATCACACCGGCCACATTCGGCCCCATGGCATGCATCAGCAAGTGGTTGGTACGGTCGTATTCCTGGCCTACGACTTGCGACACACGGGCGCTGTCGGGTACAGCCGATACACCGGAGTTACCGATGAGCGGGTTGATTTTCTTGCCGTCTTTCAGGAAGAGATTAATGAACTTCACAAAGCAAACACCAGCCGCAGTAGCAATAATGAACGATGCAGCTCCCAACCCGAAGATACCGACGGATTTGGCGGTGAGGAAAGAGGTTGCTTGCGTGGAAGCGCCCACTGTAAGACCGATGAGGATCGTCACGATGTCGATGAGCGGACCGCTGGCTGTGGTAGCCAAACGTTTGGTAACGCCGCTTTCTTTCAGCAAGTTGCCGAAGAACAGCATACCCAGCAGGGGCAAGCCCGACGGAACGATGAAACAGGTGAGCAGGATACCAATGATCGGGAAGAGTATCTTCTCAGTTTTAGATACCTGGCGCGGAGCCTTCATGCGGATCAGGCGTTCCTTGTGCGTGGTGAGCAACCGCATAATAGGTGGTTGAATTACCGGAACCAATGCCATATACGAATATGCCGATACTGCAATGGCACCCATCAGGTCGGGAGCTAATTTCGATGAGATGAAGATAGCCGTAGGACCGTCAGCACCGCCGATGATGCCGATAGCGCCTGCTTCGGCAGGAGTGAAACCCAGCAACAATGCGGCTGCATAAGCGCCAAAAATACCAAATTGCGCCGCTGCACCGATCAGCATTAGCTTGGGGTTCGATATCAACGCCGAAAAGTCGGTCATCGCACCGATACCAAGGAAGATCAATGGCGGATACCACCCGTTCTGCACGCCATGGTAGAGAATATTCAATACGCTGCCTTTCTCATAGATGCCGATGGACAATCCGGGAAAGAAGGGGATATTACCGATAATGATGCCGAACCCGATGGGGATCAGCAGTAATGGTTCATATTCCTTGATGATGGCGAGGGCGATAAAAATCAAACCTATACAAATCATCAGCAAATGTCCCCATGTGAAATTCGCAAACGCAGTGTATTCAAAGAACTGAACCATCTGGGTCTTCACAAAGTCGAAGAACCCGGAGGAAGCTTGAAGTGTTATCATAATCTTATTCTCCTATTACGATTAACACGTCGCCTTCCATCACAGAGCTACCTTTGGAAACGTTCCCCTCGGTAACCGTGCCGGCCTTGTCCGACTCGATATTGTTTTCCATCTTCATGGCTTCGAGCATCAGCACGCGCTGGCCAACAGTCACTTTTTCGCCCGGTTTCACAAAGATTTCAAGGATCGTTCCCGGGAGCGGCGATTTGATGGTACCCGTTTTGGCGGCGGTCTTTACCGCAGCACCCTGGTCAGTAGACGGAACAGCTACCGAACGCATCAATTTCGGGGTTTTGGTTTGTTTGATCTCCTTATCAACAAGTACCGTATAAGGAGTGCCGTTCACGTTCAGTTCTATGGTTTGGTCTTCAACACTATTGACTTCAACAGCGTAATTGGTACCATTGATGGTGAATTTATATTTTTTCATTATGCAAATTATTTATAAGCCTCACCCCCCATCCCCCTCTCCTTGGGAGAGGGGGCGAGTGCGCTTTGCAAGGATATTACTGCAAAAGAGGCTTCATTGATTTGATTATTCTTTTATAGATTATTTAAGGTGATATCCCCCTGTACTTTGAGAAGCACGTTCCCCCTCCCTCAGGGGGAGGGGTTAGGGGGTGGGGCTCCTACCTCTTATTAAAATATGTATTTAACCCGTGAATCTTCGAACTCCAAGGTGAGTATGCCCGCGACACTTTGTTGATGGTCAACACGGTATTTTCTTCGTCGTGCAACTCCTCGTTGTAGAGGTGGATCGCTGCCGTAATAGCTGCATACACTTCGCCGCTGATGTCTTTGGACGAAACACCGGTGGGAACAGTCGCGATTTCTTCGTTTTTGCGCCGGCGACGATCCTGTACCCTTATCAGGGTTTTCCCTACATTTTTAAATACCAAATAAAGCAACAACAACGCAAGGAATACCACACTCATGGCAACCGCAGCCATACCTACACCCCACGGGTCTTCCACAGCGATGACTTCGGACAACCGGGGTTTACGGTAATGCTTGGCGGCAGCATGTTGCAGATCAAGGTTTTTCATACCGCGACTGGCATCCAATGCAATCACGTCGAACCCGGTAGCCGTTTCGCCGGCAATATACAGTTCCTTGGCCGACGGGCTGTAGCTGAAAGCGCTTGCTTCGCCGGGGAATTTCAGTTTTTTTACTTCTTTCCCTTTCATATCGAGCACAGCCATATAGCAACTGTCACGGTGCGAAGCAAGGAATACTACGTAATCGTCATATATTGCAACACTCTTGGGACGATAAATATGGTGCGTGTCGTGGCGTTTCAGAACCACATCCACCAGGTAATCGGCATAGATTTCCAGTTGGTCGCCTTTACGGTGGAGAAGTACAATTTTATTGTCGACATTATTGATACCGGCAAAAATGTCATTCTTCTTGTCGAAGGCAAACAATTGCGGGATCAACGGATCATACGCTTCGAAAACAGGTTGAGTCTGCGTTGTATCCTGCGCTGCAACAGGCATTTCCGGGAGCAACAGCATCAATACAATCCACCCTGTAATTATTGGTTTTATTATTTTCTTCATACTGAATCAATTTTAGGAAGCCTCTCCCCCAACCCCTCTCCCAAAGAGAGGGGAGCCGCGTGACTCACCGGTTGTGGTTAACGTGCAACTCCCCTCCTTTGGAGGGGTTGGGGGAGACTTATTTATTACAGGGGAATATTGCTGTGTTTCTTGGGCGGATTGGTATCCTTCTTGGTTGCCAACGACTGCAGAGCCCTGATCACGCGGAAACGAGTGTTGCGCGGCTCGATCACATCGTCGATGAAACCGAATTTGGCTGCAACGTAAGGGTTGGCAAACTTGTCGGTATACTCCTGCTCCTTGTCGGCAACAAATTTAGATCTTTCTTCCTCATTCTCAATGCCTGCGATCTGGCGGCCAAACAATACCGAAGTGGCTCCGCTGGCGCCCATCACTGCTATTTCGGCATTAGGCCATGCATAATTGATGTCGCCACGTAATTGCTTGCAGCTCATCACGTCGTGTGCACCGCCGTACGATTTGCGCAACGTTACGGTTACCTTCGGCACAGTAGCTTCGCCGTAAGCAAACAGGAATTTAGCTCCGTGTATGATAATCCCGCCGTATTCCTGTGCCGTTCCCGGGAGGAAACCCGGTACGTCCACCAGCGTTACGATGGGGATGTTGAAGCAGTCGCAGAAGCGTACAAAACGTGCGCCTTTACGGGATGCATTGATATCGAGCACACCGGCCAGATACTTGGGCTGGTTGGCTACGATACCTACGGAAGTGCCGTTGAACCGTGCGAAACCTATCACGAGGTTGGGTGCATAATGGCGATGCACTTCCATAAATTCGTTATTATCCACAATACCGTGGATGACATCTTTTACGTCGTATGGTTTATTGGGATTGTCCGGTATAATTGCATTCAGGCTGTCTTCCAGACGGTCGATCGGATCGATACAGACTGTCAATGGAGGATCTTCGAGATTATTCTGTGGCATAAAACTGAGCAGCTTGCGGATCAGCATGATACCTTCTTCCTCGGTGTCGGCCACGAAATGGGTCACACCCGATTTGGATGCATGCACCATCGCACCACCCAGTTCGGCATCGGTAACAACTTCGTTGGTCACTGTTTTCACCACTTTAGGCCCGGTGACGAACATGTAGCTGTTCTCTTTCGACATCAGGATGAAGTCGGTAAGTGCGGGCGAATACACCGAACCGCCGGCACAGGGCCCGAAAATAGCTGAAATCTGTGGGATAACACCCGACGCCATAATATTGCGCTGGAAAATTTCGGCATAACCGGCCAAGCTCTGTACGCCTTCCTGGATACGCGCGCCACCCGAGTCGTTCAGCCCGATAACAGGGGCGCCAACCTTCATGGCTTGATCCATCACTTTGCAGATTTTCTTGGCGAATGTCTCGCTCAGCGATCCGCCGAACACGGTGAAATCCATCGAATAAACATAAACCAGGCGGCCATCAATGGTTCCGTAACCGGTTACCACGCCATCACCCAGGTATGTTTCGTTTTCCAATCCAAAATCGTGCGACCGGTGGGTGACAAACATGTCAAATTCTTCGAAACTACGTTCGTCCAGCAGTAGGTCGATACGTTCGCGGGCAGTGAGCTTACCCTTCTTGTGCTGCGACTCGATGCGCTTCTCACCGCCGCCCAGCTTGGCTTTGACCCGTAGGTCAATCAGTTCTTTAATTTTACTTTGTTGCGACATGATATTTATTTGATTTTAAATTTTTGATTTTAAATTTTTGATTTCCTTGGTCGACGGTGCCAAATAATCGAAAATCATCTATCGAAAATCAAAAATGGAATTTACTTGCTGCAAAATTCGGTAAGCACACCTTCGGTAAATTTCGGGTGCAGGAAACCGATATTCATGTTTTCAGCGCCTTTGCGGCCTTTTTTGTCAATCAGTTGTACGCCCTTGGCTTCAACTTCCTGCAAAGCTTCATCCACATTTTCGACGGCATATGCAATGTGGTGAATACCCTGGCCTCTTTTTTCGATAAATTTGGCCACTGTACTCTCGGGGTCAGTAGGTTCCAACAATTCGATCTTGGTTTGCCCGATCATAAAAAAAGCGGTCTTCACCTTCTGGTCAGCCACTTCTTCAACTTTATAACACTCCAATCCAAGTACTTCTTCGTAATACTTCTTCGATTCTTCGATACTTTTAACAGCGATACCAATGTGCTCAATATGCGATGGTTTCATAAATATGATATTTTAATTTTGATTTGATGATATAATTGATAATCAATTTTTAAAATGAGTCGACAAAGTTAATGGATAAAATGAAAATACGATATGATTTTTATGGTTTTTGGATTTTGCGAATTTTATAAACTGTGAAAATTAATCGTTTATTTGATTATCTTCGCTTCCGTAAAATATTTTTTATGGAGTCAATTCGCAGTATATACAAGATCGGACTCGGTCCGTCGAGCAGCCACACCATGGGACCGAAATTAGCTGCCGAACAATTCATGATTGGCAACTCGCAAGCCGAATCATTCCGGGTAACGCTATACGGAAGCCTAGCGGCAACCGGCAAAGGCCATCTAACTGATGTAGCCATCATCAAAACATTGTTTCCATATCCTGTAGAAATCTTCTGGGAGCCAAAAGTATTCCTGTCGTTCCATCCGAACGGAATGAAATTCGAGGCTTTAGACGAGAACGGAAATATAACCAACAGTCAGGTAATATACAGCATAGGTGGTGGTGAAATTGTTGAAGAAGGACATGCGCGCAGGGAAAGCATTCAGGTGTACAATTTGTCGACCCTCCAGGATATTCTTGTCTGGTGCGAACAGCAGGGCCGGACTTATTGGGAATATGTTCTTGAAAAAGAAGGCGATGACATATGGATATATCTTGCCGAAGTATGGGAAACGATGAAGGCGGCAGTGGAACGGGGCCTTGATAATGAAGGTGTCCTGCCCGGCGGATTAGGCTTACAGCGTAAAGCAGCAGCATACCATGTAAAGGCGGCAGGATACAAGGCCTCACTAAAAAGCCGGGCATTGGTATACGCTTATGCATTAGCTGTATCCGAAGAGAATGCAGGTGGAGGCGAAGTCGTTACTGCGCCGACGTGTGGTTCGTCCGGAGTATTGCCGGGCGTGCTTTACCATCTATACAAAAGTTACGAGTTTTCCGACAGCAAAATACACAAAGCATTAGCCACAGCCGGGTTGATCGCCAATATTGTCAAAACCAACGCATCCATATCAGGAGCCCAAGTAGGTTGCCAAGGCGAAATTGGTGTGGCTTGTGCCATGACAGCCGCTGCCGCCAACCAGTTATTCGGTGGAAGTGTGGCCCAGATAGAATATGCTGCCGAAATGGGCCTCGAACACCATCTTGGATTAACCTGCGACCCGGTGTGCGGTCTGGTACAGATTCCTTGTATTGAACGCAATGCCTTTGCTGCAGTCCGTGCATTAGACGCCAATTTATATTCGACTCTTTCAGACGGTGTACACCGTATCAGCTTCGACAAAGTGGTAGAAACGATGCGCCAAACCGGTCACGACCTACCCAGTCTTTATAAAGAAACGTCGGAAGGCGGATTGGCAAAACAATTGGGTAGGGTATAATGGTTTAAAGCATCATCTGACACTGCCAAATAGGTATTTTATGTTGATTTTAAACCTGTTAGCGCCATACAAACAAAAATTACTACT
Organism: Bacteroidales bacterium; assembly: GCA_031551645.1. Taxonomy (GTDB): domain Bacteria; phylum Bacteroidota; class Bacteroidia; order Bacteroidales; family UBA4181; genus JAIRLS01. Next base: position 151 of record JAVBNI010000196.1, on the reverse strand, counting down.
GTTAAGTTGATTAGGGTCTGCTGAAAAAGTAATAATATTTTATAAATCAATGCTTTTAATACCATTTTCTCTATCCTAAGTGCAAGGAAATATGATAAAAGTGCTCAAAACCCTTGCACTTGAAAAATTGGCCGATTCAATTTTCTCGGAT
>JAVBNI010000201.1:0-3559 GCA_031551645.1 Bacteroidales bacterium | reverse complement strand
TAAATTTGTTGAAAACAATTTAAATCACATCACAATGAAAAATTTATTTAGAAGAATGGTCATTCTGACCTTATTTGGCTTCCTGTGTTTTGAATTTACCGGGGCAAAAGAGCTGGCCTTGATGAAGACAAATGCAAAAATTATGATGATCGGCAGATTATCACGTCCTGCAACAACCGGAGTTAATTCGGCTCCCGTCACTTCTGACGATGATCCGATTGTAGTGAACCAAAACTCCAATAACATTGAGATTGTCTTCAAAGTTACTTATGGTGCTGTTTCGATCAGGGTGATCGGCAAATCCGGTTTGCCGGTGATCACCACTAACGTAAATGCGGAGGCAGGCACTACATGTACCATTAATACCCAAAATTTAAGTGCGGGTACTTATACCTTAAAAATATCCGATACGAGGGGAGGAAGTGTTACAGGAGAATTTTCAATTCCTTAACCTGTAAGTATTTATTGAGAATGAAAACATACATGGCCGGTTGTTGATCAATCGGCCATGAATTAAAATCATTCGCGTTATCTGTTTGGCTATGGCCTGCGGCCAAGCGCCACCCAAGCGATGTTTTCGCCTGAAAAAGAAGCGGCTGCGCCCGCTTTCCCTGATACGTACCCGCCTACGGCTTTTCCCCTTTCTCCTTTTTCAAATTCGTATAGAAAGGGTTGATATAGTGAATGGAAATCTCATAAGAAATCTTTTTCCGGTTTACAGATACGTTTTCTTTATAGTTTACCCGGAATACTACTTCTCTGATTGCTTATAACCTTGAGGTACTACAAAACTATTACCGGGAATTTTGTCGGTAAACGAGATGGCTTCAAATACATCCCCAACGGCAGATGACTCAATACGCAAATAAAACAGTATCCTTTTCCATCCACCCGCTACAGTAGTTTCTCCTTCGTCAGTTTTCCAAGAATACATGGAACAATCCTTCCCTGCTATGCTCTTGTTCGCTTGTTTGCTAAACCCTGATATTGCCCCAAATTGCATGTATAAATCCCCGAAGCGATGCTGTTACATATCGCAGCTCTTATCAGACAGGCGAAGGCACCGTGATGCGGCCGGCACACATTCTCGACAAGCAATCGGATTGTCAATAGGAAAAGCTATTGATCTTTATTTTGATCAAGCTTTGGTACATTTTTTGTAATTGCATCATCTTTCAATTCAAATTGTTATATGAAAACCATACATTTTACATCTTTTATCCTCTTCATCTTTTTGTGTTTTACAGTTGCCTGCAGCAAGGGTGATGATATGGATGACGACATAAAAGAGCCAGACCCTGATACATTCGTAAACGACCTGAATGTAACCGTTTCGGGAGAAAAGAATGGCACTTACCACATCACAGGCGAGGATGTTGCGATTGGTTGTTATGGGCTCAGGGACAATAAACTTAACCTCTTTACTATCGGCTTCGGGAACGATGATATTACGCTCACTTCGGGGATTTTTACATTCGATCCGACAAAAAAAGAAGAACAGGATGGTGTAGCCGCATATGCTCACTACGGCGACAAATGGCAGGATAAATACGGCTCGATGTATTATCGTTTATATTTTGAAACAGAAAATGCAGAAACCCAAGATTATGCCAGAATGAACATCACCCTGTTCGAAACCAAAGCTGATGAAAAGTTAAATGCGTTAGTACATGTCCATTTGACAGGTACTTTCCACTACAAGGCGAGCAACACTCCTGATGTTATGCCCACAGCCGCTATCGAGGATATGTGGCGGAGAAATACGCTTCCCCCCTATCTGCCTGAACTGGCAGGTACATCGAAAATAGAAGTCCGGGGAAGTTTCGATATAATGTTTACCACCACCAAATAGTGTTTCCTATATTTTGAATGATTAGTTACCAAATCAGCCTCATCTCATAAGCCTTTTTGATCAACTCTGCCATATTTTTAACCTTCATTTTTGCAAAAAGGTTATCCCTGTATGTTTTAACGGTATCCTTGTGGATGGAGAGTTGTTCCGCAATATGGTCGGATGTAAGCCCTTCGGCGATTAATTCCAAATCCTCTTTTTCACGGTTCGATATCCAGACGATTTTTTCATTCCTGTTTGCCTTGTTATTCAAAAGAAGCTCAATTTCTTCGCAAAGAAACCGTTCGCCGCTGCTGACGGTTTCTATACCGAGTAATACTTCATCGATTTCCGCATTTTTCAAAATATAGCCGAGCGCTCCATTATGCAAAGCCCGTTTGGCAATATTAAGTTCTTTGTAAGTGGTCAACATGATCATTTTCAATCCGGGATATTTACTTTTCAACTCGGCACAGAAATCTACTCCGTCTCCGTCGGGCAATCCGATGTCGAGCAATAAAATATCGGGGATTGCTTTCTCCAATCCTTCACGGCAAGACGCGATATCGTAATATGCAGTGGTTACCCGGGCCGTGCCGGAGTCATTGATCATTCTGCTCAGGCTGTTTACCACCATTTTATGATCATCCAGGATATTCAGTGTTGTCATATATTTTCAGGCTTAAATTCAATGGATGTTTCTGTTCCTTTGCCGGGAGCGCTTATAATTTCGATTTTCCCGTTGCATGATGCAACCCTGTCGTAAATGTTTTTCAGCCCGATACCTCGTTTAACCGATTTTTGGTCAAATCCGCGGCCATCGTCCTGAACCATCAGTGCAATCCGGTTTTCTTCCTGTATCAATTGCAAATTGATGTATTCGGCACCCGAATGCCTGAGAGAGTTTGTTACCAACTCGTTAGCACAACAATAAATAACAAATTCCATCCTTTTTCCTATTTTGGTTTCTTCCCCGAAATAATGAAATCGTACCTTGGAAAATTGAGCTGCAAAATCTTCCAATGCCGCTTTTATTCCAAACCGCAACGAAAGAGGCATCATGTTGTGTGTGATGCGGCGGACTTCTTCTATACATTCATCCAATTTACCGCTGATACTCGATACATCTTTGGTATTGTTCAGTTCCGATTTAACAGCCGATAATGTTCCTCCCAAACGGTCATGCAATTCGCTTGCCAAGCGCTCCCGTTCTCCCATTTCACCATCCTGAACGGCGTTTGCCGCAGCCAATTGCCTTTTCTTCTTTTCGTTTTTAATCTTTTGCCACAATACCACTCCCGAAACAAACACCAACAGAACGCTTGCCACCGCAAGCCAAATATACAGCCGCCGCTCTTTCTCCAATGAAGTAATGCGAAGCTCCTTTTTTTCGGTTTCGTATTTCACTTCCATATCCGCCAGGCTTTCGTGAAGGCTTTTGTCGTTCCCTTCTGCCGATATATCATAGTATTTGCGGAAAAAATACTCGGCTTTGTCTTTTTTGCCCAGATGAATGTAAGCAACTGTAAGCGTCTTGGCCGTTTGCACTGCAACATCGTGGGTTACCGAATCCGCAGCCCATGACCTGAGCGCTGTCTGTTCGCATTCCTTGTAGTCGCCCATTTCACGGTATATGTCGGACAGAACCATCGATACGTTGCAGATTTCGCGCGGACTGCCTATCTCTTCGGCAATTTGCAATGCTTCACGGCAGTATTTCAATGCTTG
>JAVBNI010000214.1:0-24167 GCA_031551645.1 Bacteroidales bacterium | reverse complement strand
GATGCTTTAGCACACCACGGCCGCAGGGATCGATTGGCAAATAACTCTGATACTTCGCGGTTTTATCCGGCCGGAAGTTTTCTCATGCAGGAGGCCGTGAACGTTACACGCCTCCGGGGGCTCTCTATCCGGCAGTTTCATACTCCGGATGTTTCAAACAGTATACTCAACGAGGGATGGTTTCATATTTGGACGTCCCTCAGGCGTCGCTGGGTTAGACTTGGGTTCAATTTCGCATTCGCGAACGGAGCAAATATAAAACATTACTCCGGAATGTGCAATAGGGATAAGAAAAAATTGTAAAATATTTTTTATTTTGTTGTGATGACCGGGTTATACGGGGTTTATTCCCGCTGTTCTACTGGCTGTTTAGCCGGCTACGGATCCGGTATTGGCCCTGATTGTTTCAGGAAAAGGCATCCATGCCGGGTTGTTTGGTTAATGGCCTGTCAAATAAAAGCGTGACGACCTGTCAGACTGCGAAGCTGCTGACAGGGTCGGAATAGAGCTCTAAAATCTCTGTGGTTCTCCGTGCGCCCTCTGTGGCTCTCTGTGTCCTAATATTCGTAAACAAGGGACACGGAGAACTGAGGAGAATTTCCATGGAAGTCGCCGAAAGCAGTGTACAGAGGGAATTTTAAGAATGAGCCATATGCTTATAACCGGATTACAAGAAAATACTTATGTTTGCCGGAGAAATATTTATGATCCTGGAAACAGATCGGGGTCATTCATGGAAAATTAATTTATTGTCATACAATATGCTTCACAACATCAAAGAACAGATCGCACATCATCGCTCCATACGGAAATACCTGTCGAAACCGATTCCGGATGATATTCTCCGGCAAATACTTGAGGCTGGCATATGTGCATCAAACACAGGAAACATGCAGGTATACAGCATGATTGTTACCAAGGACGAAACATTGAGGAAGCAATTGTGGGAGGTACATTTCAAGCAGGATATGGTGTTACAGGCGCCGGTATTGATTACTTTCTGTGCGGATGTCAACCGTTTCAACAAATGGTGCAGGGCACGTAAAGCCGATCCGGGCTACAATAACCTGTTGTGGTTCTGCAACGCCAACATTGACACCATTCTGGCTTCACAAAACGTTGCTTTGGCTGCCGAATCATATGGGTTGGGTATCTGCTATTTAGGCACCACGACGTACAATGCAGATCAAATCATCGATATTCTGAAACTACCCGAAGGTGTTATACCTGTCACCACTTTGGTAGTGGGTTATCCCGACGGAGAACCGCCGTTGACCGGACGTCTTCCTCTGGAAGCAGTTGTCCACAACGAAACCTACCACGATTATTCCAATGAAGATATCGACCAGTTATATGCCGGATTGGAAGCTTCGGAACAAACCAAAAATTTGTTGGATATCAATCAAAAAGAAACATTAGCCCAAGTATTTACCGACAATCGTTATACCCGCAAGGATAATGAATATGCTTCGGAAGCATATTTACAAGCAATGAAACGGCAAAGATTCCTGTAAATACGGAAAACTAAGTAGCGTTTAAGAAATTAAGAATTAAAAATTAAGAGTTAAGAATGACAAATTGGTGACAGGTGACGAATGAAGTGTGATGAAGTTTCAGTTATTCAGTTATTCAGTTATTCAACTTTCAATTGTCAATTTAACTGTATAAATACCGTTTGATTTTTTGTGTCGGGGTTTTTTCGAAAGGTGTAGTTACCACAACGAAAGAATGGATTTGGGAAAAACGGTTGACACGGTGGTTGACGTTTTCCTTTAATTCCTCGAGAAAAACCTCTAATTGTTTGTTGAATTCCTCTTTTCGTTCGCTGATGTATTGGAGAGCATCGGCACGCATCTGCAGGTAGTTTTTTTCCAGTTCTTCCATATTCAGGTGTACCATAGCCACTAATTTGCCTTTCTTTTCCAGTACCAGCGACTCTACAACACCGTTGATGTTATTGATAACAGATTCAATATCTTCAGGATAAATATTTTCTCCGCTTGCTCCCAAAATCATGTTTTTCAAACGTCCCTTGAGATAGAGGCGACCTTTTTTATCGAAGCATCCCAAATCGCCGGTACGAAACCAACCATCGTCGGTGAAAACGCTTTCGGTTAGTTCTGGGTCCTTATAATAACCTTTCATTACGTTATCACCTTTGGCAACCACTTCGCCAATTCCTGTTTTGGGGTCCGGCTGATCGATCCTCATTTGTACGCCGCATAACACTGGCCCTACACCTTGATATATAACTTGCGACGGATTAGCTCCTGCAATCAGGGGAGCCGTCTCGGTTAGGCCATAACCAATAGCATAAGGAAAACGGGCTTCAAGTAAAAACCGTTCTACCACTGCATCCAACTTGGCTCCTCCGACTCCGAAAAAACGTAAACGCCCGCCAAAGGTTTTCTTCAATTCCTTCCCAGCCAAGTAATGCATTAATTTACGAAATGGTACAACATGTTCGTATAATGCTTTCATCCATTTTTTCTGAGTAAACTTGGGTAAGACCTGCCCGCGGTATATTTTTTCGATCACCAACGGAACACTCAGCATTGTCGTTGGTCGTATTTTTTTCAAAGCAGGTATCAATATACTTGCTGTTGGCGGTTTTTCGAGATAGTAAATAGAAGAACCCTGCATGATGGGCAGGATAAATCCGAGAGTGTTTTCATAAGCATGCGACAACGGCAGGATGGATAGAAACACATCGTCCTTATTTACAGCCTGTATGGTCAGACACATTTCCGCATCGAAAATAATGTTGTGATGGCTCAATACAACCCCTTTTGAACGGCCCGTTGTACCGGAAGTATAAATAATGGAAGCAGTATCAGTATCTTTTACTTGTTCTGATGCAGCCAATGGTTCATCAGTCAATTCTCCGGATAAAATCGCGAAATCCTCAATTGCTATTCTATGAGTCAACGTTTTACTTTCAAAACCGGCAATACTTGCTTGTAACTTACGGGAAACAAAAATTATTTTACTGCCCGAATGTTCCAGTATGCTCTGTACTTCTTCCGGGTGAAAATCGGGAAGAATGGGAACCGCAACAGCTCCCATGCTTGTAATAGCAAAATAGGCAATACACCAATTAGGCATATTACCACTCAAAATGGCTACCCGGTCACCTTTGGCAATACCCGTCCGACCAAGTAATTGTATTGTTTTTTCCACCTCATCCTTCATCGTAGCATAAGTCATTGGCTCACCACTGACAAAGGAAATAGCCACACGATCGGCATAACGATCACAACTACTGTTGAGAAGTTCTTTAAGCGTCATTTTTATTGAAAAACATTCTACACACTAATCCATGGCAGAACAAATCATTACTCTCAATTAATCTACTTTTTGCATCAAAAAATATGCCGAATATGTTGTCTGTCCGACTAAAAAGCATAACCAATTTACCAATAAACCGTATACTTTAGAAAATAGCCAAAAAATACAGAAAGTATGAAAACATATTTCGCTTCTCCCGAACGTAGTAGCGAAGAAGTTATTCGAAAGGAACACGCTACGGTAAATAACGTTGCATTTGCCCGGCAGATTATGGATGCTATGCCTTGTTTGAGTGTCATACTCAACCAGGACCGGCAGATTATCTTCGCTAATGAGGCATTAATTTCACTGTTGGGTATCGATGATGTGAGTAAGACCCTTGGTTTTCGCCCCGGCGAACTGGTTTCGTGTATCCATTCGTGTACAATGCCTGGAGGGTGCGGAACTTCTGAGGCCTGCCGACAATGTGGTGCGGTCAATACCATTCTCAACTGCATGCAATCGCACCGGCAGGAAGTAGGAGAATGCCGGATTACATCTGCAATCGGCGGCGAACTGGTTTTCTTCGAATTCAAGGTTACTTGTACCCCGCTTATCCTTACAAATGATTATTTTGTGATTATGAATCTGACTGATATCAGTGGGGAAAAACGCAGGCAGCTTCTGGAAAGGACTTTTTTACACGACCTTTCCAACCAAACCAACAATCTGAATGGTTTGACTTACATGATCCAAAAAGCAGATGAAACGGGACGATTAAGCGAACTGACTAATATTTTGCGTACGGTCAGCAGTACGATCAATGATGAAATTGTGTCATACAGGCAGTTGATTTCGGCCGAAAACAATACACTTCCGATTAATATCACAAAAGTCAAAGCCTATGAATTAATCGAGATGGTGATATATTCGATTTGTTTCCACGAGATATCCAAAGACAAAAATATCATACCTGTTGTCTCATCGCCCGATCTGATTCTGGAAACGGATACGACGTTACTGCAACGGATCCTGCTCAATATGCTAAAAAACGCACTGGAAGCATCAAAGCCGGAAGACGTTGTATTTATAGGATTTGATTTACAGGATGATAACGCAGTTACTTTCTATGTGCAGAATGAGTCTGTGATACCCGACCATATCAAAACCCAAATATTTCAGCGTTCATTCTCTACCAAAGGAGAAGGACGCGGTATCGGGACTTATAGTATGAAACTTTTGGGTGAACGTTACCTGAAAGGTAAAGTCGGATTTGAAAGTACACCGAAAAAAGGCACACGTTTCTACATCACTTTAGCATGTTGAAATTCAAATATTAAGAACACACATACTCGTAACATGAATTCTGCAGATGGGTTTTAAAAACATGTTGGAGAAAATTGAACACATCAAAAGTTAATGCCCTGATGGACAATTTAATCCTTCTTCTGTGCCCAGTTCCATTGATGTTTTTACTTGCTAACGCTGCGTGAGATCGCTAACGCAGTTCTTAACTCTTAATTTTTAATTCTTAATTTTTAATTCTTAATTTTTAATTCTTAATTCTTAATTCTTAATTCTTAATTCTTAATTCTTAATTCTTAATTCTTAATTCTTAATTTTTAATTCTTAATTTTTAATTCTTAATTCTTAATTCTAGCTTATACGCTCGCTCAACGAAATAATTTGTTCCAAGTCTTTTTTCGCATTTGGAATATTGATACTCCGTTTCATCAAATCTCGTAATTCTTCGCAACATTGCTGTAAGACCGCATCATTGCTCTGTGTCATAACCATTTTAAGATTCAGTCTGGTTAACATAATTTTTATGGCCAAAAAATTCCATGTGAATTCATTTGGATGCCGGATAATATATATCCATGTTTCATCTGGTATTTTATCGATATCCATTTTTTGTCTCGTTTCTGGTTAGTTTTTTTGTGTTATGCCACCAACAGTCACATAAACTGTTGTTTGATTGACCAATTGATATGCAATTTCTCCGAAAACCACTGGCCCATGCATCTTTTTCAGATATTTTTCGCAAAGTTTCGGCTGCAGGAAATTAGTGATGCAGGTAATCGAAAACACAATCTGATCGTTTATTAGTTCGGGTTCGGAGACAGAAAGATCTATTTCCGCAAAACGGTAATCGACCGATTCAAAGACAGGCGCCGACAAATACACCTCATTCTCTTTTATGTCGAAACAATTAATGTTCACCATTGCCCCGGAATAATTAGCCACCAATGGTAACTCCACATCGATACCCTTTTCGCGGATATATGCTGCAAAATTCTGTCTTACTCCGTTAATGATGGCATCTCCGACAATCTGGCTGCTGTAGCCGAATGAGATAACGTCGCCTTTTCCTTGCTTAAAGGGATTAAACATCTGTATTTCCGCATATTTACTTTCAGGAAGTGAAATATGAATAGCAACTGCCTTGTCAAAATAAAAATCGGGATGAATGCCTGAGGCTGCATACGATCTTTCTGTCATAATGGTATCTAACGGTCTTCCGCAAATCCATCCGCAAACAGGACAACGAGCAAAATTCTGGTAACCAGGAGCATTCATAGCATATTCCGAAGCTATTTCACTGCCAAAAGGCATGATCAGAACGGTAAATCCATTCCTTGGAGCATCGTTATAGATAGTTTTGATGTTGTCCGCATCATATTCTTTTATGATGGTTTCTTCCACAAAGTCAGGCAATTGATAAGCAAATATCTTATCATGCGAAACAACCTGTTGGTCCGGATAAAGAATAAAATACGGTGTCGTTCCTGCAATCCAACACCCCTTCGGCAAACGGGAAAGCGGAACATAGTCGCCAGCTAATAACAGTTTATCACCTCTGCGTATCATTGCCGACACTTCGTCGACCGTAAATAAACCTTGAATCATGTGTATGTTTTTAACAACCGGTACCAATTCAACAATCAATGTATCGGTTATGTCATCACTTTGTTGAATTAATTTGCAAATATAAATATTTATTTTATATATTTTACGTAAAATACGCCTTATGGTACAATCTTTACACTGGAAAGAACACAACGCAATGGTTAATTATGAATGATGTCGTTTACTTAAGAATTAAGTTGCACTTACAGCGCGCAAGTTGCTCTTGACCGATATTTAATTCCCGAGGCGATGCCATCGGGCTAAAATAAGTTAGCCTTTCAGGCTGATGCTTTTTCAATAATCGGGCTGAACCGCAGTCCTGAAAGGACAAGCTCGCCGAAGGCAAAGCCCAGTTTAATTCAGCCCGATGGCAACGCCTCGGGGTTTAAAGTGAACACCAATAGCTCCAGCGTCCTGAAAAGGACAGCTTAAGTAAACGACATTGAATGATGAGTTATGAATTGTCCCGTTTCCTGCTTGTCCGGCCAGGTGGGGGTCAGACGGATAAATGAGACGGACAAAGAGCAATAAATCAAGTCTAAACAAATATCAAAAACATTGATTATATCTCGCATGGTACTTATTGTTTCTGTTCGCCGGAATACTCCCAAAATCCGGAAAGGTTAGTTTTTATTTCTAAAGGCATTACCGAAGCTCGGAAACAGATATTTTTTCCAAAAGTACCATTCCCGAAACCCGGAAAAGTTAGTTTTTATTTCTAAAGGCATTCCCGAAGCCCGGAAACAGATATTTTTCCAAAAGTACCATTCCCGAAGTCCGGAAACAGATATTTTTTCCAAAAGTATCATTTCCGAAACCCGGAAAGGTTAGTTTTTATTTTCAAAAACATTCCCGAAGCCCGGAAACAGATGTTTTTCAACAATTCAACAATTCAACAATTCAGTCATTCAATTATTACACAACCCCCTGATCAAGCATGGCATTGGCTACTTTCAAAAACCCGGCAATATTGGCGCCTTTTACATAATCTATATAACCGTCGTCGGTTACACCATATTTGATACATGAGGCATGGATATTCTTCATGATCTGATATAACCGCATATCGACTTCTTCCATCGACCAATTGAGTTTCATGGCGTTCTGACTCATCTCCAACCCCGATGTAGCGACTCCACCGGCATTGGCAGCCTTGCCCGGAGCAAATAACAACTTATTTTTCTGGATCAACTCAACAGCCTCATAAGTACAAGGCATATTGGCCGCTTCGCATATGCATATGCAACCATTGTTGATCAGACTTTGCGCGTCTCCGGCATTCAACTCGTTTTGGGTAGCGCACGGAATGGCAATATCACATTTTTCTTTCCATGGGTGAAGGTCTGGATAATATTCTGCATCTTCAAATTCGTACGAATAGGGCTTGACAATATCGTCGTTGCTGGCGCGTAATTCGCGCATGTACTCTATTTTTTCCCCTTTTATACCGTTTTTATCATATATATAGCCGTCGGGCCCGGAAATGGTTATTACTTTAGCGCCCAGTTCAGTAGCTTTCATAGCCACTCCCCACGCCACATTACCAAAACCCGAGAGGGCGATTGTTTTGCCTTCTATGGTCTCACCAATGGCAGATAACATTTCGTTTACAAAATATACCACACCATAACCGGTGGCTTCAGGACGTATCAGACTACCACCCCAGTTGATTCCTTTGCCGGTAAGTACACCATTATGTTGTCCCGACAATTTCTTATACATCCCGTATAAATATCCGATTTCACGGCCGGCAACGCCAATATCACCCGCAGGAACGTCAATTTCCGGGCCGATGATTTTCCACATTTCCAACATGAAGCTCTGGCAGAATCGCATAATCTCCGTTGACGATTTCCCTTTGGGATCAAAATCCGATCCTCCTTTGGCGCCTCCCATGGGAAGTGAAGTGAGACTGTTTTTAAAGATCTGTTCAAACCCCAAAAATTTCAGGATACTGAGATTGACACTCGGGTGAAAACGTAACCCTCCTTTATAAGGGCCGATCGCATTATTAAATTGTATCCTGAATCCTCTGTTTACATGCACTTTACCCTGATCATCCAACCAAGGCACCTTAAAGGTTAATACCCGATCCGGTTCAATCAAACGTTCAATGATACCGGCCGACTCGAATTGTGGGTTTTCATTACAAATATCTTCAATAGATCCCAACACTTCGCGGACGGCTTGTAAGTATTCCTGTTCACCTGGATTTCGTTTCTCCAGTTCAATTAATATCTTGTCGACATTCATAGCTTTAAGTTTTAGATAATGGACTTCAATATATACCGCTCATTCGATATCCTGAACATTTTAATTTTGACATATCTATAAACCCATGTCGTATGACCGGTATACGATGTAGAATGATGCAATTATACGACAAAAAAGTAAAAATATTGTTTTTTTGATCATGTTTTTTACTTGATCGTCAATAAAAAAATCAAGAATAAACTCCACAGTTTCAAATCATCTGAAATAAAGATATTTCATTCAACAATATTCAAGATCAAATTATAAAAATTTAACATAATTATCTTTAGAACAATACATTAATAAATTTAAGGTTACACAAATAACTCATTTTAAATAACTTGATAAATTTGCCACATCATACGAAAAATCCTACATTTGCTGTTTATTTAATTTTTTGTTCACATCATTATTTACTTTGAATCAAAAGTATATTCGAGCAACACTCCTGCTAAAGGAGGAACTGTCGATACCCAAACGGATTATTGTTACCACTCACCAAGGACCGGATGGCGATGCGATGGGTTCGTCATTAGCTTTGTATCATTTCCTGAAGAAACAAGGGCATGATGTTACAGTGATCACTCCAAACGATTATCCCGAATTTCTGCAATGGTTACCCTCCAACCGGGAAGTGGTCAATTATATGCGACAAAAACCTTTGGCAGAAGCGCTCATAGAAAAAGCCGAATATATATTCCATCTGGATTACAATCATATCAGGCGTAGCGCGGATATGGTGCGTTCCTTATCGCAATCAAAAGCCGTTAAAATACTGATCGATCACCATCTGGATCCGGAATTGTCGTCCAAATATATATTTTCGGAAATAGATGTCAGTTCGACCTGTGAATTGCTATACCTGATGTTGTTACAATGGGATGCGAATTTGATAGACAGGGATATCGCGACTTGTATTTACACCGGTATTATGACCGACACCGGATGTTTTTGTTACCGAAGTACCGGCGCACAAACTTTTAGGGTGGCAGCCGAATTGATGAATTATGACATCGACCGGATCGGAATATATGATCAGGTATATGACAATTATTCGGAAAACCGCATGCGGCTGATGGGATATTGCCTCAACAACAAAATGGAGGTTTTTCCGGAATATTGTGCTGCACTGATCAGTTTAACCCTGGAAGAACAAGAACGTTATGGCTTTGTGGTAGGCGATTCCGAAGGATTTGTCAATTTGCCTTTGTCGATAAAAGGTATCCGGTTTAGCGCTTTTTTTCTTGAAAAGGAGGATAAAGTAAAGATTTCGCTCCGATCAAAGGGAAATTTTTCAGTTAACGACTTTTCGAGAAAACATTTTGGCGGAGGCGGGCATCTGAATGCGGCCGGAGGCGATTCAAAAAACTCACTCGAAGAAACTGTTCGCTTATTTCATGAATTACTACCTCTGTATGAAGCTGAACTGAATACGAGTTGGTAAATTGAAAGTTGGCAATGGCAGTAAGTAGGAGCAGTTAAAGATCGAAGATTGAAAGTTACTTAAATGAAATATAATAGGTTACGGATTATCAGTGGTTATTTATTTCTGGTTGTTTTATTGACAGTCGGATTAAGCTGCCGGCGTTACAATACACAACAACCGGAACAAGACACGGCTGCATCCGAACGTGCACAAAAAGAAACATTGATGAATATCAATCAACAGTTAGTTGAAAAAGACACGAAGACAATTACTGCTTTTGTTGAACAAAAAGGCTGGCAAATGCATGCGACACAATCCGGCTTATGGTATATGATCTATCGTAACGGACAAGGAGATAAAGCTACAACGGGGAAACTTGCCGAACTGGCTTATACTGTTTCCTTACTGGACGGCACGACCTGTTACTCGTCCGACCAATCGGGAACAAAAACTTTTCGTCTGGGAGAAGGAGGCGTCGAAACAGGACTGGAAGAAGGTGTATTGTTGATGCGGGTGGGCGACAAGGCTCGTTTTATCATGCCGCCACATCTGGCACACGGACTTTCGGGAGACGGAGATTGTATTCCGCGACGGGCGATTATCGTATATGATGTAGAACTGCTTATCCTCAAATGAAAACCAATCGAATAATGATGCCGCGTATCAAGCTATTCCCTGTTGAAAAAGCTACGTTCGTTTATATTTTTATCACAGCTATATATCTCGGCTTCTTTTGGGGAAAATTAGAAATGCCTTGGCTTCATTTTGGTCTCAGAGCGGGTGTATTGGCACTGATGCTTTTGCTGGCATGGACAGAATCACGTCAGTCATTACCTGCTATTGCCGTCATCCGTTATTTCCTGCCGTTTGCCTTATTGAGTTACTGGTACCCGGAAACGTATCATTTCAACAATTTCATTTTTCCAAATCTTGACCACTATTTTGTTGCGGCCGACCAACTGTTGTTCGGATGTCAACCAAGTCTTGAGTTCAGCAAACACATGCCACAAGCTTGGTTCAGCGAATTAATGTATTTTGGCTATTTTTCGTATTACTTTATTATCTTTGGTACAGCGCTTTGGTGTTATAACAAACGGAAAGAAATTGCCAACAAAGCTGTCTTCGTTTTTGTTTGTTCGTTCTTCCTGTACTATATCATCTTTATCATCATACCTGTAATAGGTCCGCAATTTTATTTTGCATCCCCGCTTACTGAGGTGCCCGACGGATACGTATTTTGTAAGATCATGCGTTTTTTACAGGACACAGGTGAAAAACCCACCGGTGCATTCCCAAGCTCACATGTGGGAATTACTTTCATTGTCGTAATATTTGTTTACCAGAATTGCCGGCAATTGTTACGATTTGTCCTGCCTCTGTTTATTATCCTGGTATTTTCCACCGTTTACATCAAGGCTCATTATGTGGTAGATGTGATAGGCGGTTTCATATCGGTCGCATTACTATATCCATTAACAAACAGCATGTACCGGAAAATTGCACATAGCAATACGCCATAATATTCAAAATACGGAACCTCATCACGCAACGTTTTTACATTTTCCCCATCTATTTAATGTAATTCAAAGTTTGGTATACAGTTGGGGCTTGACGGCATCTGTTGTTAAGCCCTTTTTTAACTTGATAATGAATATTTTGACAAGAAATATTGTTTTACTTCTGATACTTTTTGCCACAGCAACTTCATGTTTAAAAGATGACAGTATCACCAAGGAGAACATCAACATATCGGTAGACCAATACTTGTCGGCGCTCAAATCGGATAAAGCACCTTTCACTTATGGGATACCTCTTTTTGAAATTGAAGATATTCCGGAATTACTCTTATATGCACGCGATGTGCAATGGATAAGCAATTATCCCATGAACCCCCTCTCGTCCTATCGGAAGGAGTCTGTTGAAGTGGGGTTTGTTGTTCTTTGGACTATTGAAAGTATTCGTTTGGACGTCGACTATCCGTCCTTAGCGCCTTATGTTTTTGAAAAGGGAAAGTTTGAAACTGGCGATTATCACGATTCAGAAATATCATTATTTAAAGTTGCCGAACTATATGAAAACTGGTGGGAGAAAAACAAAAATAAAACTGCCACCGAATTGCAAACAAATTCTCCATTTGAAGGTACCAACCTGAGTTGGTAAACCAAATCGCGCTTAGATGTAAATAAGCAACAGTACATAAAAACACATAAGCAAACAACTATTAATAAATAACTTACCTGTACGATTAAACAATCGCTTCCCTAATTTTGTTATCTGTGCCTAAGAATTTGTTCCGAAATAAATCGGGATATTTCTATTGTGTATAAATTTCTCTCTATATATATATATGCATTTCATGGGATTACCTTTTGATCCGTTTATATAGTCATTCTTACAGGAGTTATCATGGAGTATACTGAAAAACATTTGGTTACAAATCAAATAAACGACCGGATCACACAGCTGGAGGAAGAAAACCGTGCTCTGAAAACCCAATTACAGCAGAACCCGGAAAATGTTTTGCAAACAAAACCTTTAAACAGCCTTTTTGCCCATGGTAAAGAAGTGGTTTTGTACGTAATCAACGATGAATATACCACCATCGAAGCTATTTCAGACAGCATTTCCTCTTACGGGTATTCTCCCGATGAATTTACTTCGGGTAAATTTTCCTTTCGGGATATGATATATGCTGACGATTTGCAGCATGCGATCGAATATATTAACGGACAACTGAAAAAAGGCATTGCGAGTTTCGATCAGGATTACCGGATCATTAGTAAATCCAGCGACCCGACATGGGTTACCTGCGTTACTATACCCGAATACAACTCAGCCGGAATAGCAACACATTTTCTGGTAAAAATCAAAGATATCAGTAAGCATAAACAAAATGAAAATGAATTACAGGATGTTCATGAAAGTTTACTCGTCACTCTCAGAAACATTGACGAAGCTGTAATCTTTACCGATATTGACGGATATATCGATCGTTTGAACGCCACAGCGGCAAAGCTGGTAGGTATGGTAAATCCAAAAGTCAGACATAAACTGTTGGGAAACGTAATTCGGTTCAGCCTGACTTCCGACTTTTCTAAGCCCATCAACCCTGTGGAAATAAAAGAAGAGCCACGTAAAGCAATATTGTATGATAATATTTTCATGCAATGCGACAGTAGTTATAACCTGTTACATGTTTCATGCAATGTATTACCCATTTACATCGGGAAAAATAAAAATATCCTGATAGGTTATGTATTGGTAATAAAAGACCTTGACTCCACATCAAACATGTGGCAAAAATGGTTGGACAGTGAAGTCAAAATACGGGATAACGAAAGCCACGGGCACGAAACCATTGTTCTTACACCGGAATCTACCGGGCAAAATCAACAAAAACCTGTTATCAGAAAAGACCAGGTACGAAATCCGGACAATCATTTTTCTACTGCATGTTTGTTTTGTATCGAAATAAATAAGGAGTTACGGAAATTATCGTTCTCATATTTAAATGAGACATGGGAAAAACTAACCAACACTAATATCGAAGATGCATTAAAAGATATTAATACCTTTTTGTCAAAAGTATATCCTGACGATCTGCAATCGTTACTGGATAAAATCTGGAATAACCCGGATACACAGGACATCTTTGATACCGAATTTCGTTATCTGTATCATGAAAATGATATGCGCTGGTTTCATATATCTTCGCATACGCATAACGAAAATGGCCATCTGATGTCAGACGGTTTTATCATTGACATTACACAACAAAAACTAACTGAAAACAGCCTCATTATTGCAAAAGAAAAAGCAGAAGAAGCCGACATGTTAAAGTCCATGTTCCTGGCCAACATGTCGCACGAAATACGTACTCCGCTCAATGGGATCATAGGGTTTCTCAACCTTCTTGCTTCCGACAGTTTACCGCCCAAACGCCAACAAGAATATATTACATTAATCAACAACAGTGGCGCACAGTTGGTCAAATTGATAGACGATATCATCGATGTAGCCAAAATCGAGGCCAAACAAATGAGCATTTGCCCTGTTCCATTCCATATCAACGAACTGTTGGCAGAATTACAGACATTTTTTGAAACATACCTGAAAATAAATCAAAAAGATCGTGTCACACTTATCCTTGACGATAGTCAGGCAATCGACTCATGTGTCACCTATGTCGATCCGATGCGTTTGCGACAAATACTCAGTAACCTGATCAGCAATGCCATCAAGTTTACCGAAAAGGGATATATCCGTTTCGGGTATAGGCAATCCGCACCCGGTCAATTGGAATTTGTCGTGGAAGATTCCGGTATTGGCCTGGCGCCCGACCAGTTGGGGGTGATCTTCGAACGATTTCGCCAAGTCGAACTCAACAACAACCGCCGATACGGAGGTACCGGTCTTGGACTGACCATTTCGCGAAACCTCGCACAACTGATGGGTGGCGACATGCATGTTGAATCGATTGAGGGAATAGGTTCGTTTTTCTATTTTACCATATCCTATCTACCTGTCAGTATTGAAGATGAATATCTTTTCGATAAATCATCCGGAGAAAAATCTCATTTAGATAAACCGCTTAAAGACAAAACTGTACTGATTATAGAACCTGAAATCCTGAAATACAAATTGTATGATAAATTACTTTCGGCAACAGGCGCTTCCACAATCCAAGCCAACAACTTGCAACAAGGATGTAACTATATGGGTAAATCCTATCATTTTGATGCGGTGATAACCGGTATTTCCACATTTAATAATGCCGACCAGAAGTTTATCTCACAATTTAAATCGCTTCAAACTAATTTACCGGTAATAATCATTGTCCCTCCCGGATATAAGGATGAACATCGTCAAATGATCAATCACATTCAATATAACACGACACTCGAAGAACCCATCAATTGTAGATTATTGGCAAATGCATTGAAAGAACACATCGCACAATCGCATGTATCTTAACCACAAGACATACTATTAAAATAATACCAATTTTAAAGTAACATCAATAAATGAAAAAAGAGTGGCATCTTCACGACGGCACTCTTCCTAACACAGAAACTAACTACTTAATTTTAAATAACTTTAATGTATCACTGTACTTGTTAATACAACAATACAATTTATATTAAAACATTACTAACCTATTTAACTGTGCAAAGGTAAACAAAATATTTCACATTACACAAAATTTATTTTTTTTGGTTTTATGTTTTTTTTTATTTTATTTGTATGATTGTTCGTATATTATTCGACTCATTATTGATCAATACTTTACACCATGGAAAATCGTTCAAAACTATCCCGCAGAAGTTTTTTGAAAACATCTACTACCGGTGCCGTCGGGTTACTTGTGGTTCCAACCATCGTTCCTTCGTCAGTGCTTGGAGCAAATGCGCCCAGTAACCGGATCAATATCGGGGCTATCGGGTGTGGGCGGATCTCGCGCGACCATGATATGCCTGGTGTATGGAAATCGGATAATGCCCGGATTATTGCAGTCTGCGACCTTGACACCAAACGATTGGCCGATGCTAAAAAGTTAGTCAACGACTACTATACCAAAAAATTAGGACAACCATACAATGGAGTCCAAACCTATGAAAATTATCCCGATCTTTTAGCCAATAAGGATGTTGATGCGGTGCTGATCAGTACACCTGACCATTGGCACGCCAAAATAGCTGTTGACGCTGTTTATGCAGGTAAAGACGTATATCTGCAAAAACCAACCTCGCTGACCATTTCAGAAGGCCGTGCCATGAGCAACGCTGTAAACAGCACCGGCCGGATTTTCCAGATCGGGAGCCAGCAACGTTCGACACCACAATTCCGCATCGCTTGCGAGTTGGTACGCAACGGACGTATCGGCCAGCTAAAAACTGTTGAAGTACGCCTTCCCGGCGATCCTGCTGGCGGTAAGACCGACGAGATGCCTGTCCCTAAAAATCTGAATTACGATGCCTGGCTTGGGCAAACACCTTGGGTGTATTACACTTTGGACAGAGTACATCCGCAAAACGATTACAGCCGCCCCGGATGGCTTCGTTGCGAGCAATTCGGCGCCGGGATGATTACCGGATGGGGCGCTCATCATTTTGATACTGCACACTGGGGAATGGATACCGAATACACCGGCCCTATAGAGATATCGGCAACTGCCGAATTTCCAACGCAAGGACTATGGAATGTTCACGGAAAATTCCGGTCGGAAATGCTCTATCCCAATGGCGTAAGAGTATATGGAATGGAGGATAGCAAGGAAAAACCCAACGGGATACTGTTTACAGGAACCGAAGGTTGGATATTTGTTTGCCGGGGCAACTACACCGCCACAGCCAGTGATCCCACATCGGCCGGTTCATCCGAAGCACTGGTTGCCAGCGATCCGAAAATACTAAGATCAAAAATCGGCCCCAACGAAATTCATCTGGATGTGAGCGACGACCACCATCTGAACTGGTTAGAAGCAGTGAAAACGCGAAAACCTGCGATCACCAACGCCGAGATAGCGCATCGTTCCTGCTCGGTTTGTCTGCTTCAACATATTGCCATGAAATTACCCCGCAAATTATACTGGGACCCTATCCTCGAACGGTTTAAAAATGATGATGAAGCCAATGCCATGCTTTCGCGGCCACAACGTTTCCCTTACAATATCAGCTAAAAGCCCAGCAGCGTTCCAACTTTGAAAACAACGAACGATACGATCCATGCCAGTATCGTCGTATAAAAAATAGCAAAAGCGCCCCATTTCCATGAACCTGATTCGTTTTTTATAGCAGCGACGGTAGCAATACATGGAAAGTAGATCAACACAAAGAGCATCAGACACAATGCAATCAATGGCGTAAACGCCGGTGAACCGTCCGCCCGTTTTGCCGTTTTTAGTTTGGCCGGTAGGTCACGTGCTTCTTCATCACCGGAGTATAATACCCCCATTGTACTGACAACAACTTCTTTGGCGGCCATGCCACTAAAGAGACTGATGCTGGTTTTCCAATCGAAACCAATCGGGCGTAATGCCGGTTCAATAAATTTTCCGATGTGCCCGATATACGATTCCTCCTGGTGTATCATCTTGCGTTCATGTTCCATCCTAGAAACCAAAGCATTGTCATCTGACATGCGGGCTTGGGAGATTTCTGTTTGATAATAGTTGTTCGAATCGGTCTTTTGTGGGAAATAACCTAAAAACCAGATGATAACAGAAGCGACAAGGATCACTCCACCCATTTTCCGGAGATATTGCCATGCTTTCTGCCACATATGCCTGAATACGGATATAGTCGTTGGTCGCCGATAAGGTGGCAATTCCATGACAAAAGGCACATCCTCCTTCGAGAATAAAAAACGTTTAAAAAATCTTGCCATCAACACTGCCAACAGAATACCTGTAAGGTAAAGCGTTAACATCATTAAACCCGCATGATCGGGGAAAAAAGCGCCGGCCAGCAAGAGATAAACCGGTAGACGGGCGCTACATGACATTAACGGATTGACCAGCATGGTAATCATACGGCTGTTGCGGCTTTCGATGGTACGCGTCGACATAATGGCAGGAACATTGCAACCAAAACCCATGATCAACGGGATAAACGATTTGCCGTGAAGTCCCATCTTATGCATGACTTTATCCATAATGAAAGCTGCACGCGCCATATAGCCAGAGTCTTCCATGAGGGAAATGAAAAAATATAGGATCATGATGTTGGGGAGAAAAACGATCACTCCTCCTACCCCACCGATAATCCCGTCGATAATCAGATCTTTGAACGAACCCTCGGCCATGTGGCTGCCGATGAAATCGCCCAGCCAGCCAACTCCGGCCTCTATCCAGTCCTGCGGATAGGCACCCAAAGTGAATGTCCCGGCAAACATCAGCCACATGAAAAATATAAAAATCGGATAACCAAAATATTTGTTGGTTACAATGGGATCGATCAGTTCCGTAATCCCGGGTTTCTTGTCGGGATTTTCAACATAAGTTTCTTTAAGCGCGCCGGCAATAAAACCATAGCGGGCATTGGTGAAAGCCGAATCAATGTCCTCGTTCAGCATGGTTTCGATTTGTTTCGTTTCGGTGTCCCGCATACGAAATACATCCTCGTGTCCATTCACAGACCTAAGAAAACGTTCGGTTTCCTTATCTTTTTCCAACAGCGTGATAGACAAATACCTTTTCGAATATATTTTTCCTATATCTGTCTTTTCTTTCAGCTCTTTCCGAACTTTAGCAATACCATTTTCAAGTACTTCACCGTAATTAATATGAATATGCCGCATATTCGGCTCACGTTGTTCATAAGCTTCAATGATATGATCGAACAGTTCCACTACGCCACGCCCCCGGGTGGACACTGTCGGCACTATGGGCACACCGATCATCTTGCCGAGTTTTTCGTAATCCAGCTTGTTTCCGCTGTTCTCCAATTCGTCGTACATGTTAAGGGCAATCACCATGTAGGTATCCATGTCGATGAGTTGTGTGGTAAGATATAGATTACGTTCCAAACTGGAAGCAGCTACCACATTGACCACAATATCGGGGGATTGTTCCATGATGTAATGCCGCACATATATCTCCTCAGGCGAATAAGCCGAGAGCGAATAAGTGCCTGGCAAATCGATGATCTTGAACGTATAGTCCTTATGTTTGAAATGCCCTTCCTTGGAATCCACCGTCACTCCGCTGTAGTTACCCACATGCTCGTGTGCACCCGAAGCTATGTTGAATAATGAAGTTTTTCCCGAATTGGGATTACCAACCAAGGCCACATGAATCGTTTTCCCACTGGCAGGCAATTCGCGGTAAACCGACTCGGAAAGCGTCTCATGGCCGTTACCGAATGTTCCCGTCATCACCTGTCCCGGATCGGTCTCTACATCGATCAATTCCGCCTCACTACGCCGCAAAGAGACTTCGTAGTCCATCACCTGGTACTTGATGGGATCTTTCAACGGTGCATTCAGGATCACTTCCACCTCCTGCCCCTTGATGAAGCCCATGTCCATGATACGTTTGCGGAACGAACCGCGCCCCCTCACTTTAACAATGATCCCTTTGTCGCCTGTGTGTAATTCGGATAAATGCATGATTGATATAATGCTCGCATTTTAGATTTGCAAAGGTATACAAAAAACATGCAATTCTTATTAAGAATAAATAAAAATAAGCGTAGCCGAAAAATGGATTTTGCACACTCTAAAGGAAGAATTATTTTTGTTACAAAATCAATCGAGTAAATAATGCGATTCAAAGGTCGGATAGATATTGTCGATCAGCTTGAAAAGCTGTATTTTCATAACCTCGGGTAAGCGAAGTGTAACCCGGGGAAAAAGTACACATCTTATCTGCCTGCAAGGCAGAACCGGATCAAAATAAAAATCTTGCCTTACAGGCAAATAGATGGTTGTATTGTCTCTCCGGAGATCAACAACCTCCGGTTATGAAAATATAGCTTTTCAAGCTATTATTGTTTTCAACTCTTGATTCGCATTAATCTTGAATTTATGCGTTTTTTGCCAATCAAATATTCAAGACGCAGTCAATTTTCAATTTCTTAAGTATGCCATATACATTAGCGTTTTCCCCATGTCCAAACGATACCTTTATGTTTTGGGCTATGTTGCATCAACAGGTAGAAACTTGCGGATATGCATTCGATGTCAGCCTCAAGGATATTGAACAACTCAACTTTGCCGCAACCAATGGAGTTTTTGATATCGTAAAGATCAGCTATGCTATGTATCCTGCTGTATCGAACACATACCAATTGCTTTCTGCCGGTAGCGCCTTAGGGTTTGGTAATGGCCCGTTGCTGATCAGTCGCAGGAAAATATATCCTGATGAAGTACCCCACCTGAAAATAGCGATTCCCGGAATTCATACCACAGCCAATATGCTTTTATCCATCGCTTATCCAGCAGCCACAAACAAAAAGGAATATCTTTTTTCGGATATTGAAGAAGCAGTACTGGATGATGAAGTTGACGCAGGTTTATTGATCCATGAAACACGTTTTACATACATGCAGAAAGGATTACATAAAATAATGGATCTGGGCGAGTATTGGGAAACCGAAACCTCTCTCCCACTGCCTTTAGGCGCAATTGCGGTACGGCATGACCTAAGTCCGGATACAAAAATAAAACTAAATACCATGCTGGGCGACAGTGTGCGCTTCGCCATGCAACATCCTGATATGCCCTCGGGAT
Source organism: Bacteroidales bacterium (assembly GCA_031551645.1). Taxonomy (GTDB): domain Bacteria; phylum Bacteroidota; class Bacteroidia; order Bacteroidales; family UBA4181; genus JAIRLS01. The sequence continues at coordinate 4,081 of JAVBNI010000214.1, read as the reverse complement.
TTGTGGCTCGTCACGCGCAAGCAATGGACATGGATGTATGCCGGCAACACATCCGGTTATATGTAAATGATTTTTCCATCAATCTGGGAGAAAAGGGAAAACTTGCTGTAGACACCCTGTTTGACAAAGGGCATGAAACTGGATTTTTCCCGGAAATCGTCACACCTGTTTTTGTAGATTAGCTTTGTTTCGAATTGGTAAACAGACGAATGGTGAAGTCATATACATGGTTTGTATAGACTCGAAAGAAATATCTTGTTAGCTTTTTGTACGTTTTGTTAAAATAGCCCATTGGGCAAGCCCTGCCATATATTTCACATCAATATCGCCTTTCCAACGTTTCTTCATCGAACTCAAATACAATAAATTATTATGAGGAGAAGTCCTTTTTTGATTTAAACCCAGCCATTCCAGAATTTTTAAAAGCCAGTCGGCGTGTGGTGCAGGTGTTGTGATATACATTTGCCCCCCATCTTTAAGCAAATCAAAGCATTCATCAAAACAATCCACATGTTCGACTAATTCAAACGCCGCCACCACATCATAAGACGCCGGAGTTAACTTTTCAAGCTGCCGCCAGTTTTTAATATCGCCGACAATATCGGCCGGAGGGCAAATATCTATACCGGTATAATCATAAAAACCGTGCTCATACAATTGCTTTTTGAGACATCCGCTACCACTACCAACTTCAAGTATCTTTACGTCTTTGGGAAGACGATAAAAAAAATACCTGAATTTTTTCCTCCGGGAATATTCACTTATAAAAGCTTTCAAAACTTATTATACTTTATCACATGGCCAATATTGGAGTAAAACCGAGTTATACTTGATTTACACTTTTAACCATTTTACAACAATCAGACTTACTTCACTAATTCAATAATCGCTTTCCCCGTAGAAGCATTAGGTGCGGTAATATTCATAAATGAGGCAATGGTAGGCGCAATATCTATGATATCAACCGGGGAAAATATTACATCGCGCTTCACCTTCCATCCATACCAGATCAGGGGAACATGTGTGTCGTAGGTATATGCCGAGTTGTGCGAAGTCGCTTTTGGACTTTTTTCCACCCATCCCGGATGCAGGTTGACAAACACATCGCCCGAGCGTCGGGGAAAATAGCCGTTTTGTATTTTACTGCGGAAGCCTTCAGTAAACTGGTGGTTCTGGACAGCATTTGCTGTAAGCGTATTCGATACTCCTGTAAATTGTATCAGGAACTGCGCAACCACATTCTGGAAATCCTCGAGTTTCAATTTGGAATTTTCGATCAATTCGGTATTCAGGTACAACTGTTGCCCATAATATCCTTTTATCCATTCGCCGCTCCCATACAATGCATTCAGATAACTGCGCAGCAACGACAACGCGCTGTTGTAATTGAAACTACCTACCGGGACTCTCGAATCGGCCAGATAACCTGGCGTTTGAGCTGCCCCGTGGTTGGACGTCAGGAAAATCAACGTATTTTGCTTGCCTACAAAATCATCCACAAAGTTGAGAAAATGTTCCAGTTCCTTGTCTAATTTCAGGAAAGCGTCTTCCAGTTCAATCGACATCGGCCCAAAGGCATTACCAATATATTCGGTAGCTACAAACGAAATGGTCAGCATATCGGTAAATTCATCTTTTCCAAGATTTTCATTCACCATGGTTGCAATAGCCATATCCTTGGTCAGGCTGTTGCCGAAAGGCGTTTGGCGAAGTAATTGATACCGGTGGCTGATGCTTTTGTTTTTGGACAACTCAAGCAACGAATACGGAAACACAATGCGCCCGTCAATTCCCGTTTCGTACGAATTTTCATCTGTCAGGCAACGGGTATATTGTTCGACGGGAAAACTGGTATCCCATGTTTTGGTGAGGTATAAATCGGCCAACTTTTTGTCATTTTCCTGGGTTACCCAATTAGGGAGACTTTCTGTGTAGAAACTACTGGTCACCCAACTACCGTTTTCGGCATCGAACCAGAAAACGCCATCGGCCATATGACCGGCGGGCAAAATTGCCGAAACAGGATCCAACGAAACACCAAATATTCGTGATTGCCGTAAATTGGACAACTTGACTTCATCACCAATGGTTGTTCCCATCATGTTACGCGGAGAGTACTGACCCGCTTCAAATGTTCCGCCAACAGTTTTAACCGTTTCATCACTTACAGCCTGTCCCACCTTATTGTATACCCGGTCGTACCACTCATCAGCCACAATACCATGATTGGCAGGCATCGCACCTGTATAAATCGTAGCATAACCGACCGATGTCTGTGTAAAAAAATAATCATATGAGGCGTTGCGACAATAAGTACCTTCATTGATCAACCGTTTGAATCCGCCTTCGCCGAACTTATCCCAGAATCGGTAAATATAATCGTTCCGCATCTGTTCGATGACAATACCAATGATCAATTTCGGATTTTCGGAAGGTATCCGGTGCGACTGCTGCGCAACCGAATGTTGGGTAATGAAATACCCGGACAAGGCCAATAATAAAAGGCGTTTACTCGTCCTGAGTGTGTGTAAAAAAAACATTTAATTGTGAACTACCGGTTTGTATACTGCTTTTCGTAATACTTTTCATAATCGCCGCTAATGATATCCTGCAACCATTTTTCATTGGCAAGATACCAGTCGACGGTTTTTTCGAGACCTTCCGCAAACTGCAACGATGGCGACCATCCCAATTCGCGTTGCAACTTTGTTGAGTCAATGGCGTAACGCATATCATGGCCTGCACGGTCTTTTACAAAAGTGATTAGCTTTTCGGATGTACCTTCGGACCGTCCCAGCTTCTTGTCCATGATACGGCACAATAAACGGATCAAATCAATGTTTGTCCACTCATTGTTACCGCCTATATTGTATGTTTCGCCATTCTTCCCCTGATGGAAAATAACATCAATCGCCCGTGCATGATCCAACACAAACAGCCAATCTCGGACATTTTCACCCTTTCCGTAAATGGGTATCGACTTGTTACTCTTGATATTATTGATGGAAAGCGGGATCAACTTTTCAGGAAAATGATTGGGCCCATAATTGTTCGAACAATTCGACAACACAACCGGCATACCATAAGTGTGGTGGTAAGCCCGCACCAAGTGGTCGGAACTTGCCTTGGATGCCGAATACGGGCTGCGCGGATCGTAAGCGGTAGTCTCGGTGAAGAAACCTTCCGTACCCAGCGAGCCGTATACTTCGTCGGTCGATACATGGTAGAAACGCTTGTTTTCGAAATCGTCGCCCCACAAGGCACGCGCCGCATTCAACAGGTTGACCGAACCCACGATATTGGTCATGATAAATTCCATCGGGTTGCTGATGGAACGATCGACATGCGATTCAGCGGCCAGGTGGATAACACCATCAGGTCGATATTTTTCAAATACTTCCCTGATCTTCGCCGCATCGGTAATATCGGCCTTTTCGAACATATAATTGGGGTTACGGTCGATATCTGCAAGATTTTCCAAGTTACCTGCATAGGTAAGCTTATCCAGATTGACAATCCTGTAATCAGGATATTTGTTCACAAAAAGACGGACAACATGCGAGCCGATAAACCCGGCTCCCCCAGTGATAACGACAGTTTTATTCATTTTCTTTACAAGATAAATTCATGTAAGTGTATGACAAAAATAATTTATTCCATTCATTAACTCCCTCTGTGATTCCAACAATTCCTCACGAGATTCCCTGTGGTTCTCTATCTTTTACGTTGGGACTCTCTGTGTCCTGAATAACTTGTGAACAAGAACACTGAAAACACACGGAGAACTACAGAATAAAGTGGTGTTATTTCTTGAAAAGAATGGATATTAATTCTTGCTTAGCACTTAATATTTCCGGTGACAAACCTACATGATTTTTTGATGACAGGCAAGAAAAAAAATAAACCGGTACGCTCACTCTACCGGAAGCCCTTAAAGAAGTATCGGTATAGGCGTTTAAAGCTCACTAATTATTTTTTTAATTTTCTGCGGATTGGCTCGAATTTAATCATTCTGCAAATTAGGTTGTCAAAAACAGTATCCATGTGGTTGCGTCTATTGTATCTGTAATGGTATTCATCA
>JAVBNI010000003.1:0-15895 GCA_031551645.1 Bacteroidales bacterium | reverse complement strand
GAGGCGGGCAAACTATCCTTTTCTAATGGACTGTTACCGTAAAATTGTATCGTAAGTAAGGAACCGCCTTGGTACCGAACGGTATGCCGGGTGGTGTGAGAGGTCGAAACGGGAATTAATCCCGTTTCTCCTACTCGATTTCCTGGGGTACAAGAATACCGGGTTCATCGATAAACCATACCCGTCCAATCTTTTTGAAATGAAGTACTGTTATTTCTCCATTCTCTGAAGGAAGCCCCACGGGTAATGTTACTTGAGCTTTGCCTCCATTGATCACAATGTTGGTTATCAATGGTTTTGCTGACTGTAATTTTGCTTTTGTTTCCGGACTAAGGACCGCATAATGATGGTAACGAGTGGTACCCCATTTTTCAAAAGTTTCCGGAGTGACCATAGTCCTGAATTCAGTAAAGTCATCAGCAATAACAGCAGTTATAAATTTATCACTGACATTCTGTATCAAATCTTTATCACTGCCGCCTGTACATGCGCTAAAAAATATTGCTGTTACAGCTAATACCGAACATAAGATTTTTTTCATGATTTTTTATTTTTAATAATAAGTACTATACAAGATATAATCGACGTTTTCAATGTTTGACTAAGCTTTGTCTTATTTCTGAACGGACGGATAGGCGTCATTTTATCATTAACCATTTACTCGCCTGAACGGACGGGCAGGTCATTGATCATTACTTGATAAAATAGTATTGCAAATATAAGAAACGATCACCAATGATTTACATATTTTTTGCATGAAATAAACAAAATATGGATATAACTTTGTTAAAAGGAACAATACATTTGTTAATATTGTTCAGACAAGGCAATATTTTGTATAGGCTTGTCGTTTTATGTGGTAGGATACAAAGACAAATAACTTGTACAGTTATATGTTGGCTGGTGTAAATGATACCAACTGTCATATTATTAGGTATGCTTGAATGTATAAAGAAAAATTGAAATGAATAAAACAAATCGTCAATAATGTTTTTCTGTAAAAACCATCATGAAATATCGTTCGTTAATTCGTTTTTTTTATACTTTTGTTGCCGTTATGAAGTAATTTCATAAGTGCATGTAAAAAGTAATCCTGCTTTAGCGAGACGGCTTTCCAGAGCGCGGCATATTATTTGTTGGTAGGCTAAAAAATAACAAATGTCAGGACGGGTAATGATCCGTTTGTTTTCAAAATAATAAATTCAATATAAAACTTAAAACTTAAACCGCTCGATGCTATACAATGTATTGTTACAGGTTACCGTTCAAGAGCCGGTGGCCAATGCCTTAGAGACACCCAAGGACATCAGTATGCCTTTGTGGGACCTTACTTTAAAAGGTGGATGGATCATGATCCCGATTGCCGTTTTGTCCATTATTGCCGTTTATATCTTTGTAGAACGTTATTTTGCTATTCGTAAGGCTGCCAAGACAGACGAAAATTTCATGAATCGCATTAAAGATTATATTCATGACGGGAAAGTAGAGTCGGCCCTTGCACTTTGTCAATCAACCGATAGCCCCATTGCCCGTATGATTGAGAAAGGAATCCAACGTATCGGACGTCCGTTGAGCGATATCAGTACGGCTATTGAAAATGTCGGGCGTTTGGAAATATTTAAACTCGAACGTGGATTACCTGCTTTGGCAACAGCTTCCGGAGGCGCTCCTATGCTTGGCTTCCTGGGAACAGTAACTGGTATGGTCAAGGCGTTTTACGATATGTCCATGGCTGGTAACAATATTGATATTGGCATCCTGTCGTCGGGTATCTACGAGGCAATGGTTACCACAGTGGCTGGTTTGCTGGTTGGTATCGTTGCCTATTTTGCATATAATATCCTGGTAGCGAATATCGAAAAAGTTGTCAACGATTTGGAAGCCAGTACAACGGAGTTTATGGACCTGCTTAATGAGCCGGTGAAATAATTGAATGTTGGTACAATGGTTCAACTTATAAATAATCAATCGTAATGGCTATCCGCTCATCCAATAGAATCAATCCGTCGTTCAGTATGTCGTCCATGACCGACTTGGTTTTTTTGTTGCTCATCTTTTTCATGATCACTTCGACGCTGGTTAGTCCCAATGCGTTGAAGTTGCTTCTTCCGCAAAGCAACAACCAGACATCGGCCAAAGCAATTACCAGCGTCTCCATAACAAAGGATTATCAATATTATATTGAAACCACTCCTGTGCAGCTAAGCGATCTTGAACGGCAGTTGCAGTTAAAACTGATGGACGCACCTGATCCTACCATATCATTGCACGTAGATAAAAGCGTGCCGATGGAAGAAGTGGTAAAAGTGATGAATATTGCAGCGCGTAATAAGTACAAGATGATCTTGGCCACTGCTCCTGAACGGAGATAAAGTTATAAAAACAAAACCTGAAATTAAGAATCAAAAGTGGCAACGCCGGTCAAATATCGCAATGGGTTAATAGGAACGATTGTTTTCCATAGTCTTTTGTTGTTCTTATTATTTTATCTGGCTTTTCGCACTCCCCTTCCATTACCTGCCGAGCAAGGTATTCTGGTCGATTTTGGGAACAGCGATTTTGGTAAAGGTGATTTTGAACCCCGGATGAGTGATCCTGCTCCTGTGAAACCCCAGCCGGCACAAACTTCCAGAGCCGAGGAAGAAGAGCAAATGTTGACACAGGATACTGAGGAAACGGTTGCCGTACCTCCAAAGCCTGAACGAAAACCCAAGCCCAAAGAGGAAAAACCCAAGGAAACCCCAAAGGAAACGCCTAAAGAAACACCTAAGCCTGCGGCTGAAGAACCCAAACCGGTTGAACGGACGGTCAATCAACGGGCATTGTATCCCGGACGTGGCGACAATGCAAGCACCGCCACCAGCCAAGGTGAGGCAGGCGGACAGGGGAACCAGGGGGTGACTACCGGTGCGCCGGATGTGCATGTATATGGACAAGGAGGCGATGTCGGGGGAGGACACAGCTTTTTGTTAAGCGGACGTAACCTGCAGGGACGTTTGCCGTTACCTGTATATAATTCGCAGGAACAGGGAAGGGTGGTTGTAGAAATTACTGTCGATAAAGACGGTAATGTGATCAATGCAATCAGTGGAGTAAAAGGATCCACCACATTGGATAAAACACTTCTCGATGCAGCTCTGAAAGCAGCAAAACAAGCCAAATTTACGCGTAAACCCGATGCTCCTGTACAAAAAGGTACCATTACATATATTTTCAAAGTGCAGGGAGAATAATCAGATAAGTAATGATTAATGATAAATGGTTAATGATAAATGACGCCTGTCCATTTACTCATACGGGTAAAGTTTAGAATTTCAGGTTGAAACATATTTCGAAAACATCGGATATATTAGAATACGTATAAGGAAGTGTAATATCAATAAAAAGTTGATTCAACCTACATAAACTATATTTTGGCTACTTACCACACTCGATTATCATCCACAAAAATAAAACTGATTCGTTCGCTGGAACATAAAAAATACCGTTACCAGCACCGTTTGTTTGTGGTGGAAGGCGATAAGACCGTACGGGAAATATTGTCATCGTCCTTAATTGTAAAATGTGTTTTGGCCAAAGTCGGATGGCTGGAAAGTCTCTCCGGAAATTTATTGACCGGTATTGAGGATGTTTTTGAAGTAAATGATCAGGAACTTTCGCAGATTAGTTTTCTGAAAACCCCCAATCAAGCGGTGGTCTTGGTGCAGATACCGGATGATTCGTTGGATATGGTCGGTTTGATATCCGGACTTTCCCTGTATCTGGACAGGATACAGGATCCGGGTAATTTGGGTACCATTATCCGGATAGCCGATTGGTTCGGAATCAGGCAAGTATTGTGTGGTGACGGCTGTGCCGATCCCTATAATCCTAAAACAGTACAATCGACCATGGGAGCGCTCATTCGGGTAAAAACTCATAGTGTCGATGCTGCTTTTTTTGAACGGTTGGAAGTGGCTTATCCCGGTTTTCCAGTATATGGGACATTTCTGGATGGCGAAAATATATATCGGCAACAATTGTCTTCTCAAGGAATTATTGTGATGGGAAACGAATCGAAAGGCATCAGCGGCGATATTGCATCACACATCAACAAACGCCTGTTGATCCCGTCATATCCTCCGGGAGAACCTACTTCGGATTCGTTGAATGTGGCTACGGCTGCAGCCATTGTTTGCGCTGAGTTTCGCAGGCGGTCCGTTGTAGTGTAAACTCCTGTTAGGTTAAATAAAGTGACGCTATGAAGGCACATAATTAATTATGAATATGTGCGTTGTGATTTTTAATTACCTGCGGTGAGACCGCTAACGCTAAGTTCTTAACTTTTAATTCTTAATTCTTAATTTAACACTGCTTATACGTGATGATAGGACTCGCCCCGGATGATGGTGAAAGCCCTGTAGACTTGTTCACACAGCAACAAGCGTATCATTTGATGAGAAAAGGTTAGTTTTGAAAAAGATATCTGTCCGTTAGCCCGTTGATAAATTTTTTGTGAAAAACCATATGATCCGCCGATTACAAAAACAAGATTTTTTACACTTGCCAACATTTTTTTTTGCAGAAATTTGGCTAATCCTTCCGACGAAAAACTCTGGCCTCGCTCATCCAGCAGATATACATCATCTGTTGGATCAATCCGGCTGAGTATAGCTTCGCCTTCTATTTCTTTTTGCTTTTCTATATCTTGTTTGGGAATATTCTTGGGAACGAGGATTTCGACGGAAAACGGAACATAATGTTTCAAGCGTTTTTCATAAACGTCAATACCTTCCTGTAGCCAGGCTTCGGAGGTTTTTCCTACCCAAATCGAAGTGATTTTCATGAATAGGAAACAGGATGTTGTTCGTATGGATAACGAATCGAGTGTATCTTACGCACTTCCTCAAACAAAATACTTTTCAGTTGTTCGATATTGTCTTTTTCTTTTGCAGAGATAAATACACTAAGACTATCATTACGGGCCATCCAGGTTTGTTGTAACTCATCCAGGCTGATGTTATCCTTTGTTCTGGGAGTCAGGTCATCTTCATCTTTTTGGGTATACCGGTAGTTGTCAATTTTGTTGAAAACCATGATTGTTGGCTTATCCTGGGCTTTCAGGTCGAGTAAAGTCTGGTTTACGACCTGTATCTGTTCCTCAAACCGGGGGTGTGAGATGTCCACTACATGTGCCAAGATATCCGCCTCGCGTACTTCATCCAAGGTCGACTTGAACGACTCTACCAGATGATGGGGTAATTTACGGATAAAACCTACAGTATCAGTAAGCAGGAATGGCAGTGTATTGATCACCACCTTCCGGACGGTGGTATCAAGAGTCGCAAAAAGTTTGTCCTCGGCAAAAACTTCTGATTTGCTTAACAGATTCATCAATGTTGATTTTCCCACATTAGTGTACCCAACCAAAGCCACCCGGATAATATTACCGCGATTTTTTCGCTGAACCACCATTTGTTTGTCTATTTTTTTCAAATCCTCTTTTAGCTTGGCAATCTTGTCGCGAATGATCCGGCGGTCGGTTTCTATTTCCGTTTCACCCGGTCCGCGCACGCCGATACCGCCCTGTTGCCGTTCGAGATGCGTCCACATCCGGGTGAGGCGAGGTAACAAGTATTGGTATTGTGCCAATTCAACTTGAGTTTTCGCATAGGACGTTTGTGCCCGCTTGGCAAAAATGTCCAAGATCAAGTTGGTGCGATCTAATATCTTACATTCCAATACTTTTTCAATATTCCGAAGTTGCGACGGAGACAAATCATCGTCGAAAATTACCAGATCGATATCATTTTCCTTGACATACGTACGGATTTCGTCCAATTTCCCCATACCGACAAAAGTAGCGGGATTCGGAGTGTCCAGCCGTTGCATAAATTGTTTTACAGGGATACCTCCTGCTGTTTCTGTAAGAAAAGCCAATTCTTTCAGATATTCTTTTGCTTCGGTTTCTTTTTGTTCGGAGGTAATGATTCCTACCAATATGGCTTTTTCGGGTTCTTGCGCAGTGATAATATCTTGCGGCATAAATTTTATTAAGGAAAAAAAAAGCCCTGACCCCACAGGAAGCCAGAGCTTTTATAGATGATCGGTGAAATTATTGATTTAATTTGAAGCCAACAGGGAAAGTATATTTTACTTTTACAGTCTTTCCACGTTGTTTTCCCGGCACCCATTTAGGGGACGAACGGATAACACGCAATGCTTCATTATCCAGCGAGGGGTCTACACCGCGAACAACCTTGGCATCTATCAAGTTTCCACTTTTATCAATGGTAAATTCGACCATAACCCTGCCCGAAATACCATTTTCTTGTGCAACAGCCGGATATTGGGTATTTTTGGCTACATATTCGCGAAAACCTTCTTCAGCGCTTTTACCATTGAAAAGAGGCATATCTTCCACAATAGTAAAAATTTCTTCTTCGTCTACTTCTTCAACTGCTACTTCTTTAAATTCGACGATGTCTATTTCCAGATTTTGGTCAGCTTCCACGTCAATTTGGATGTTACTGTCAACATGAACGTCGTCGGCAACAATATCCAGAATATCCGCAATCTTCGGTGGTTCGGGAGGAGGAGGTGGCGGTTGATCTTGCCGGGTTATCGGTACAATTTCCTCTTCGATTGGAGCTTCTATCTTAGCTTCTATCATCGATTCCGTGCGAGGCGCCGATTGCCATTCAAAGGCTACAAACGCAAACCCCAGCGCAATCAACAACCCTATTTCGATAAATAGGCCCCGTTTCTTGTCTAAATTCGCTTTATCACTTTTCTTCAGTTCCATAACGATTAAATTTTTTTAGGTGTGTAAAAATATATATTTTTTTGATATCATACAAATTCGATAATTTTTTTGAATAGATTTTATTTTCATGATAATTGTCTAAATAAGTATAAATATCACCAAAACAACCTATTGCAATCTAAATGTAATGGGAAAAGTGAACCGTACTTTTACTGCTTTTCCATATTGTTTACCCGGCGTCCATGTGGGTGAAGCCATAATGAGCCGTGTTGCTTCCTGATCCAAAGCAGGGTCGGCGCTACGGACAACTTTTACATCGACTACCTGACCATTTTGGTCTACAATAAACTGTACAAAAACCGTTCCTGAAACTCTATTTTCAATAGCTAATTGCGGATAATTCAGGTTATTTCGAATATATTCCCTGAACCCGGTCTCAGCGGTTTTTCCATTGAACATCGGAGGAAATTCGACGAGCGACGGATCAAAAATAGTCGGTTCATCTACTTCAACTATTTTTACTTCTTCGAAAAGACCCGATGCAATTGGGTTTTCACCGCGCTCTACATTAATGATAATGGGATCGCTATCAATAAAAATGTCATCATCAACAAGCTCCAGATCGAAAGTCGGCTGAGGTGGCGCCGGCGGAGGAGGAGCTTCCGGTGTACGTGTCGGAGGAATATAAATATCGGTGACATCTATTGTGGAAAATCGATCCCACTGAACATCCGAAACGCGTGGTGCGGTCTGCCATTCAAATGCTACGAAGGCAAAGCCTAAGGCCATTAATAAACCTACTTGAAAAAACATACTACGCTTTTTCTCGAGGTTTGCTCGATTGCTTTTCTTGGTTTCCATAAAACAAAAAATAAAATGTTGTTTTTTGATTGCTCACGCAATCTTTATAAGGAAAATTCCATGTATCCATAACTGTCTATCTTCGACAGTTAAGCAAAATAACATCGGCGCCTGATAAGAAGAGCTAACTGGTTTTCAGTTGTGAAACCTATTCTGTTGTTAAACAAAATTCAAAAAGCGTGCCTAAATTGTGAAATAATGTTAAAATGATCTTGTCAGGGTAAAAAATAATATAATTTATATGCGTAAGTTGCATAATAATAGATAATTGTCAGTATCGTATTTTTGTGAAATGTGTAAATAAGTTGAAAAATAAAACCTGTTTCTCTTTTGGAAACAGGTTTTATTCATTTATGCGCTACGACAACCAGCCGGCCGGCTGCTTAATTGATCTCTTTAAATCCGGTATATGCATGTAAAACCCGAGGAAGTTGTATTCCATTGGCCATCTGTCCATTTTCGAGTAATGCGGCAACAATTCGGGGGAGTGCCAATGCGCTTCCGTTGAGCGTATGCGCCAATTGCGGTTTCTTACTGTTTTCGTCGCGGTAACGTAATTTGAGCCGGTTAGCCTGGAACGATTCGAAATTGGAAACGGAACTTACTTCGAGCCACATTTTTTGCGCTGCCGAAAATACCTCAAAATCGTAAGTCAGGGCGGAGGTGAAACTCATATCGCCACCACAAAGTTTTACGATACGGTAAGGCAATTCTAATTTTTTCACCAACGATTCTACGTGATGTACCATTTCGTCGAGTGCCTGATACGAACGGTCAGGATGTTCCAAGCGTACAATTTCAACTTTATCAAACTGGTGCAACCGGTTGAGCCCCCGCACATCTTTCCCGTAGGATCCTGCTTCGCGGCGGAAACAAGGCGTATAAGCCGTCATTTTTACAGGGAAATCACCAGCATTCAAGATCACATCACGGTAAATATTGGTTACTGGAACTTCAGCTGTCGGTATCAGGTAAAAATTATCCAAAGTGACATGATACATTTGGCCTTCTTTGTCAGGTAATTGTCCTGTGCCAAAGCCGGAATCTTCATTGACCATCAGGGGAGGAATGACTTCCCGGTAACCTGCAGCTACAGCTTCGTCGAGGAAAAAACTGATAAGTGCACGTTGCAGGCGTGCGCCTTTGCCTTTGTATATCGGAAACCCTGCCCCAGTAAGTTTAACTCCCAGTTCAAAGTCGATCAAATCGTATTTTTTTGCCAGTTCCCAGTGTGGCAAAGCTTCAGCCGGAAGCGATGGCGTTTGTCCACCGGAACGTACTACCACATTATCAGTAGCCGTTTTTCCTTGCGGGACGGAGTCATGCGGAAGATTCGGAAGCTGTACCAACAGGTTTTTTAACTTCGATTCAGCAGTTTCCTGTTCGCGTACCAATTCGGCAGCCTTTTCTTTCAATCCGGCAACTATTTCTTTAGCTGTTTCTGCCGCTTCTTTCTGTCCGGCCTTCATCAACATGCCAATTTCTTTTGATTTGGCATTGAGTTCGGCTTGCAGATGATCAGCCTGGGTTTGTAATTTTTTACGTTGGCTGTCGGTTTCAAGTAATTGTCCGACAATTTTCTCTGCGTGAAATCCTTTGACGCTCAATCGGCGAATTACTTCGTCCTTATTGTCTTCGATATGTTTTATGGTCAGCATGATAAAAACGATTATAACACTATAACGTTCGAAACAATTATATTGTTAAATGTATTGGAATTGAGATGTTTAAAAACAAAAAATCTCCTGCAATAACTACAGGAGACCTCTTTATTTTGTGGCGCTGTGGTTATTCTGCGAAAGGAACAACCGACACAAATGATTTATTGTTTTCTTTTTTACGGAATGCAATCTTTCCGTCTATCAAAGCATATAGCGTATGATCACGGCCTATTCCCACGTTTTCACCCGGGTGATGCTTGGTGCCGCGTTGACGAACCAAAATATTACCTGCTTTGCAGTCCTGTCCGCCAAACAACTTAACACCTAATCGTTTACTTTCGGAATCACGTCCGTTTCTGGAACTACCGACGCCTTTTTTGTGTGCCATTTTTCTTTAGTTTATCTTAATCTTACAATATATTTATGCTGTAATATCTTCGATCAGTATTTGGGTAAAATCCTGACGGTGACCGTTCAGCTTTTGATAACTTTTCCTTCTTTTTTTCTTGAAGACCAAAACTTTATCGCCACGAACGTGCGAAACGATGGAAGCATTAACTGTTACACCTTCCACAACCGGTGTTCCAACTTTGATTTTATTGTCGTTATCCACAAGATAAACTTTGTCAAACGACAACTTATCACCAACCTCTCCGGCTTGACGGTGTACAAAGATTTTCTGATCTTTATTTACTTTAAACTGCTGACCTGCGATTTCTACTATTGCGTACATTGCTAATTATATTTTTCGGCGTGCAAAGGTAGGTACTTTTTATGGAATAACAAATATTTATTAAAATTTCAATAAAATTTTAATAAAAGCAGCCGCTATCGTGTTTGCTTATTTGTTCCCTTTGTAACATTCATTTATTTTTTTCGTATCATAAATGAATTAAATCTGGTAAAACTAATGAAAAATTTGCCGACGCATATGCTGTATCCTGCCGATATTTTTGTCGACAAAGCTCCCCATATTGTTAACACAGTACTGGGATCGTGTGTGTCGGTATGTTTGTATGATCCCTCCAAGGAATTTGGCGCGATCAATCATTTTATTCTGCCCCAGTGGAATGGTCACGATTTGTCGACCATGAAATATGGTAACTTATCGATTATACGTATTTTGGAAGAATTACTCAACTACGGATGCAAGTACGAAAATATCCAGGCCAAAGTATTTGGTGGTGCCGAGGTATTGACCGGTACGCCTACTAAATTCAATATCGGACGTCGAAACACCAAGATCGCGATGGAAATTCTTACGGAATTCAAAATACCCATTGTCCTATCGAGTATAGGTGGCGACCGGGGACGTAAAATTTCATTCAATACATATACCGGCGAAGTGGAATCTAATTTTATCCGCCGACGTAGCGATACAGATTTCGGAAGAGATACAGCAAACAACAGTGTTATCAAGCGTTTTTTCAAACGAAAGACTACACAATTAGACCTTTACGATTAAAACCGGAGTGAAGCTTTTGTGGAACCTAAATTTGAGATTTTAGCTGTAAAGAGATTAGTTGGCTGGCGAATCAGGATGTCCCTGTCGGATAACAGAACTGTGGCGTTATGGCGGGATTTTATGCCGAGGCGTAAGGAAATCAAAAATACAGCCGGAACAGAACTGTACTCTGTGGAAGTATATGATCCATTATACTTTGAATATTTCGATCCTAATGCAACATTTGATAAATGGGCGGCAGTCGAAGTTACAGATTTTGAAGTTGTGCCCGGCGGGATGGAAACCATGACACTGTCAGGTGGGTTGTATGCCGTATTCCTGCATAAAGGCACTGCAAGTGCGGGACAAAAAACCTTCCAATACATCTTTAATATATGGTTACCCGGTTCCGGGTATAAATTAGATGACAGACCGCATTTAGCCGTTATGGGAGATAAATATAAAAACGAAGATCTTGCATCGGAAGAAGAGATATGGATACCAGTCAAACCAATGGAGAATTAATGGTGCGAGGTAAACGATTGACTATTTGATTCAATGCCATTCAGTTACTGACCATGTCAGCAGTTTCGCAGCCTGACAGATCTTTGGTGTGGCGACCTATCAGAGTCATACACTAAACGATATTAAATCATTCCGCAACTGTTTGTGATTTTTTCTACCTCGGCGTTACTAATTATTTAAAAGCATATTATAATCCCGGTATGGTCAAATCCCGAATGAGATGGAGCAGGAAAAGAAAAAGTTAAAAGAAGACGAATTCCTAAAAATTTTTGAGGCGAACGTCGGAATAGTGATTAAGATCGCGAAAGCATATACCGACACTACCCACGATCGTGAAGATTTGACCAACGATATTGTTTTTGAATTGTGGCGGTCATTTGACAGCTTCAGGGGCGAATCGGGTATTTCTACGTGGATATACCGTGTGGCACTGAATACCTCGATGAATTACAAGCGGAAGAAGAAACGTGATTCGTTGTTTTCCTTCTGGCCAGATTCCCGCCAATTTGAGGGGATGCGCTGGTTGCTGGAACAGGAAGATACACCCGAAACGGAGCTTTTATATCAATGTATCGACCAATTGGATGCTTTTAATAAAGCTATTATTCTGCTCTATTTAGATGGGAAATCTCATGAGGAAATAGCGGTTATTACGGGAATTTCGAAAACCAACGTGGGGACCCGTATCGGACGGATTAAAGAACAAATCAGGAAAATTATTCACCAACAAAAAGATTAAAGTCATGGAATGGACAGAAATGCAAGCTATGTGGCAACAATACGATGTGCGTTTGGCTGAAAATACACGAATTAATAAGGAAATTTTAAGGCGAATGCTTAGCACTAAACCGGAAAGAAGGGTGAGCTGGGTGAAGTTACAAATGATCGGAAATATATTTTTAATGCCTATAATTACGCTTCTTTTCTTGACTTTATCTCCTGTAAAATTTAATCATGGATTAGCATTATATCTTGGTATTTTTCTGTTTGGAAGTATTGCTTCGTGGAATTATTACTTGTCGATAAAATACTTTACATTACTTCGTAAGATCGACTTTACACATTCAGTTGTTACTACCAGAAAAGACCTCGAACAGCTCGAAAAACATCAAACAATAAGGTTAAGATTAACGTATGTGCTTATGCCAATTGCTCTTATTGGTGTCTTTCTATTATTTGATATGCATATTCCCAGACCTATATCTTTGTATGCTATTACGCCATTGATGCTATGCTTTGTCGTGATGATCGTTTCCTTATACTTCAAATTCAGATGGAAAAACTGGTGGTTCAAAAAGTTGAATGCCGAACTTGACGAGATCGAGGATCTTGAAAAGGAATGATCAAATGCGATAGTAACTTTTACAGAAAAAATCCATAGATAAATTCAATTCGGAAGCGGTTTTACTTGAATCTGAGAATTTATTCTGAAGTATCGATTACGCCACTGTCAGCGGTCGTAGACCCTGTCAGGGAAAAAACAATAAACCACTCTTAACGAAACGACATTGATTTTTTCATTGATGATTTTGATTATCATATTTTTATAAATATTTTTCGTTTATACAGAAAATATAAAAATAACCAGCATATCACAATATATGCCAAAGCACTCAGGAAATCCGTCCACGATTCGGGAAACAGGCTTATCAGTCCACCAAACAGGAAGTTTGCCGTGAATTGGAAATCGATGATGTACTGGGCTACGTAAATGGTGATGGAATTTACCCCGATAACAGTGAAGAAGAACGCCCACCGCCGATATCCGAGTACATCAATGAGCAGGTAAAACAAGGCGAACAACAAAGAACCTATTCCTGCAGTAAGACAAACAAAAGAGCTGGTCCACAATTTTTTATTGATCGGAAATATCTGATCCCAAAGCAAACCAATGATAATCAGTACTACCCCGGCAATGAGCAGATAGACAGTCTTTTTCATCCCGGTCAGACCTTCTTTGCGCGACATAATCAGCTCACCAGCGAACATCCCGAATAATGCATTGGAAACGGATGGCATAATACCCGACAGACCTAAGGCGTCGTACAGGGGAGTTGACAGCCTGCCTGGCATAAAAGTCCGGTCGATATACGAAGCGAAGTTCCCTTCCATCGAAAAACGCTCTGCATCCGGATAGTCGAATGCCGGGATCAAGGCCAGCAACAACCAGTAAAGGATCAGTAACCCGATACACCAGACTATTCGCCAGATTCGTTTTGTGTTCATGAATATGATGGCAGCAAACATCCATGCTATACCGATACGACCAAGAACACTGGCATAACGCATCTGGGCAAAATCAAATTTCAAAACGCTCTTGAGCATCATACCTAAAAAAACAAGTATCAATGCCCGTTTGAAAATGCGGAGATACAATTGTCTGGTACTGACACCTTTTTGACGACTATTTGCCAACGAAAAAGGAAAGGAAATACCTGCGATAAACAGGAATACCGGGAAGATCAAATCATAAAAGGTAAAACCATGCCAGTCGGTGTGCTCCATCTGCACCGCCCACCACTCGAATGCAGGCCAACCGGTGAGTGCGGCCAGTGCTACCCAGATCTCGCTCGAACCAATAATCCAGAACATGTCAAACCCGCGAAATGCGTCTAACGATTGTAAACGAGGACTTTTCGTTCTGGTCTTCGGTTGAGATGAGGAAACTTGCGGTTCACTTCCGGTAGAAGAATTGTCTGTTTGTTTTTCCATTATGATGAACTTGAGTAAGTATATCAAACATATAGACAAGCAAGCTAATCTGGTCTTTAGAACGACATTTTATAGCTTATCGTCTTATTCGGTTAATTCTTTTTTTGAGGTGCTATTTTTTTTTCTTATTCTTTGTTCTTTTTATGCCGAAAAAAGAACCAAAAACGGCTCGACGATTTTAACGCGCTCTGCCTATCGGTTTCGCTTGAAGGGAACTTAGCCGAAGGCGATCTCACGCAGCGAAGCAAGTAAAATCGTCAATATGGTGCCTACGGCAATTGTTTTACTGGCAAAGCCATGAACAATATTGTCCCCATCGCTCAGAACTGGTGCGGGCGTTAGTCCGTTTATTCAAGCGAAGCTTTCCTTATTGACGCTAAGCTGTCTGAGCGAAGCCGATAGGCGGAGCGAGTTTTTAGCGTCAAGCCCTTTTGGGTACTTTTTGGGGTGCCAAAAAGTACAGAAAAACCATGGAAAACAGCACTTCATTTTGGATAGCACCTCAAAATAATAATTAACCAATTTAGACACTGACGGGCAGATTATTCCTTCAAATACCTATCATATTTCCCGTCCATCACATCTTTTACCGCTTCTAAATACTCGAACCCGTATTTCATGTCCGGTAGCAAGTAACTACCTTCCACCCATTCGTTCCATGCATTGATGGTCATCAACTTTGGCTGATCGGGATGGTTATCCACATATCGTTTCGCTTTTGAAAGTAACGTGGCAAAACTTTCGGGTGAGTTATTATAGTGTACTATATTCTTCATACCGTATTGCGGGAAGCGGGGCGTATCGTCCCAACCAACAGATGTGCATGGGAAAAACGGGATGTTCAGCACATCGTCCCATTGTTCCCTGATCTTGATGGAGTTGGTTCCGTAAACAATATAATCTTCTGAAATGCCCCCCATATTGTACATGCCTACGCTGTTAAAACCCAGCGCTTCGATCCGTTCAGCTGATTTTCTGGCACTTTCGTCCGATCTCAGTGAACCTCCGCCGGAGGTCAACTGGAAATGTACGCCCGGAAACCCGGCTTTTCTGGCTTCTTCCCTGAAATAGTCCAGCGCCTTGCGGGTTTCCTCCACATTTCCGTCGAAAGACTCCATCAGCTTATCCATACTGAAAATAGCAAATACCGGTTGGCCATCGATCTTGAAATAATTGGGTTTTCGAAAATACTGTCTGATAATGCGATCGACAATGATTTGGTAGTTTTTCCAATCTACTTTGGCATTCCAAAGAATGGATTCATCATCTTTGTAACGGTGCACATTCCAGTAATTCTTTTTTACGTCGTGGTTGGCCCACATCACGTAGAAGTACATTCTTTCGTTATTTTTTGCTTTCAGGAAACCGTCGTTGAGGGCGCTTTCGAGAAACGGGCCTTCGTCATACCAGTACCAGTCATAGATAAATACATTAACGCCGTGGTCAGTAGCTACATCAATCCATTTTTCAACCACTTTCGGGTCATTGTCCATCTCGTAACCCCACAACGGTTCTTTAGGCTGGTAATGTCCTTCATAACGGGGATTTCCTTTCCGGATGACTTCCCACTCGCCGATTCCTTCGGGCCACAATTTTTCGCGGATCATGGGTTCGTCATGGCATGAAGGCCAGACGTAGGCGGCAACGTAATAGTCGTTGGCAGGCTTGGAGGCTGTATTGTTTTTTGTTTCTGTTGAAGAAGACGAACAGCCTGAGAGAAACAGGCCAAACAGACAGATGGTGTTGAAGATATTTTTCATTTTATTATTGTTGTTAAATCACGTGTTTGTTTTAAATATTACACGATAAGTACGAGTCATTAATTAGTTTGCATTAAAATGCGAGAATTTAATATTCAGTTCACTTCCCAATCCGGCCAAGCATCGATTGACTGCATAATAGAGAGCATCCTTGTAGAGATAATCTTCCGGGTTCAACCATTCTTTC
>JAVBNI010000180.1:0-29860 GCA_031551645.1 Bacteroidales bacterium | reverse complement strand
GAGGCGGGCAAACTATCCTTTTCTAATGGACTGTTACCGTAAAATTGTATCGTAAGTAAGGAACCGCCTTGGTACCGAACGGTATGCCGGGTGGTGTGAGAGGTCGAAACGGGAATTAATCCCGTTTCTCCTACTCGATTTGCCAAGTACTCTCCATTTTTAAATATCTGTTTAGCATTGGTTTTATACGCTTTGCGCCAACTTTCAACTTTCAACTTTCAACTTTCAATTACTTAATACTATATTTGCGATTGGTAGAATTTTGTATCATCTTTTTATTTCCCATATGATCATTGCTATTTACGGTAAAACATATAATGAGCGGAGTGCTGAAATTATCCGCAATTTGTTGAAAATACTGAATACAGCAGGTGTTTATGTCTGGGTATATCAGCCCATGCACGAATTCCTTCTTTCGTTGCCAGAAATGCCCGGCTGTATTACCAATACTTTCCATACATATGACGACTTGCATCCCGACACACATTTCTTGATGAGTGTGGGCGGCGATGGTACATTTCTCGAAACGATCAATATCGTTCGTAACAGCGGCATTCCTGTCGTGGGGATCAACATGGGGCGGCTTGGTTTCCTAGCAACTATTGCGGAACCTGATTTGAAGGCCTCTGTTGATAAATTGTTGGCCGGAGAATTATCACTCGAAGAGCGTACCCTGATCCGGTTGGATATCGAAGGCGATCCGTTTGGTAACTTTCCTTATGCATTGAACGATGCGGTTATCCAGAAAAAATCGACGGGATTGATCACCATCCAAACGTGGAACAACAATGATTTTTTAAGCTCCTATTGGGCCGATGGCTTGATTGTGGCCACTCCGACAGGCTCGTCGGCATATTCGCTCAGTGTGGGTGGCCCTATTGTGGCGCCCGAATCACAAAACTTCATTATTTCACCGATTGCTCCACATAATCTTACTGTGAGGCCATTGGTAATACCCGATAGTTGTACGTTGCGTTTTAAAACAGATTGTCGCAGCAAGTTATTCACTGTATCGCTTGACTCACGTTCTGTAGATTGTCCTTGCGGTACCGAGATTGAATTGAAACGTGCTGATTTTAAATTGAAAGTGGTTAAATCATCCTCATTTTACACAACTTTGCGCAATAAATTGATGTGGGGAGCAGACAAACGAAATTGACAAACAAGTCATGTCTGGTTGTCAATTGCCAATTTTCTTCTGATAAAAAATGGATATTCTCACTCATATTGTGTCTGGGGTAGCTGTGGGTTCTGTTGTTGCCGCATTTGCAGCGTCAAAACCTGTTTCCATGAAACGGATTTTTGCGGCAGGAGCGTTAGGCGGAGCTTTTCCTGATATTGATGCTATTTCACTTTGGAGTAAATTTGATACCACTATTGGAAAATGGTTGGGACTGGCCCATAATGGTAAAGATATTTATTTCGGGAAATTCTGGTATTCGCACCACGGCTTTTTCCATTCCATTGCGGCAGCAATAATTGTCGGATTTCTTATCGGTTGCGGTATATATTTCTACCGTTGGATGAGGATGCAACGTGAGAATCCTTTCTTGATATTTTTCAGGGAAAACCTACCTGTTTATCTGGCTTTTGTGTTGGGCTGCCTGGCGCATGCGGCCGGTGATTTTCTTACTCCGGCTTCGGCATGGGGCGGAGTGCGGTTGTTGTGGCCCTTGACCGACTACGTGGGAGGATGGGGTAAGGTATGGTGGTGGAACAATTACGATGTCTTTTTGATAATCAGTGGATGCGCACTTCTGAATATTATTCTCATACTTTCGGCTAATTTTATACGCTTCCGTGTAAATATCATAACGCTTGTAGTTTTCCTACTTGCATTTGCGGGAGTGTGGCGCCAGGTTGAGACCCGCAATACAAGCTATGCCTATGCCGGGCACACTAAAAAATATAATCAGTTGGAAGAAAAATCCAAGGAGGAGCAACGGCATATTCTTGGTACCAAAGCATACCGGGCTATGACACATTTCGATGAATGGTTGCCGCTTAATTTTTGAAGACTACAGAAGAACCTGTTTGATTTTTCCTGAGAAGTATTTTGTATTGATTTTGTGTAAATCGCAATAATAATGCGAATTAAGGATTGGATGGATCTTATTGATCAGCTTGAAAAGCTGTATTTTCATAACCTCGGGTAAACGAAGCGCAACCCGAGGGAAAAATACACATCTTACTTGCCTGTAAAGCAGAACCATATCAAGGTCAAAATCCTGCCTTACAGGCAGATATTCTGTTATGTCGTTTTTCCGAAGGTCAACGACCTCCGGTTATGAAAATATAGCTTTTCAAGCTATCTCTTTGCTTTAACTCTTGATTCGCATGAATATTCAATTCTCAATTACTTATGACTTGGTTACTTCGATTATTTTTTCAAGATATGCACGGCATCCTTCTTCTCCTTCTTTAGGTGCCCATTGAGCAAAATTTTTATCATCCAATGCGGAGTATGGCCCGTTCTTTATTTCGTATACTACTGAATTCTTTTCCAATGCAATAATACAATGGAATATACAGGGAGCAATTTCTGCGCCATATGTTCCTGTTCCGGCTTCCAGCAAAGCATGCGATGTAATATTACCTTCATCATCAAATTCGACAACCAACACTTTGCCCTTTAATAAAATAAAGGCTTCCACCTTGTCCGGATTCTCATGCTTGTGCGGCCGGATATAAGTTCCCGGTTCGAGACAATTGAGCATCCGTTGCAAAGGATCGTCCAATTGCGGATGAAAATTGTAATTCATCCGTTTACGCGGCGATATCTCAGCTTTTGTGGCCACTGCATCCAACAATTCTTCGTTGATAATAATCATATTTAATTTGTAATTGATCGGTGCAAAGCTAAAGAAACTTGACTATTTGTCATAGGAAACGTCAGAAGATAACTTAAATTTAGTTGGATCATCATTTTGTAAGTTCTGTTTTTTGATACAACAAAGCCCATTTCGTCAAATGAAACGGGCCTATGATATGATTGTCGGATACAATAATGTCATTTAGTTAAGGCCACTGTCAGGGTCAAGACCGCTGACAGGGCTACGTTCCCTGACAGTGGTCGATAGACCCTGTCAGTGGAAGAATCCATCCCAAACTAAACGACATTGAATACAATATCTAAAATCTCAACTATTTTCAAGCGAAAAATTTCTGATATTTAAACAAATAACACGTTTAGATAGGCGTCTTATATATTATTATCTTTCCTTAAACACCTTGTCTTTGGGTATTTCAAACAGTTTCGGATCGGCTGGTTCTTCGTGGAACGCCACTGCTTCAGTGGTCATTTGTTTCATCATGGTTTTGAACGCAATGCCTTTCCATATCCATACCTTCATATCGTATTTTGACACTTCAAACACGTCGCATTCCTTGCCAAGCA
Organism: Bacteroidales bacterium; assembly: GCA_031551645.1. Classification (GTDB taxonomy): domain Bacteria; phylum Bacteroidota; class Bacteroidia; order Bacteroidales; family UBA4181; genus JAIRLS01. The sequence continues at coordinate 26,463 of JAVBNI010000180.1, read as the reverse complement.
AAGTTTCTTTGCCTGTTTTCTTTACACCATAGCGTTCGATATCCTTTGCATCCATATTTTCGTAGTCCATGCTTGACGAGCTGATTCCTGTGCGCATACGGCTTCCGGCAGTGGTATCGTTCTTGAAACTATACATGTAGCCGTCGCGGATGATGGAATAACCGGTGTATTGGTCTTCCTTGTCGCCCATGAGGGTGACCATGTATTGTTTGGCGCCATAGTCGTCGAACCAAATCTTTTGCGTCATGCTAAAGCCTCCCATTTTGTTTTCCATATAGCCCGATTTGATTTTATAGGGGCCTTTGGCTTCGGAAGTTACTGCTGTGGCAGATGGTTGCGAGTTGCCGGTAGCTTGCTGTTTGTTGGTATTGCCGCCGCATGCATATAGCATCAGAGCAATGATGGTTGGTACAAATAACTTTTTCATCTTCTTCATATTGTTTGTGTTTGGATTGTTGAAATGTTGAATTGTCCAACGATTCAACATTTCAACGATTCAACCTTACAATTTTATGAACTCTACGCGACGATTTTTGGCCTTGCCTTCGTCGGTGCCGTTGTCGGCTATCGGGTTGCTTTGCCCTTTACCGGCGCTTTTCAGACGGTCGGTTGCAACGCCCATCGAAACGAGCTTATCGACTACCGCTTTGGAGCGGGCTTCGGAAAGCGTTTGGTTCGTAGCGGCTGTACCCGTATTGTCGGTATGTCCTTCCACACTAAATTTCAATGTCGGGTTCTCCGTCAACAATTGGAGGATACGGTTCATTTCGCCCATTGATTCGGGTTTGATCGTCGATTTTCCCACATCAAAGGTGATGCCATAGGTAATGAATTTGCCATCGCTCATCATGCGGTCATAAAGGGGTACAGCGCCTTCGGACATGCGAATGCTCTTGATGAAATAGGCAATTTCACTACCTCCGGTGCCCATGACATCAAATCTTGATGCTTTTGTCGCATTAGGAATATTGGCTGTACGTTCACCATTGACGTATAATTTCAAGGCACGTTTGTTGAAAGAAACGGCAAAGTGGTGGAATTCTCCCACGGTAAGGCCGGTAATTTTTTGACTACCGGTCCGGTGTTCTCCGTCGGAAGGATTTTTCCATTTCCAATGTATCGTCAAAGCATCATCGTGCCGTGCTTCAATATCGAAGTCGTAAGCAAAGTGGCCGTCTTTATCTTTGAACTCGATTAAATACCGATCAAAGTACACATCTCGCTTTTTTCCGAAATAAAAGAAATCAAACTCCAAGGTGTATACTTCGGGCAAGTACTCCTTCATGTTACTCATCAGCGGAGTTATATTGCTGTTTTTATGGATATTGATTACTTTTACTCCATTGATGGAGGCAATTTCGGCATTGCCTTCCTTGAGATCCCATTGACTGGGGAATTCGCCGGCCTTTTCGCGGGTTACATCATCGTCGAAAATAATCTTGTCGCCCGGCACAAAGTCCGATTTGGCATAAGCCATTTCCAGAGATTTGGCTGGCATTACAGCGCTATTATCGCCACTACTATCGGCATTGTCGGCACTTTGACTTTTTGTATCATCCGATGCCGATTGATTGTTGCTATTGGAGTTACCGGCTTCATCTGTTTTCTGATTTTTACTCTTGTCCTTATCCTTATCCTTATCCTTGTAAGTATTGGGATCGGTTACTTTATCGATGGTCTTGCTTACCCCCTGGTCGGTTTTTTGTTCCGACTTGCGTACTGTAGCGTCCTCGGCGCTTTTCTTAATGGCTTTTCCGAGCCGGTCGCCAAATTGTGCCTGTGTCGTGGCGTATGATGCCACCAGAAGCACGGTCATTAATAATAATTTAATCCTTTTCATGATTCACTAATTTTAACGAATTATATCCATTGACATTCAAGCCGTTTGGTTTGGTAGTGTTGTTAATACCGTCTTAACAGTGTTGTTAATGCCGTCTTAACAGGAGTGTTAATACCGGCTAACCTAACAGGGTTGGGAAAACCTTAACCAAATGACATTGATTCTTAATTAATTATAATCCTATATGTCCCATACTGCCTGTAAGGAGGATAGCGCCCAACACAAGTCCTACTACCATAGATACTGCAATAACACATACCAAACTGATGATGAAATACACGGTAACTTTATCTTCAGGCGTTTTCATCATTGGAGTCAAGCCGGTATAGAGGATATACAAGCCATAGAGGCCGGCCAATGTTGCGATAATTCCCAGAGAAGGGATGATGTAGAATATCCCTGCAAGGCACATGGGCGTGTAGGAATAGGCCACTAATGCAAAAGCGCGATCAAAGTTCTTTTCCGAACCGAACGATTCGGCCAGTAGATTGATGATGAATGCAGCGAGGTACACGCCGCCAATCATAGAAACAAACGAGACGATGGCTTGCCGCATACCCCAGCTGATAGTTCCGCCGATATGCACGCCCAACACGTTATACCCGATCAGACCCTGTCCGATGAATTGGCATACGGCAGGTATCAACGCCAATAACAACAAATACGAGGTGAGGATTTTGGTATTCGGGTAATGCTCTTCTTCAATGATTGTCCATTCATTCTTCGGGGCAACCAAAATGTTTTTGATTCGATTTACAATGTCCATAACGTAATGATTAATTAATTGTTAATTATTTATCTTTTTATAAATTGACAGAATAGATTGAGAATATACCTGTTGCCATTGTCAACTGTCAATTCTCAATTCTCAATTCTCCACTGAATAAAGTTCCATACTGCTTTGCAATTTATCCTTATCGTCATACGATTCGTTTTTTACGGTACCCACGCCGGGGGCATACCACGAAATGGATTTTGCTGTCACATCCCGTTTCATTATGGTGGTGGTAACGGTTTGGGTGATCTTGTGGCATTTAAACGTCCCGGCCGGAACCGTTACATCCTCGATGGCCAAACATTTGCCGTCGGTCATTTTTATTACCGTTTTCATTTTCATAATACCCATATCTAACGTCATGGTCATGTCCGCATCCTTGAGCGCCTGTCCGGGTTGCATATTGCCGGGCAACTCCATCGGTACGCCGGTGATTTCCATCTTGACTTGCTGGTCTTTCTGCTGGCCTGCAAACATCTGGTTCATATCGAGGATCACCACGTCGTCTTTAATGATCACTTTACAGGGTACTTCTACAGGCGGATTTGATTGTGGTTTTTGGTTTTTGTCTAAACTTTCCATCACATACGAAATGGCCATGTTGCTACCCGAGCCTTCCACATCCTTGATGGTTTGTCGCGAATAGCTTTCCACTTTTCCTTTGCCGTTTTTCTGAGCGTATACCAGTACGGTTCCCGCTTTGGTGGGGAAAAAGGTATTTTGCGCATATACTCCCGTCGCTGATGTTATGGCGAACGCTGTCATTAATAATAATTTAACCCTTTTCATGATGTTTTTATTTTTTTTTGTTAAAGTTTGTGTCTTTTCGTACAAAATCCCGGTAAGGTTTCAATCCCTTACCGGGGAAAATCAAAATCAATAGGTCATTTTTATATAATCCGAAGGCACCGTAAAGCTGTTGGCCGGAATGGTTTCAGTGAAAGCAGTTGCTTCCAGCCTCGAACTTCCGTCAGTTTCGGGAGAACCTGTATAATATTGCATCCAGAAGGTGATGCGATTCCATCCGCCCCATTCGGCTGTTTCTCCTTCTCTGCCGTTCCACGAATAAACCGAACATTTTTTACCGGCAACGGTTTTATCCGATTTTTGCGAAAAACCGGGATATGCTTTCCATGCTGAGTTTACATCGTCGCCGTAAAAAAGGTACATTGTCAATGCCCCATAGCTACTAAATGGAGTCTCTGTATATTTTTTCTCACTTGCAAACAATACATACATCTTTCCAACAATAGCGTCGTAAATAACCGCATCATCATCTCCGACTTCCACACGTATCCGTTTCCCATTATCGTCGAAAATAACGGTTTGGGTCTCTGCAACCGGAGTTGAACCATCCCATGTGGTATACTTGTAGGTTATTTTTCCGGTTTTAACCCCGTACAACAATTCTGTATCCGATCCGGGATTGTCATTGTCGCTGTTATCTTTTTTGCATCCTGCAAAGGTTATGGCAACCATCACCGACATCATTAATAATGTTCTTTTGATATTTGTTTTCATGATTCCTATTTCTTCTGATTTAATGATACTTGTGTTGGGAAACCTCCATGTGCCGTTCTGCAAACGAAACAATGAGCTAACAGGCATGGAGGAACATCCACATCACAGGATTAACATTTAAAATTTTAAAGACACTCCGAGGTTCAGGATCGCTACACCATAGCCCAATTCGGCGAAAGCCGCAAACGAATCGGTAAAATAATAGCGCGCGCCTACAAACCACGCCCATGTAAATTCGCTACCTGCGCTGGAACCCAGCCAACTTGAGTAATTTCCCGTCCATTTGAAAGACACAATGTTGTATCCCAACATCAGGCCGGTGTAGGTGTCGAGTTTATCGAGGAATGCATAATGTAAAGCACCACGCGCCCCGATTATAATGTTGCTGCTTTTCCAACCGTACGAACCGTCTCCTCCTTTATAATCCCATTTGGCCGAAGCATACCCCAGCAACCCGCCTATACCGATGGAGCTTTTTTCGTCCCAAAGATTGTCTTTGATACAACGTTCGTAGTACGCCGATATGGCAGGTATCCGCTTAATGCCGGAGCCGTAGTAGCCCGAATAAAGCGTCCCGCCAAACCCGATGCCGAGGCCCACCACATTATCTTTTTGCACAAACGATGTTTGTTGTGCAGATGCCTGAAAAACGGCAAAACATAAACCCAAACATATCACCACTAATTTTTTCATTTGTTTTTTTATTAAAAAGTTTCCCTACTCATAAGGCTTTTCGGATTCCGCCATTCGTTCTTTTGATGGAGCAAAATTACAGGACGGATTTTTCTCAAAAATTACCAGAAATGGTAATTTTTTAAGTTAATACGCAATTTATTTTTGCATCAGATTTTATTGTACATTTGGCTGACTATTAGTTGGCTAATATGAACCCCATTAAATCTGAAAATATGAAACCGAAGGCTTTTTGTAGGAGTATAGTGTTGTTGGTATTATTGATGTGTGGAGTGAATTTGTGGGCACAAAATCTCGATTCGTTGGAACTGGTTGCCGGACAGCCAAGCGGTGAAGGACGTTTTGAAGCACTTACAAAACTTGCACATGTATATGTCAATACGGATGATGTAAAAGCAGCAGGATATGCTCGCAGGTTATACAGTATAGCAAAAAAAGAGAAAAACAGGGTCTGGCAGGGAGAAGCTTTGAGTTGTCTCGGTGAGGTTAAACACTATCAGCACAATGTGGACAGTGCTTTATTTTATTTTCAGGCGGCAGAAGAAATCTTTGGAGAACTTCATTCAGCCGACAGGCTGGCAGACATGTGGATAAACATGGCTTTGAGCCAGCAGGCAATGTATCAGTTTGAGGATGCGCTGGAAAATCTGCATAAAGCATTGGACTATTTTCGTGAAACAAAAACAAACGACCGCATTGCTCTGATATTGTTAAATATCGGTAGCGCATATAGTTCTATGGGTAATATGGATAGAAGCATCAGTTATACCCTGCAAGCCATCGAAATCTTTCGCACGTTGGGCGATACCGTGAGCGAAGCTATGTGCTATTACAACCTCTGTTCGGGAATGAACCGTTATGACTTTGATCCCCAAGGACTGGAGTACGGACGAAAGGCTCTCAAATTGTTCCGCCAGGCAGACCATTCGTATTATACCTGTTGTGCATTGCAATTGTTATGCCGTATTATGCTCAACGGAAATAATGATAAAAAGTATGTAGCCCACGACGATACCATTGCCAAGTACAACACCGAAGCGATGACAATAGCCCAAAAGCTCAACAACGACTATTTGAAGATGCGCTCTCTAATTGTGGAGGCACAACTGGGGCTTAAGACAGAAAAGAATCTCCCACAAACGCATCGGTATGCCCGTGAAGCGCTGGCTTTGGCCGACACTTCGGACAAGGTTACCATGTCCACCATTTACGAATTATTGATGTTAAGTTCCATATCGTTGGACTCGAACCGCGACTCGGTTGGGGCCTACTACATACTTCTCCGGAGCTGCACAGATGATATAGGGACGGAGGAGTGGAAAGGAAAAATGACAGAAATGGAAGTCAAATACGAAACCGAAAAGAAAGAGTTGAAAATAACTGCTTTGGAAAAAGAAAAGCAACTGTATATATGGCTGGGTATTGCCGGAGGTACAACGCTTTTATTGGCCCTGGCATTTTTTATTATCCGGCAACGTTTGATACAGCAGAAAGTAGCCCGTCTCGAACAGGAAAAGCAACTCATCGCCACCCAGGCAGTCCTTGACGGCGAAACAGCCGAACGTACACGCTTGGCCCGTGACCTACACGATGGCTTGGGCGGCATGCTCTCGGTAGTAAAATTAAATTTGAATGATATGAAGAATGGAGTAAGTATTGAAAGTGAAGATGTAATGCGTTTCGACCGTGTAGTTGGCCTGCTCGACGAGTCGATGCGAGAGCTGCGCCGTGTGGCACACAACATGATGCCCGATTCGCTTACCCGCTACGGCCTGCGGGTATCGTTGAACGACTTTTGCAACAGCATTCCCGGCGCAATATTCAATCATTATGGTAATGACGAGCGTTTGGATCCCAAGCTGGAAGTGATGATTTATCGCACGGTACACGAATTAGTGAACAATGCGTTGAAACATGCCGGTGCCGCCGAAATTATCGTACAGATGGTGCAGGAGCCTGATCGCGTATCCATCACCGTACAGGACGATGGTCGCGGCTTTGATCCCGCCGCGCCCACTTCCGGAACCGGCCTGAACAATATCCGCAACCGCGTGGGTTCATACAACGGTCATATGGATGTGTATTCTGAACCGGGTAAGGGAACAGAGGTAAATGTGGAATTCAAACTATTGTGAAAAACGTCGCAAAATGAAACCAAAGGCTTTATATAGAGAAGTGTTGCTATTGTTTGCAATATTGATGTCTGGAACGGGTGTGCGGGCACAAAACCTGGATTCGCTGGAGTTATTACTTTCCAAAGAGAATATGGTTCCAGAGGAACGGATGAACATCTATTACGAATTATGCTGGGGATATTTTGATTTCGATTACGATAAGTCACGTGAATACGCATACAGAGGCTTAAATTTGGCAATAAAGGAAAAAGATGATTTATTGCAAGCCAAATTCTACAGGGTATGTTCGGGTATTTCTTTTAGGTTAGGTGATTCGGATTCTGCTCTTTTTTATGCTGATAATTCGCTGGCTCTGGCGCAAAAATGTAACGATAAAACAGCTGAAGCCAATGCTTGGCTTGCAAAAGGAAATGTTTACATCATTTGTGGAAAATATCCCGAAGCGCTTGAATATCTTATTAATTCTGTCAAATTATTCGAAGATTTAGATGATAAAAGCGGTTTATTGACAGTGACAGCAAACATTGCCGGATTGTATGAGAACATGGAACAATTGGGTCTTGCTGAGAAATACGCATTGAAGGCAAAAATGTTGGCCGAAGAATCTGACGATAAAGAAAAGCTTATCCAAATTAATTCCTGTCTTTCCAATATCTATGTAAAGACAAACCGGAAAGAACAAGCCATAAAAAGTGTACAAAAAAGCATTGATCTTGCTCGTTCATTCGGAAGCCAGCTTCTTTTGGCCAATACACTACAATATGCCGCTCACATATATGAAATTATTGAGAGGTATGACTTGGCATTGAAACATGCAGAAGAGAGTTTGGAATTGGCAAAATCGGTTGGTTCCACAGATCATATAGCGGCAGCATATTGCGTTGTGGCAAGAACTCAATTCGGACTTGGCCAGTATGCCGAAAGTGAAGCTACAGCGCTGCAAGGATTTGAAATTGATTCCACTTCGATCATCTCATCCACGTTACTTTCATCGGTTGTAGAAGCAAATATTATGATGGGCAATAAGAAAAAAGCCTTGGAATACTACGACAAATATTGTGATTTCATTGCACGTCGCAGTGTCGAAGAACTTGAAAGCCAAATTTCCGAAATGGAAGTCAGATATGAAACAGAAAAGAAAGAAATAAAAATATCCGCTTTAGAAAATGAAAAGAACCTGTTGGAAAAAGAAAAGCGCTTAACCTTGTGGCTGGCTGTTGCCGGGGGAGTCATATTATTGTTATCCCTTTCATTTTTTGTCGTCCGGCAACGCCTGACCCAACAAAAAGTAGCCCGTCTCGAAAAGGAAAAGCAACTTGTAGCCACCCAAGCAGTGCTCGATGGCGAAACTGCCGAACGAACGCGCTTGGCCCGTGACCTGCACGATGGTTTGGGCGGCATGCTCTCGGTAGTAAAATTAATTTTGAATGATATGAAGAATGGAGTAAGTATTGAAAGTGAAGATGTAATGCGTTTCGACCGTGTAGTTGGCCTGCTCGACGAGTCGATCCGAGAACTGCGCTGTGTGGCACACAACATGATGCCCGACTCACTCACCCGTTACGGCCTGCGGGTGTCGTTGAACGACTTTTGCAACAGCATCCCCGGTGCAGTGTTCAATCATTACGGTAATGACGAGCGTTTAGACCCCAAGCTGGAAGTGATGATTTATCGCACGGTACACGAATTGGTAAATAATGCATTGAAACATGCCGGCGCTGCCGAAATTATCGTACAGATGGTACAGGAGGCTGATCGCGTGTCCATCACCGTACAGGACGATGGCCGCGGCTTTGATCCTGCTGCGCCTGTTTCCGGTTCCGGCCTGAACAATATCCGCAATCGTGTGGGTTCATACAACGGCCATATGGATGTGTATTCCGAATCGGGCAAGGGAACAGAGGTAAATGTGGAATTTAAACTATAAAAGCCTCACCCCCCGCCCTCTCCCAAGGAGAGGGAGCCCTTGCGCGGTAAACGACTCCGTACCGAAAGCGCGTCTCCCCCTCTCTTTGGGAGAGGGGGGCGGGGGGTGAGGCTTCCTTAAATCAATCAAAAATGATAACTGTACAAATAGTAGACGACCATAGGTTGTTCGTTGAGGGGCTTGAAAAGATTATTGTCGAGTCGGGCATTGCCAGGATTATAGGCAAGGCATACAATGCTCGCGAATGCTGGCAGATGCTCGTCTGGGAGCGGGCTGATATATTGCTACTCGACGTCCATCTGCCTGACGGCAATGGGGTCGACCTTTGTCCGCAAATAAAACAGAAATATCCCGATTTGAAAATCCTTGCACTCACCAGCTTTGCCGAATATGCCGTGGTGAGTCGCATGCTCGAAAACGGTGCAATGGGTTACATGCTGAAAAATGCTATGCCGGAGGAGATCATTCAAGGCATTGAAACTGTGGCGGACGGGGAAAAGTTCCTGTGCCACGAAGTTGACCTGTTACTCAAAAAGCAGGCTGGACAGGCTGTCATCCTTACCCGCAAAGAACGTGAACTGCTACGTTTGATTTCCGAAGGCTATATCAGTAGCGAGATAGCCGAAAAAATGCATCTGGGCATCGACAGTATCAACAACTACCGCAAAAACTTGCTTTTGAAATTGGATGCCCGTAATACGGCGGTTTTGGTGAAAATTGCTATCGAGCAGAAATTAATCTAAATAAAATTTACTCGCCTTTGACCAAATTATCCAAAGCTTCATTGACCTTTTCAAAAGAGAATGCGGCTAATAATCCTTGCATTTTTGCTTGTATGCGATCATTACACAAATTGCCAATGCTGCCTTCATGGGTGTGTTTTACTGTTTGCGATGGTTTAAACCGCCCTTCGTTAATTTCCCGGCCTACCTGTTTGTATGCATCGCGGAACGGGACTCCTTCAAGCACTAATTTATTCAGCGAATCTACACTGAATAGATATTGATATCGCTGGTCGTTCAGGATATCCTTGTTAACATTTATTTTCCCTGCCATGTATGCCAGCATACCGATGCAATCTTTCAAATTGCTGAAAGCCGGGAAAAGCATTTCTTTCAAAATTTGCATGTCGCGAAAATAGCCCGAAGGTAAATTATTCAACAACATGATGATATCTGTTGGGAGGGCTTGTATCTTGTTACATTTGGCCCGGATCAACTCAAATACATCAGGATTTTTTTTGTGCGGCATAATACTCGAGCCTGTTGTCAGCTCATCCGGAAGGCTGATGAATCCAAAATTTTGGCTCATATATAAACATGCATCCATGCTGAAGCGTGACAGGGTCGCAGCTATTGACGACATGGCAAAAGCAATGGTTTTTTCTGTTTTCCCTCGTCCCATCTGGGCATAGACCACATTATAGTTCAAGTCGTCGAAACCGAGCAACTGGGTAGTCATGGTACGATTGAGCGGAAAAGACGAACCGTAGCCCGCCGCTGAACCAAGCGGATTTTGATTGGTCACCTGCCAAGCTGCCTGCATCAGGCGGATATCATCTACAAGACTTTCGGCATAAGCGCCAAACCATAATCCGAATGACGATGGCATAGCCACCTGTAAATGGGTATAACCGGGCATCAATACATCCTTGTATCGTTCGCTCTGTGCGATTAACTCACCAAACAAATGGCCGACACCTTTGACAATTTCTTCAATTTCATGGCGGATATATAACTTAATATCAACCAACACCTGGTCGTTACGTGAACGCCCGCTATGTACTTTTTTACCGGTATCGCCGAGTTTGCGAGTGAGGATCAATTCAACCTGTGAATGGATATCTTCAACATCATCCTCGATGACAAAATTATTGTTTTTAATTTGCTTGAAAATGAGACGTAATTCTTTTTCAAGTACCTGGAGTTCGTTCGAAGCCAGCAACCCGATACTTTCCAACATCCGGATGTGGGCAATAGTTCCCAGCACATCAAACTGCGCCAGATACATATCCATTTCCCTGTCACACCCGACAGTAAACCGTTCTATCTCTTTATTTACTTCGATCCCCTTATCCCAAAGTTTCATCGATTTTATTTATCTGTTTTGATTTGTATGTATGAATATTTCACACAGCCGGATAGCTGTCGGATTTTACTCTCCGGGTTGATTATTTTCCTCTTAGATAACCTTTAGCATATTGATTTCGAAAATCAAGACGCTGTTCGGTTTGATCCCACTTGAAGGAGGAGCCATCTCTCCATACCCAAGCTCGGCTGGAATATATATTTCCCACAATGAGCCCTCGTCCATTAATTGCAAAGCTTCGGAAAACCCGGCTATAACACCACCGACCGAGAAAGTAACCGGTTCCCCGCGATCTTTGGCGCTGTCGAATACGGTACCATCGATCAATGTGCCATGATAAAAAAGCTCAACATTGTCGTCTTTATTGGGTTTAACACCTGTCCCTTTCTTGATAATCTTATATTGTAATCCGTTGGGAAGCGTTACAACACCCGGTTTCTTTGCATTGGCAGCTAAAAAATCCTGTCCCTTTTTCAAATTTTCAGTACTAATCGCTTGTTGCAATCCGGTAAAGTATTTTTGCAAGAACTGATTGATTTGTTCATCGCTTATCACAAGTGTTTTGTCGACAGCAGCCTTCGCTCCTCCGGCCATAGCATCGGTATTGAGTTTCATACCGGAACCCAATAGTTGTTTGCTGTAAAAGTATCCAAGGTAAAAACTCGCGGAATCAGAATCTGTAGCCAACTTGCTATTTTGAGCATTTGCACGTGGTGTAATAACCAGACCTAAAACGATCACTATGAGGAAAATCTTTTGATATTTCATATAAAAAACTTACTTATTCAACTTTACTAATCACAAAAATATATTTTTCGCAGGAACTTACGACCAAATTCTATAGGCACTCACTGATAAATAATCGACGCTTTTATTTTGATACATAATATTGATCTAATGCGCTAATTTTCAATTATCCATTCTCCATTTTCAATTATTTGGCACGTCTTAATTCTTATATTTGAGCCATTTCCACAGTTCCTGGTATGTCAACTTTTTCCCATAGACCAATACGCCTGTCCGATATATTTTAGCCGAAAGCCATATTGCCCCGATGAATGCAGCGATGAGCAGAACGACGGACAAGGCTAATTCGCCGTAAGGCACTCCGAAAGGAATGCGCGCCATCATCACAATAGGTGAGGTAAACGGGATAATAGAAAACCAGAAAGCCAATGCTCCATCCGGATTTTGCATGGCATTGAACATCACCATTAATGCGACGATGAGCGGAACAGTGATAGGAAGCATGAATTGCTGGGTGTCAGCGTCGGTATCGACAGCCGAACCGATGGCAGCAAACAATGAACCATAAAGCAAATATCCGCCAACAAAGTAGAACAGAAAACAGCCGATAAGTACGCCAAAATTAATCGATTGCAACATTCCGAATATGTCCCTGGCTGTTTCGACTGCAGCAGGATTGAGCATCTGGTTGTCGGCCAGCGACCCGACTACTTGTGCATTTCCTGCTTGTTGCAGCGCTTCCTGAGTGAGATCGGGGAGCAGGATAATTTGTGCAAGGATAACCAGTATTGCTGTGAGTACCAGCCAGGCAACAAACTGTGTAAGGCCGACCAACGCAACGCCGACCACTTTCCCCATCATCAACTGGAACGGCTTGACCGACGAAATAATCACTTCGACGATCCGGTTGGTTTTTTCTTCGATCACCCCACGCATGACCTGTGCTCCAAACATGAATATAAACATATAAATGAGGAAGGCGGCGCCATAAGCGACAGCCATATTCAATTTTCCATGGCTTTCTTTCTCTATACCATCTTCTGAAAGTTTAAAGGTACGGATGGAAATATGAGTTTTAATCGACTTGAGGATTTCGTCCAGATTTTCAATATGATGCGATTTTAACTTTTCGGTTTCTATCTCTTTCTCAATAGCGTTGGCTATGTGCATGGTTAGGTTTACAGGAGGTTGTTTGTATGAGAAAAATTCAACTCCCGACGGGGTGTAAGTGATATAAGAAGGAATATACAGGATGCCAAAGTATTCGGTTTTCGAGAGATTTTTTTTGAAATCGTCAAGTTTTACATCCGTTGCATAGGTAAATTTGAATTTGGACGTTTCGGGTATTTTATGAATGAAAAGTTGTGAACTGTCAATCACGGCGATCTGTTTGACGCCTTCGTCCTCCATGGTGGCAAACCACATCGGAAGAACCATCATGGCTGCAAAAAGGACTGGCCCGATGATGGTCATGACAATAAAACTTTTTTTGCGGATACGCGTCAGATATTCGCGACGTATGATGACAGGAGTGTTATTCATATTCAAAAGGAAAACAATTGGATTTTCAAATTGCCTGGTTAATAGAACTTTCTTTCACTTTACGAATAAAAATGTCGTTCATGCTGGGAAGTAATTCGCTGAAGGATAAAATCTTTATAAGCGGAATAGCAATAGATAACAAATAGTTACCTGTCTCGCCGTAAGAAACATGAATGGTCAGTTTTACATGTTGTTTTTCTTGTGTCCGACCGGTTATCCGGCATCCGCCGTTTATCAGTGCGCTTGTCAAAACCATCTCGTCGCCTTCGAAACATAATTCGTATTCGCCTGATTTATATTCCTGCCTGATGCTGGCAACTTCACCTTGTAAAATGCATTTCGATTTGTTTATCAGCGATATATGATCGCACATTTCTTCTACTGATGCCATATTATGAGTCGACAGGATAATGGTAGTGCCTTGTTCCCTGAGTTGCAGAATTTCCCGTTTAAGCAGGTCTGCATTGATGGGATCAAACCCACTGAACGGTTCGTCGAGGATGAGTAGCGAAGGATTGTGCAAAACAGTCGTGACAAACTGTACTTTCTGCTGCATTCCCTTGGAGAGTTCTTCCACCTTCCGGTTCCACCAGTCTAGTATTTCTAATTTCTTAAACCAATAATTGACCTGCTCCTTTGCCTGCACTTTGCTAAGCCCTTTCAAACGCGCCAGGTACAATACCTGTTCTCCTACTTTCATTTTCCGGTACAATCCCCGTTCTTCCGGCAAATAACCGATCTGTCCGATATCATCGCGCTGCAACTTGCGTCCCATGAAATGGACTTCGCCATTATCAGGCGCCGTGATTTGATTGATAATGCGTATGAAAGTGGTTTTTCCGGCGCCGTTCGGACCCAGTAGACCATATATGCTTCCACGCGGCACATCAACACTGATGTGGTCGAGTACCTTGGTATCGCCATATTGTTTGTCAACATTGATGGCGGTTAATATACTTTGCAATTGGTTGGTGTTTTTAAGCATTGAAACAACATGGCACAAAAATAATCATTTTTAGGTTGAGGCCATACGTTTCTATCTTACTCATTCATTTTTACGACTTTTAACACTGTACGCTATCGTTTCTCGTTGTCTATGATTAAGAGATATGTTATTCCCGAGCGACCGGTCAATCCATCTGGTAAAGATTTTCAGTAATTCCATTTATAGGAAAAATATCATTTCAAATAATCAGAAAATGACTGCTACTCTTTGTAAAATGTGTTATGACGAATGTAAGAGAATCTAAATGGTTTAAACTCTGGGAACTTATTCTACCAACAATTTGTAAACTGAAGAGTTATTTTTTATGGTAATCCTTACGAAGTAAATCCCACTATTATTTGGAGCCGTCATAGTTGCCGGATTAGGATTTGATTTGACTGTTTTACTAATAAGGGTGCCTTTTGTGTCATATACTTCAACCATAGCTGATCTCGGATCATCGATGTGAACAAAATAATTATTACCAGTTTTTACTGGATTGGGAAATATCTGTACAGGTTGTTTGTTGATATCAGTGACGCTTGTGGTTTGTCCTACCGTAACGTTACAAGTAGCCCTGTAGTTACCATCGTTGGTTGTAGCAGTTATCACGACGATTCCTTTACCGACAGCACTCACTACACCTTCACTACTCACTGTTGCTATATCTGTATTGCTACTACTCCAGCTCACTTGGTTGTTGGTCGCTTCTTCAGGTATTACAGTGGCAATCAATTGTTCAGAGTCTCCTATTGAGAAGGTTAAATTTTTCTTCTCAACGAGAACACTGCTGACAGGAATAACCACTGTAACGGTACATTCGGCCATATATTCACCCTCATTAGTAATGGCTGTGATTATTGCTGTTCCTTCATTGTTGGCAAATGCGATGCCATTTTTATTTATCGTAATGACATCTATGTCGTTGCTACTCCAGGTCAGTGATTTACTTGTAGCATCGATGGGTTGAAATTGGACAGTTATACGTTGGTTGGTACCTTTGGCAAGCGTAAGCATTTTAGGGTTAATATCAATGTCACTTATTGGAACTATGGGAGCAATATTTGTAAATTCATTCCATTGATATGCATTTTTGTATGCATCTATTGAACCATCAGGTACATAAAGGATGCATTTTTCCTTATTGATCTCATTGAAAACAGACCATTTTTTTTCCAGATTAATAGGTATACTAGGATAAACAATTAAGGATGTCAGGTTTCTACAATTATAGAAAGCACCGTTTTCAATACTTTTTATGTTGGAAGGAATTTCTATGGTTCTTAATGATTGGGAACCTAGAAAAGCTTCTCTGCCAATAATTTCGACAAATTGAGGTATAGAGTATATGATCTCTTTTATTCCAGCAGGATACTGTATTAATTTGGTTTTATCTTTACTGAACAAAATACCATCATTATCCGAATATTCGCTATTTTGGGAATCTACTGCTATAGATGCTAAATTAATGCAGTTGGTAAGGGCTCCAGACTCTATTGTAGATACTTTTGCTGGAATATATATTGATGTCATTTCTGAATGTTTAAATGCTTCTTGACCAATGAATGTTAATTCGGATGTTGGCGAAAAAGTAACATGAGCCAAATTATAACATTGGAAAAAAGCGGCAGATTCTATTCTTGTTACAGATGGGGGAATTTCAATAGATGTAATGCCGCTACCGTGAAAAGCGCCATATTTGATTTCAGTTAATGATATAGGGGTTTCGAAAACAATATTCCTTAAATTTTGGCTTACTGAAAATGATTTATTTGCAATGATTTGAACGGAAAATGGCATTAAATAACTCTCATCTGTTTTTTTTGCAGGATACTGCAACAATATGGTTTTGTCTTTGTTAAAAAGAACACCATTATCAGAAATATAATAGTCATTTTCTGGTTCTACTTCTATATTAACTAATTCATTCCAACTAAAAGCCCCCGATTCTATTTCTATAACAGACTTGGGAATATAAATACTTTTCAATTTTGTATTTGTAAATACCTCACTTCCGATTTTTGTAACCGATTCCGGTATATTGAAATTTGTAATCAAACAACCCATAAATGCTCCGAAATTGATAGATACTAATGAAGATGAGGCCGAAAAAGAAATGTGTTCCAGATTGGAGCAATTCACAAAAGCCCAGTCATCAATTATTTTCACAGAATCAGGTATTTTTATCGAATGTATTCCACATGATAAAAACGATAATTTTCCAATAAGTGTTAATGACTTCGGTAAAGCTATAGATTGTAGTGATTTTTTTCCATGAAAAGCATAATCGGGGATACAATTATCTTCATATTGCCTATACCAAGAGTCAGGGTGGGTTCCTTCGCTGCCATAGTATGCAATGATATCAACGCCTTCTATATCTAATAAAGATAGCAATGGCATTTTATCACGAATAACCTTGAAATCGCGTGCATCCATAGTGCCAGTTATTGTCAGTTCGGTTATTGTTGCCAAGTCATCGGGCGCTAAAATAAATTGAAGATTACCAGCATCAAGCACAAGGTTTGTTTGTGTTGAATGGCCATACCTTAAAGAACCTATACAAAAAATAAAGAGTAAAAAATATTGTTTCATATGAATAATAAATTAAAATCACATATATACTTAGCTGCTAAATCGCTCATATCAAACATATATATACGTTTGATATCATTTTATTTTTTTTCAGTTTTATTCATCTTGTCAAAAATCGAGTTGTACCAACGGTCTTGATATGTTATAGGTTTTATCTATAGTTTTTTATATTTTTCTATTGTTACATGCTACTTTTCACCAAGATAAACAATGATCTTTGTTAGTTGCTTTCGACTGGCAACAAATTATAAGATTATTTGTTTCATAAAAATGTGTTTAAAATGAAATACTAATTTGATCCGACCTATTTTGACAAAAATACAATTTTTGTCATTAAAAATGTACTTTTATCAAATAAATATTTAGGCCTACCAAATCAGTTTCATTTCGTAACTTTTTTTAATCAATTCGGCAGTATTTTTAGCATTAAGTTTTATGAGCAGGTTTTTGCGGTAGGTACGGACAGTTTCCATGTCGCGGTAAATCATATCAGCAATTTCTTTTGTGGTATTACCTTCGGCAATGTATTGTAAAACCTCTTTCTCGCGGTTGGAAAGCCAGACAATATCTTCATTTTTTTTATCTTTCAGCAGGATATCAATCTCCTCGCAGAGAAATTGTTCCCCATTATTCACTATTTCAATGCCTGCCAGCATCTCCTCGCTTTCGGAGTTTTTCAGGATATAACCGAGTGCACCGTTATGCAAAGCTCTCTTCGCGATACTGAACTCGTTATATGTAGTTAACATGATGATTTTCAATTCAGGGTAGATCTTTTTTATCTCTGCACAAAAATCCACCCCGTCACCATCGGGTAATCCTATGTCGAGAAGCAATATGTCAGGAAGTGCTTTTGTCAAACCCTGACGGCAAGACTCCAGGTCATGATATACTTCCGTGACCCGGGCTTTCCCAGATTCATTGATCAGCTTACTCAAGCTCTCCACCACCATCTTGTGGTCGTCAACAATTTGTACAATTATCATTTTTGATCGATTTAAAAAAGCCTCTCCCCCAACCCCTCTCCAAAAGAGAGGGGAGACGCGCTTGCGGTATGGAGTTGTTTACCGCGCAAGGGCACCCTCTCCTTGGGAGAGGGCGGGGGAGAGGCTTTACAATTTAAATTCTATACTCACCTCCGTCCCCTTGCCCGGTGAAGTGACGATATCCATTCTCCCGCTACAGGAAGTAACCCTGTCACGGATATTTTTCAGCCCGATACCTTTTGCAACGGATTTCTCATCAAATCCACACCCATCGTCCTGAACAGTAAGCGAAACATGTTTTTCATCCTGTATTAATTGTACATTGATGTTTTTCGAACCCGAATGGCGAAGCGAATTGTTTACCAACTCATTAACGCAACAATAAACGACGAATTCTACTCTTTCCTCAATACGCTTGTCCTTGCCGAAAAAATGAAAATGCACATCGGGAAATTGCGACGTAAAGTCTTCTATCGCCACTTTCATGCCGTATTGCAACGAAACAGGCATCAGGTTATGAGCTACACGGCGGATCTCATCAATACAACTGTCCAACTTATCGGAAATGTTCTGCAAGTCCTTCGTGTGGTTGGCAAGTCCTATCTTTACCGCTGAGAGATTGCCGCTGAGACGGTCGTGCAGGTCGCGCGCCAAACGCGAGCGTTCGCCCATCTCGCCGTCCAAAACCGAACGGGTGGCGATCAACTGTTTTTCCTTCCGCGCGTTTTTTATCATTTGCAGGAGCACGATTACCGAGACAATTGCCAACAAAACGCCCGCAATGCCGAGCCATACGTATAATCGCCGCTCTTTCTCCAATGAGGTGATCCGCATTTCTTTTTTCTCGGTATCGTATTTGACCTCCATATCTGCCAAGCTGTTGTGCAGACTCTTTTCACTACTTGTTACCCAATAAGAATTGTATTTATCAAGGAACTGCGCCGCCTTGTCATTATTGCCCAGATATATATTGGCATAAACCACGTTATATAAAGCTATTTTATTGTTTTGCACGTCGGTGGTATCTAATTCCCATGCCTTTATAGCTGCTGCTTCACATGCATTCCATTGGTGCATTTCCTTGTATAGTTTCGATAAGGATGTCCACATACCGGCTATCATTGGCTTATGTCCGAATGATTCGCATAATCGCAAAGCTTCTTTACCGTATTCCAGCGCTTTCTCGTAATCTTTATCCCTTGCATAATGAACAGACAAAGCATTCAGTGCACCGATTTGAAATTGTACGTCGCCGGACTTATTGGCAAGTTCCAATGTCTTCTTGGCATAAGCCAGACTCTTGTTCTCGGGATCGTCTATTTCACTATATATGGAGGTCAATTGATAATATACATTTAAAATTCCGATGGGGTTGGCCATATTTTTGTTCGCATCAATGAGCTTTTCGGCCTTTTTCAGGGATTCAAGAGCATGGGAATAATCATTCAGTGCAATGTAAATATTTGCCACATTCCCATAATCAACAAGCATGTTTGTCACATCATTCAACTCTTCATGTAAATACAATGCTTTTAAGTAATAGTCGAGCGATAGTTCAAACCGGCTTTGCAGGCGGTATGTAACACCTAAAGAGAGGAGCACACACGCTTCACGTTCTTTATGGTTTGCTTTTTGAGCCAGCTCAAGAGCCCGATTAAAATAAATAACAGCAGAGTCACCATTTGATTTGTAACCATGCATCCGGCCTTGAAACTCGGTAAATAACGATTGGTTTACCACATCGTTCTCCTTTTTCGCCAAAGCTAAACCCTTGGATGCATATTCATACATTTTGTCCAAATCAAAAAGTTGATAAGTCTCACATATCTGCCAATACAAATCTCGTTTTTCTTCATACGTTTTCGCTTGCGTATTCAATACATTGATAAGCGAATCCACATTCTGTACCTGACCGGTGGCAACTGTAACCGACAGGAACATGATACCGACAAAAACTATCTGTTTCATAACTAATAAGATTAGACCTCACAAAGCTACTTCTTTTTCTTTGCCGTCACATACCCCAAAAGGGTGAAATGTTCAGGTTAGTATGAAAAATCACCCTTTTGGGTGATAGATGGATACGATTATATCCCATACCTTTGTTTTTAATTATGACTTTTATTGTAAACGAATGAAAAAGAGAGTGATGAGCCGGATGGTGTCCTTTGTCTTGATGGGGTCGGCGGTTGTTTTCAGTGCATGTCCCAAACAGGACGATTTCTCTGACGAGGGGCGTGAAGCTGCGGTCGAGTTTTGCACATGCTATAAGAAAAACACGAAAGAGGAATGTCTCGAAAATTTAAAAGACAAATACGGAGCAGCCAAATATCTGACCGAAGAGTTCATCGATGCATTCAACGAAACGAGTTCATGTGGTATTGAATTGATTATAGAACAGGAAAAGTCTGCGTCGCATAGAATGGAAAATAAGGTGCATGAATTATTAT
The DNA here is from genome assembly GCA_031551645.1 of Bacteroidales bacterium. Lineage (GTDB taxonomy): Bacteria > Bacteroidota > Bacteroidia > Bacteroidales > UBA4181 > JAIRLS01. Next base: position 6,179 of record JAVBNI010000180.1, on the reverse strand, counting down.
TTCTAACCTCACCGGAATAAGAAATAAATCTTGAAATATAAAAATGTTTATATGATGAAAAATATTTGGTTAATTGCTTTGATAAGCATTGTGTTTGGTACGGTTTCCTGTTCGAAAAAAGACAAGGACGAAGACAAAACAAACTTCACGGTCATATTCGATGCTGCCGGTGGAAATCCCATCCCTGAAACTCAAACCGTTGAGGCTGACGGTACGGTGACAGCGCCCGCCGCTAATCCCGCCAAATCGGGCTACGTTTTCATGTCCTGGTGTCTGAACGGCACCGAAACTGCTTACAATTTCAATACGCCCGTCACAAACAACATTACCCTCTATGCCAAATGGAAGGAAGAAGCTAAAGTTGAATACTGGCAGGTTACATGGGAATTGAACGGAGGCGCGTGGCCTTCTTCGGGTGACAATCATGCCACACAAGCTGTGAAAGACGGTACATTGTCCGAACCCGATGCGCCCGTTAAGTCCGGCAACACGTTCGACGGTTGGTACAAGGAAGCGGCTTTGACTACTAAAATTGACTTTCCTTATGATGTGAGCGCACTAACGGCTGACTTTACACTGTATGCCAAATGGACGACCGGCGATACTCCGGAAGATGACACTCCTCCCACTGCTTTGTATGTTGTTGGTAGAAATAATTATGGCGCTTGTTGTTGGAGGGTTGATCTTGCTACAAATGAAATAACACAAATAGCGCTTAATGCTTATGGTGAAGCAAACGGCATTGTTATATCCAATGGAGATATGTACATATCCGGTTACAGAACAAATACAAATGCCAAAAGTCAAGCCTGCTACTGGAAAAATGGCATTGTAACGTTCCTTACCGACTCCGGTAAGGATTTTGAGGGGGTCGGTATCGCCGTATCCGTAAATGATATTTATGTAGCAGGAGAGGAGTATGGTACCGGAGGTAAAAATTGTTACTGGAAAAACGGCGTCCAGACCAATCTTCCCTCCGCCCAAAGCGCCGGGGTAAAAGACATTTTTGTATCGGGCAACGATGTGTATGTTTGCGGCTGGGAAGGCGGGGTAAGCGGAAAAGAAGGAACTGCCTGTTATTGGAAGAACAGCGTGAAAACGACGCTGACAGACGGACAAAATAATGCGGAAACACGCGCCGTCTTTGTATCGGGAACAGATATATATGTGGCGGGCCGCGAGCGCAAGCCTTATTCAACTACATGGATAGCCCGTTACTGGAAAAACGGTTCTCCCGTTACCCTAACCGACGGGAATAATGATGCTGATGTTAACAGCATTACTGTATCCAACGATAAAGTTTATGCAGCCGGCTATGAAAATCCGGGTGTCAGCATTGCCTGTTATTGGGAAAATGGGAACAGAATTGTTCTGGAACAGTCAACACTTGCCAAAGCATATGATATCGCCGTTTCCGGAAAGAATGTATATGCTGCCGGGTGTACGTGGATTGACACAGGCTCAGGTAACGGCCATTACCAAGCTGGTTACTGGAACAATGGCGTCAGAACTGACCTTACCGACGGGAAAAAAGAATCCGAAGCATTTGCCATTGCTCTTTCTTGGGAATAAACGGTGTAAAAGAAGTATCAAAATAAAATGTTTTAGTACATGACAAAAATATTTACCAGGCTTGAAAAGCCCGATTTTCATAACCGTAGGTCAACGACCTGCAGAGAAAGCAACAGACAATTATTGCCTGCAAGGCAAGACATATAGAACAAGAATACGTTTTACCTTACAGGTAATGGCTATGTTAGTCGTCAATCCGCAAGTTGCGCTTCGCTTACTTGCGGTTATGAAAATCTCGCCTTTCAGGCATAGAATAAGGAATGTCTAAATTTTGTCATGTAATAAGATAAAATGTATATCATACTTTGTTTAAAATACCTCGGTTACCAGAGAATATATATTCCAAAAAATAATAAAAACATACAATCATGAAGAATATTTGGTTAATTGCTTTGATAAGCATTGTGTTTGGTGCGATTTCCTGTTCAAAGAAGAATGATGATGTAACGCGCTTCACGGTTACCTTCGACGCCGTCGGCGGAAGCCCCATCCCCGAAAATCAAACCGTTGAGGCCGGTGGTACGGTGACAGCGCCTGCCACTAATCCCGCCAAATCGGGCTACGTTTTCATGTCCTGGTGCCTGAACGGCGTCGAAACTGCTTACAATTTCAACACACCCGTTACAAACAATATTACCCTCTATGCCAAATGGAAAGAGGAAGCTACAGTTGAATACTGGCAGGTTACATGGAATCTGAACGGAGGAACATGGCCTTCTTCGGGCGACAATCATGCTTCACAAGTGGTGAAAGGCGGCACATTGTCCGAACCCAATGCTCCTGTAAAATCGAATTACACTTTAGAAGGATGGTATAAGGAATCCGACCTTACCAATAAAGTGTCTTTCCCCTACGATGTGAGCGCCATAACGGATCATTTCACGCTTTATGCCAAATGGGCAACCGTCGAAAATCCTTCTTCCGTGAAGCACAACATAAGCAGCGCGACGGAATGGAACGCAGCCATTGCCGCCGTTAACGCTGCCGGGAACAACAAAACCCATACTTTTACCATTACCAAAAGCTTTGATCTTCCTGCATCAAGTGCAACCATCTTTACCAAGGATTTGGCCGGACTTACGGTAACTGTCAGGGGACAGGGTGATCCGGCGCCGGAAATAAGCCTGGCAAGCAACAGCAAGGGATACCTCATTTATTTCAGCCCAAACGAGCCACAAAAGATAATTTTTGAAAATGTCATCCTCAAGGGGCACGCTACCAACACCAGGCCGCTGGTTAGGGTCTACGGTGAAGAGTTGGTTTTAGGAAACGGCGCCCGTATTACCGGCAATACCAACACAGACGGTTATGGAGCAGGAGTTCATGTTGGTGTCGGCGGTAGGTTTATTTTAGCCGGCGGAGAAATTTCCGGTAATGCTGCCGGGACATTCAGCAACGGCAACGGTAAAGGCGGTGGAGTATATATGTCTGATTTTGGAAAGTTCGTTATGAATGACGGCAATATCAGTGGTAATTTTTCCTATGGTCAGGGAGGTGGCGTATATGTAGGGCTTTCGGCGAATTTAAGTATGACTGGGGGTAATATTTCCGGTAATACAGCTATGGCAAAATCAGGCGCCCGTGGTGGCGGAATATACAACTCCTATGGCGAACTCAATATAGGCGGCGGTACGATTACCGGGTATAACCAAAAGCATGGGGATGATATTGACATTGCGGAACATTACTCCGGCAAACCCGAACTTCGTGACGATTGCAATGCAGTGGTTATAACCGCTACTGCTATGGGTACTTACGGTGCAGCTTTCTATAGCGCCGTTAGCAATGGTAATTTCTATGGCGTCTTTGAAGAAAGAACTTTTACTCAAACCGGTAGCCTTGGTTCTAAAAGAGAGCGGGATCTTACGGTTATTGACGGGGTATTGCAGTAATTGATGATTCAATTCTTGTCTCCAAGATTTTATCTTTTCGTACCACGATCAACGGTTATGCTGCAATCATTACCTCGTAGAGATTTTTACTATTGTTGGTATTGTAATACCGGATATTTCACAACTTCATAGAGGTTGCACATTTCGCCCCTGTCAGGGTCAAGACCGCTGACAGGGCTACGCTCTTTGACAGGGTCAAGACCGCTGTCAGTGGAGATATGTTGCCAGTTTGTCCCTGTCAGGTCACCGCATGATCGACCTGTCAAGCTGCGAAGCTGCCTGCCCGACTATGCCCGCCTGAATAACGTAGTCGGGCAGGTCATTCAGGGGTCGTTAAGTAAACGACGCTTATATCCAATTACTTAACCTGCAAAAAACTTTATTTTTCACTCTTAACTCTTCACTCTTCATTTTTCACTCTCCGTTCATCCCTTTTTTTCGGTCGTTCGTCAAAAAGATGAAAAAAGTCTTCCGGGTCGCTTGCTTTAACAAAAAGCTTTTTTACTTTTGCGGACGTCTGCACTTATTGAGACAATTCAGTACAAAAATGTCATTATCATCCATATCCGGATTTATTTTGTCATTATTCGATAGTTAGTCGACGAGAAAGCAAAACCCGGTGCATATTGTAACAAACTTTTTATATCACTAAACCATTAATACGAACACAAACATCATGAGTATCATTAAGTTTTTCTGGAAAGTGTGGCTTCGGCTCAATTTATTGACCAAAGACATAGACAACGATTATGTGGCCGAAGTATCTCTTCAGGGTAAGAAAGCCATGCGTAATGCCGACATTGCGCGGCGAATCAAGGATGCCGGTTCGGAATGGAAGTACGAAACCCTTATCAGTGTTTTGGATCAAAGCGACCGCACCATCCGCGAGATGGTCCGCGAAGGCTACAGCGTGCTGACGGGCTGCGCGCAGTTCACTCCGCGTGTGCCCGGCACGTGGATCGGGGCCAATGCCAAGTTCGACCCCGCGGTGCATAAACCTACTTTGGACATCATCCCGAGTGCGGAGATGCGCGCTACCTTGCAGGAAGTGGGTGTGGAAGTGCTCGGCGTGAAGGCCGGAGGCGCCTTTATCGGTTTGGTAACCGACACCGCAACGGGAGTCGTCGACAAAACGATCACCCCGGGCGATGACATTTTGGTTGAAGGCGACAAGCTGAAAATAGCCCCCGACGGCGAAGAGGGTTTGGGCGTATTCTTTGTCGATGCGGCAGGCACGGCTGGTCCCGTTACTCGCCGTTTGACGCAAAACGACCCGAAAAAATTGCTCGTCCGCGTGCCCGATCTTGCGCCGGGGCAGTATACCTTGCGGGTGGTGACGCGGTTCTCAAACAGCAGTACCCTTCTCACCGAGCCGCGTACCATCGATTACGGTCGGTTATTGATCGTATCGTAATGCCGTTTTGCGTCGCGATGCAGCGCAGCGTTACGCTGTGCCGGAGCGCAGTGTTGCGCTGCATCGCAGCGTAGTGCTGCGTCGAGATGCACCGAAATAGCGTTTTGTTTCGGGCATGTTGAGGCTGTTCAAAAGTCTGTTTTCGGCGCGTCATTGCGAGTACCCACCCTGTTTTGCAGGACAAAAAACGTATATGACGTGAATGACCTATTGGGTTTTGAAAACCCGATAGGTCTCCCGGAAAACCTATCAGGTCTTTGAGACCTAATAGGTTACCGCCTACGTCATTGTAAGCGATAGCGAAGCAACCTTTTTGACTCACACGAGATTGCTTCGTCGTTCCTCCTACCAATGACAGATTTGCGTAAATCGCTGATTTTAAGACAATCTGTCATAACCGCATTGTGCCACATTTTTTTGGGGTAGGCTCTCGCAATGACGTTCATTGTCGACTTTTTGAACAGCTTCTTATATTCCGGCAGGCTGAGCCTGCAATCATACACCCGACCGAGGTGCAACCTTGGCGGAACAGTAGTTGCGATGCGTGTTCATGCAAATATTCTTAAAGCCTATAATTATAATATCCTCTATCAATCATCCATTTCATGAAAAAATTTTACTCTGTTCTTCTCTTTGGCCTGCTCTATATCGCGAATCTTAACGCCCAAACTGTGGCTTCGGGTACTTCTGGTGCATGTGCATGGGCGATTACCGGCACCGATGGCAACTACACGCTCGAAATCACCGGCACCGGAGCCATGCTCAATTACAGCAGTACAGGCTCCGCACCGTGGTACGGCTATCGCGCATCCATTACCACCGTAACCGTCGGCAGCGGTGTTGCCGGTATCGGCGATTATGCGTTTTCCGGTTACACTAAATTAAGTACCGTAAGCATATCGGGAAGCGCTGCTTCCATCGGCAATGAAGCGTTTTCTGGTTGCACAGGGCTTACCTCCGTCATTTTACCCAACAGTTTGAATACTATTGGCATTTGGGCGTTTTCTGGTTGCACAGGGCTAACCTCCGTCATTTTATCCAACAGTTTGAATACCATTGGCAATGGTGCATTTCGGAATTGCACGGGACTAACTTCCATCAATATACCCAACAACGTTACTTCCATCGGCGATTTTGCGTTTTCCGGTTGCACAGGGCTAACCTCCATCAATATACCCAACAGCGTTACTACCCTCAGCATGGATGCATTTTATAACTGTGGGGGACTGACTGCCATCACGATTGGCAGCGGTGTTACGTCTCTCTCCGGGTTTTCCTCGTTTAGGGAGGGTTATCCGGCG
>JAVBNI010000247.1:0-11583 GCA_031551645.1 Bacteroidales bacterium | reverse complement strand
GGAACGTGTTCAAAATAATATTCCCATTTTCTATAATAAGGTCATTGATAGAAATTGAGAGATGTCTCCATGCGTGTACTCGTACCTCGTACACTTAGTCGACATGACGCGTTCACGTACGGTAAAAAGGGGGGGATAGGGGAGATGGATGGGCGGCTCCGCCGCCCATCCATCTCCCCCGCGTTTCCCAAAGCATTGCCGTCATGTCGACCAGAGCTTGCGAAGCATGCGAAGTGGAGACATCTGTAATCTTTTTGTGAAGATTGGGAATATTATTTTAGTTTCATTCCTTGCCTATAAATTCAACGAAATTAATCTGCAACTTTCCATCGTCAATTGTCATACCAACCCGCTTTCAAATTTGAGTAGAATTAATTATAAAAAGCAAAACTTTCAACTTTCAATTACTTACCTTGGATTTTTGTATTTTTGCTGGCCATATGGGTAACGATTATTTTCGTTTTAAGCAATTCACCATTTACCAATCAGCCGTTGCGATGAAAGTTGGTGTGGATAGTGTACTTCTGGGCGCCTGGGTGGGAGTCCATGGAGTATCCCGCATTCTGGATGTAGGCACAGGGACGGGTTTGTTGGCATTAATGTTGGCACAACGTGTACCCGGCGCAAACATCGATGCTGTGGAAATAGACGAAGATGCTTGCCGGCAAGCCCGGCAAAATGTTTTAAATAGTCCGTGGAAAGAACATATCCAGGTTACTTGTGATGATTTCCGGAATTTCGCAGATCAATGCACCACTCGCTATGATTTGATTATCAGCAATCCCCCGTTCTTTACCGCGTCGCTCAAATCGGTCGACGAAAAACGCAACGTTGCCCGCCACAATGACAGCTTACCCCCTTCCGACTTATTGAAGGGTGCGAAAAAACTGCTTGCCAGCAGGGGTAATCTGGCAGTGATCCTTCCATCTGTACAAGGTCGATTATTTGCCGAAGAAGCATCTGCATATGGATTATCCGTTAAACGAATTCTCAACATACAATCCCTGCCTTCCAAACCTTCCTACCGCATGCTTGTTGAATTGTCAAATGTCAATGAGGAATTACCGGTAGACGAACAAACATTATGCATCGAGAATGACGGAAATACAGGTTTTACCGATGAATATAAAAATCTGACAAAAGATTTCTATTTGTTCAAGACCAAAGAATGAAAAGCATTTCCACATACAAAACCCTAATCACATCATCAATTGCCTTATGCCATTAAAGAAATATTTTTCTATGGTAAAGTTTGCCCACACCGTCTTCGCAATGCCTTTTGCAATGATCGGTTATTTTCTCGGCATCACTCTTGGTGGTGCTGGGTTCAGTTGGCGGACTTTCTTATTAGTCATCCTGTGTATGGTTTTTGCGCGTAATGCGGCCATGGGTTTCAACCGCTATGCCGACCGGAAAATCGATGCCCAAAATCCCAGGACGGCAGGGCGTGAGATCCCATCTGGCAAGATCAATCCACGAGCAGCGCTGGCTTTTGTCATCGTCAATGTACTTGCTTTTATCATTGCTTGCTGGTTTCTCAATCTACTGGTTTTCTGCCTGTCACCGGTTGCACTATTGGTAATTCTGGGTTATAGCCTGACAAAAAAATACACATCGTTGTGTCATTTTATTTTGGGAATGGGATTGTCTCTGGCTCCGATCGGCGCCTATATAGCCGTTACGGGTAGTTTTGCCTGTCTACCGTTGATGTTTTCCTTCATTGTACTGCTGTGGTCGGGAGGATTTGATATTATTTATGCTTTGCAGGACGAGGGATTTGACCGCCACGAGCAACTTTATTCCATTCCTGCCAAACTGGGCATCAAGCGCTCATTACGGGTTTCGGCCGTTGCACATGTAGTTTGCGGATCGATAGTAGTGGCTATGGGAATTGTATGGGATTTTGGTATATGGTATGCTGTAGGAGCCATCATTTTCTTATTTTTATTACTGTATCAGCACCTGATAATCAGTCCCAAAAACTTGAGTCGTGTTAATGCCGCCTTTTTCACTTCGAATGGTATCGCAAGCGTTGCGTTTGCCATATTTACTATCCTTGATCTATTATTATAATAAGGTATTCTTCTATGAAAAAGCACATAAGCATTTTGTTGTTGGGTTTTACCTTTGTCGCTCAGCTTGCGGCACAACGAAATCCGCTTTGGGCAACTCCTGTCGAAACAAAAACTGTCGAAAATTTGTATTTGATTGACTGCGGAGTATACCGTAGTGCACAATCGGATGAAGAAGCATTTTCCGAGTTGAAACAATTAGGTATCAAGGAAGTGCTTAATCTACGCTATTTTAACAAAAAAGATAAGGTGGCGGCCAAATCCGGTTTGACACGTCACCATGTCAGGATGTTGGCAGGCAACTGTGATTGGGATAAAGTGGTTGAGGCTTTACAGATTATTAAAAATCGACAAGGTCCCATCGTGATACATTGCAAACATGGGGCCGACCGAACAGGATTGATTGTAGCCATGTATCGGATTGTTTTTCAAGGATGGGATAAAGAAAGCGCTATTGATGAACTTGAAAACGGCGGGTTCAATTTTCACAAGATTTACGCTAACATTCCTTCTTTTATCAGGAATGTGGATGTGGTAGCATTGAAAGAAGCAGCTTTTAAGTAATTAAATATTGAATATTTTGCAAAAAACACTTTAACCCAATGTTATACGTCAAAACAGAAACATCGATTATTTACAGAAAGATACTTAATCTTGTTTTTATGTGAAAAATTCTAACTTTGTCTCAATAATACACTATCCAATATGATTATTATTGCCGATGATGATTCTGCTGTGCGCACTTCCCTTGGCCTTTTGCTCAAGCAAGCCGGGTACGATACAATTGATTTTGCTTTACCGGGCGAGTTGATGGATTTCGTACGCCATGCAAAACCCGAAGCTATCCTGCTCGACATGAATTTTTCGCGTGAGACATCCGGAGACGAAGGTTTGAAACTTTTGCGCCAGATTAAACTTTTCCATCCTAATGTACCGGTAATACTGATCACCGGGTGGGGAACCATTGATCTGGCTGTAAACGGAATGAAAGCGGGAGCATTTGACTTTATCACCAAACCGTGGAACAACCAGGCATTACTGGATAGTATCCGCAATGCGCTCGCTCTCTCGAATGGCGCCGATACCGAGTTTACCGAGTCATTGACCAGGGCTCAGCTTGACAAGAAATACCAGTTATCGAATATTATCGGAAAATCGCCCGGTTTGGTAAATATCCTTAAAACAGTGGTACGCATCAGTATGACCAATGCCCCGGTATTGATTACCGGCGAAAGCGGCACGGGTAAGGAACTGATTGCAGAGGCTGTTCATGCCAACAGTCCGCGTTATAAAGGTCCTTTTGTGAAAGTGAATCTTGGGGGTATCTCACAGTCACTTTTCGAAAGCGAGATGTTCGGCCACAAAAAAGGCGCCTTTACCGATGCTGTTGCCGAACGGAAAGGGCGTTTTGCATTGGCTGACGGAGGTACGATCTTCCTGGATGAGATTGGCGACCTCGATCCCGCGTCGCAGGTAAAATTATTACGTGTGTTGCAGGAACAGACCTTTGAAATGCTGGGTGACAGCCGGCCACAGAAGATAGATGTCCGTGTGGTGTGCGCGACCAATCGTGATCTACAGGAAATGATCGCACAGGGTCTTTTTCGAGAGGATCTTTTCTATCGGATCAATCTGATACAAATACATTTGCCACCATTACGCGAACGTGGCAGTGACATTGTACTGCTGGCCCAATATTTTGCCAATAAGCTCACCGCCGCTAACCATCTTCCACCTGTCCAGTTTACCAAAGAAGCGGGGCAATTTCTTCAATCGCAACCCTTCAATGGAAATATCCGGGAATTGAAAAATATGGTGGAACGTACTATTTTAATGTCTGGGAAAGAAGAAATCGATGCTGTCGATTTTGGAACCACAGCGCCGACGAAACCAATGTCCGGACAGTTGTTGCATTTTGGTACGTTGGACGATATCGAAAAACAAACCATCCTTGAGGCGATTAATACTTATAAGGGTAACATGACCAAAGTGGCACAAGCATTAGGTGTAAGCCGCGGAGCACTTTATCGCAGATTAGACAAATTCGGGATCGAATATGAACATTAGAACACGTTTTTTCACGTGGGCAATCATTGTCCATATCCTGATGGCAACAGTTTGTGTAATTGCCTTTCGCGAAAACATCAAATGGTTGTTATTGGCAGAAGCAGGTATTTTATTGTCAATTATTATTACCTTGTTATTCTGGCATAGTTTATCCAAGACAGCCAAAGTATCGACTACCTGCCTTGAAATGATCAACGAACAGGATTTTTCTTCGCGATTAAGTCATGTAGGTTATCCCGAAGCCGACAGCATGATCGACGTATACAACCGCATGATAGAAGAGGTGCGCGAACAACGTTTGCAGATACGTGGTAAAAACCAATTTCTCGACCTATTGCTGGAAGCATCGACCATGGGAGTTATTATCCTGGATTTTGATATGATTGTTACATCAGTCAACCCGGCTACAGCAAGGTTTTTGCATATCGCTGCCGAGGAGCTTGTGGGGCATTCGCTGTCATCGTTCGAAAATACGATGGCCCAAGATTTATCTGAGCTGCTACCCGAAAAACCACAAGTAATAGAGACCGGCGGCGTCAATCGTTACCGTTGCTCCTTACTATTTTTTATTGACCGTGGGTTCCGGCATCCGTTCATCCTGATTGAAGAACTGACACATGAACTGATTGCTGCCGAAAAACGGGCTTCCGAGAAGGTGATCCGCACCATGTCACATGAAGTGAACAACACTTTAAGTGCCATTAATTCGAATCTATCCGTGTTGTTGGGCCTTGAGGATAGTTTTCCTGAAAGGCTTCGTCCCGATATTGTCCGTGCATTACAACTATCTATTGAGCGGAGCGATAATTTGTGCCGTCTGGTTTCGTCATTTGCCAACGTGGTTAAACTCCCGCCGCCACAATTAACTCCCGTACAATTAAATTCCTTGGTTAGCAATACTGTTAGCCTGATGTATTCCGACTTTGTAAAAGCGGGTGTTAAATGCGAGTTGCAACTTTGCGAACTGACGCCAGTAATAATGATGGATGCCGTACAGATGGAACAAGTACTGATCAATATCCTGAAAAATGCACTGGAAGCAAGTGGCGAAAATGGCATGGTAACAGTTGTCACAACCCATCAACCGCCCACCTTGATTATTCGCAATACCGGCCCAGATATTCCCGAAAACATACGCAACCAAATATTTACACCATTCTTCTCTACAAAACCGGATGGCCAGGGCATCGGGTTAATGCTGGTACGCGAAATCCTGTTGAATCACAATTTCTCTTTTAGCCTTGAAACGGTTTCGGCAGATTGTACGGAGTTTAAAATATCGGAACTGAACAACGCATAATCATCTGTACTTTGGCCTGATTCATTCATTTCGGTTGACCTAATAAGCCGATTGGTAGCTCTAAAGATCTTTGCAAGATTAGACACTGTTCAGTTGTTATATTTTTTGAAAATGACATGATTGAATGTCAAATATTTATATTTATGTTTTATGTAAAAATCATATGAGTCCAATAATCCCCTTCAAAAAAGATTAACTTTGCCGGGTAAGGTTTCATAAATCAAAAAGTATTTCCCCATGGGGCGTTTTTCCGGATTGTTAGTGTGTTTATTATTTGTTTCATGTGAAGGCGTTTTCATGGACAAGCAAAAAACCGACACGCCTCAGAACAATTTCGATCTGTTGTGGGAAATATTTGACGAGCGCTACTGCTTTTTCGAAGAAAAAAATATTGATTGGGACAGTATTTATACAGTATATTATCGCTCACTCCCGACTAATCGGACCAATAAAACAACGATTGATAGGGACTTATTCAATTTAATGTCATCCATGCTGCTTGAGTTACACGATGGCCATGTGTGTATTTCCAATTCAGAAGAAACTCGCGCTTATTACGAATGGCGTAGCAAATATCCTGAGAACTATAGTGAAAACCTTATATCCCACTATCTGAATAGAAGACGCACCGTTTTAAACAATGACATGTGTTTTACAGCTTTGTCCGAGTCGATTGGATATATTCGTTGTCCTTCTTTCTATACCAAGGTAAATCGGAATGATTTGGACGATGCTTTGGCTAAGTTTGCCGGGTATAAAGGAGTGATTATTGACGTCCGGGCTAATGGCGGAGGGTTGGTTTCGGAGGCATATCTGCTTGCTTCGCGATTTGCCCGACAAAAGACACACGTGGGCTATGTCCGCTACAAGACCGGTAAAGGTCATAGCGATTTTAGCGAGTATTACAGCCGGTATGTCGAACCCGATGGTTATTTTTTTGATGGCAAAGTGGCCGTGCTCACCAACAGGGGCGTATACAGTGCGGCCAACCTGTTCGTTTCCATTATACAATATTTGCCGCAAACACGATTATTTGGCGATCATACCGGCGGCGGCGGCGGGGTGCCTATCTCGGCGGAATTATATAACGGTTGGACTGTGGAGCTATCAACCAATCCTGTGTTTGATATTGATAAACGCAGCATCGAGTCTGGCATCGAACCCCACGAATCTATTATGCTCGACAATAAAGATGGGAAAACAGACAACATCATCGAAAGAGCCAAAGAATGGATATTGGAATAGCTAAAAAAAGCCTAAATTTGCAAATTTCTATTTTGATTTAATATCATTACAAATGAAGTTATCCATTGCCTGGAAATCAGCATTGTTGGTTTTTATTATTTTATTAATCGATCAGATACTCAAATTCTGGATTAAAACCAGCATGTGTATTGGTGAAGATATTCCGGTATTCGGAAATTGGTTTTTGATACATTTTGTTGAAAATCCCGGTATGGCATTTGGATGGGAACTTGGAGGCCAGTCAGGCAAGTTGATACTGAGCCTTTTCAGGCTTGTAGCCATTGCTGCCATTATTTGGTATGTCAATACTCTGATTAAGGAAAAAGCTCCTGATGGTTTTATATTATGTATCTGTCTGATTCTTGCCGGAGCAATAGGAAATATGATTGATTGTGCCTTTTATGGGCTTTTATTCAGTGAAAGTACATTTACAACAGTTGCCGAATTTCTTCCTGAAGGAGGCGGATATGCATCATTTCTGCATGGAAAAGTAGTTGATATGCTTTCCTTTCCCATCCTTCACGGAACTTATCCGGGATGGATTCCTTTTAAAGGTGGTGAGGAATTTTTGTTTTTCCGTCCTGTTTTCAACATTGCCGATTCGGCTGTGACTATAGGGGTATTGGCTATTATAGTTTTTCACTGGGGTTATCTGAAAAAGGTTAGTAAGTCATGATCTGATATTGAATTTCATTTCAATGTTTTATCAACGATTATCTTCATGTTTTTTATCTTATCCAAAACAATAGGGTTGCTGACCAAGCCTTTTGCCTGGCTTATCATCCTGATGCTGGTTGCTGTTTTTTTTCGTAAGCCCAGGCTGAAAAAAGGCGCATTGATCGCCGCATTAGTTGTGTTGATTATTTTTTCGAATCCATGGATATTAAATTTTTCACTAAAAAAATGGGAACCCGCTCCGGTAGCTATCGAAAACCTTCATGGAACATATGATATTGGTATTGTATTAGGCGGTTTTGCCCGTTATTTACCCGAATACAACCGCACGCAATTGACAGATGCGGGCGATCGTATTTGGCAGACAATCAGTTTATACAAACAGGGGAAGATCAAGAAGATATTAATCAGTGGAGGCGGAAGAGAAGGCACCAAGCCTGAAGCAGAAGCTGTAAAGGAAACTCTGGTCATGCTTGGTATTCCTGAAAATGATATATGGGTAGAAAATGCATCACGCAATACACATGAAAATCTCAAGAATTGCGCCGGCATGATCGCATCCGCACAACCCGGTGCACGTTGCCTGCTGATTACTTCGGCATTGCATATTCCACGGGCAATGCGGTGCGCTCAAAAAAACGGATTATCCCCGGATGCCTGGCCAGCCGAACATCTTACCCGCCACGACAACCGTTTCTGGGGCGAATGGCTGGTACCGAAACCAGACGCTCTCAATAACTGGGATCGTCTTATCAATGAATGGGTGGGAATGCTGGCCTATAAGATACAAGGATATATTTAAATAAATTTTAATATCCTTGTTTTAACACGAAACCAATCATCGTTACATATCGTTTTTCTTTATCCGGGGCAATTACCGAAATAAAAGAGATAAACGTTATATTTGCGATAGTAAATAACACTTAATATATGAAAACAATTGGCATAGCCAACGATCATGCTGGTTTTGATCTTAAATTAAAGATATTCGATTATTTGAAGCAAAAAGGTTACCAGGTAAACGACTTTGGTTCGGGAACTCCTGCACCGGTAGATTATCCCGATTATGCCCATCTGTTAGCTGATGCCGTTGAAAAAGGGTTATGTGAATTGGGTATTTCCATTTGCGGAACAGGTAATGGCATTAACATGACTGTAAATAAACATGCCGGTATCCGGGGAGCATTATGTTGGTGTCCGGAAATAAGCCGATTGGCGCGTGCACACAACGATGCAAACATATGTTCATTGCCGGCACGTTTCATTTCCGAAGAAACAGCCTATTGCATTATTGATGAATTTTTAAATACTTCCTTTGATGGTGGAAGACATCAATGCCGGATAGAGAAAATTGCTAATGGAAAATAAATCAATCAGGGATCAAATTGGTTACGTACCGATTCGTTTGTGTTTTGACTTTAACTTCATAGCATATACGAATACTTTAACAGACTAAAAGCCAAATTGTCTGTTGAAAAAAGATATAAAACCTTAAATTTTGTTAAAAAAACATTGAAAATTGATTTTTATTTACAATCTTTGTGACGGCTTATGCTACAACAAGTCAGTAAAAAGATAATTTTTTCGTTCAAAAAAACAACAGATTTAATATGAAAGACAAAGTATCAAGAAGAACCTTTTTAGGTACAACAGCAACGGCTGCCGCAGCTTTTACTGTTATTCCCAATCATGCGATGGGAAGTGTTTTGGGTCATAAAGCGCCCAGTGACAAACTGAATATTGCTGCCGTCGGGATCGGTGGTATGGGAAATGGTAACATCAGAGCCGTAAAGGATACGGAGAACATTGTAGCCTTGTGCGACGTTGACTGGAAATACAGTGCAAAAGTATTTGATGCAAATCCTAATGCAAAAAAATATTGGGACTGGCGCAAGATGTACGACGAAATGGGCAAATCTATTGATGCCGTGATTGTAGCTACAGCCGACCATACGCATGCCGCCATTGCAGCAACAGCAATGACATTGGGCAAACATGTGTACGTACAAAAACCATTGACTCACTCAGTATACGAATCCCGTTTATTGACCAAGTTGGCCGAAAAATATAAAGTGGCTACTCAGATGGGTAACCAGGGGAGTTCAGGCCCGGGCGTACGTCAAATCTGCGATTGGATTTGGGCTGGCGAAATAGGCGAAGTAAAAAGAGTAGATACGTTTACTGACCGCCCCATTTGGCCGCAAGGTTTGAATACTCCCAAACAAGGGATGTGGGTTCCCGAAACATTGAACTGGGATTTGTTTACCGGTCCTGCCAAATTGGTACCCTATCATGAAATATATCACCCGTGGAACTGGCGTGGATGGTGGAACTATGGAACCGGAGCTCTTGGTGATATGGCTTGCCACATCATGCATCCGATTTTTAAAGGTTTGAAATTAGGCTACCCCACAAAGGTACAAGGTAGCTCAACCTTGCTGCTCACCGATTGTGCACCCTCTGCACAAACCGTACGCTACACGTTCCCCGAACGTAAAGTTTCGGATATCAAGAAAGTTAAATTCCCGGAAGTAGAAGTGTATTGGTACGATGGTGGCATCAAACCTGTAATGCCCAAGGGGTGGCCTGCTGGCAAAAGTATGAACAATGCCGGTGGCGCTGCTATTTTCTACGGAACCAAGGATACTTTGGTTTGTGGATGCTATGGAAGGGATCCTTGGTTACTCTCGGGTAGGGTTCCCAATGCGCCGAAAACACAACGCGAAGTGCCTAATGGTGACAATGGTCACGAAATGGACTGGGTACGCGCTTGCAAGGAAAATCCTGCAACCCGTGTTAAACCCGCTTCTGATTTCAGCGAGGCTGGCCCCTTTAATGAAATGGTAGTGATGGGCGTGTTGGGCGTACGTCTACAGGCTTTGAATAAGGAACTGGAATGGGATGGAAACAATATGAAATTTACCAACATTTCCGATTCTGATAAGTTTGGCGTGGTATTGTCCGATAACTTTAAGATTGAGGATGGACATCCTTCGTTTGATAAACCAAGGACTGAAGTTCAAGCCAAGGCATTTGCCGAAGAATTGATCAAACACACTTACAGGGATGGCTGGTCATTGCCGCCAATGCCTGCATAGTGTAACAGGTAATATATCGAATCCGCATGTGCTGAGCATGCGGATTCCTTGTTTTAATCCAAACTTGTATATCATTTGTTAATTATAAAAAATAAAAATTGTATGAAAGTTAAAAATATTTTCTTTGTAGTAAGTACATTGTGCCTGGTTTTTGTACTTTCTTCGTGCGGAGGTTCTTCTTCAAAGAAACCTGCGGAGAAAACAGAACCGGTAGTTGAAGAAAAGGCAGCGCCCGCTGTACCTGAAATCATAGAAAGGCCACAAGTAGACCTTTCAAAGTTTTCGAAAGATAAGGATGGTTATATTTCTCTGTTTGATGGGAAAGGCCTTGTTGGATGGAGAGGATATAACAAAGAAACCGTTCCGGAAAGTTGGACTGTTGAAAACGGAACTATCAAAATTAAAGGTTCCGGTACTGGCGAAGCACAGAGCAGCACCGGCGGCGATTTGATTTTCGCCCATAAATTCAAAAACTTCGAACTGTCTATTGACTGGAAGGTATCTAAAGGTGGGAATTCAGGTATTTTCTATTTGGCGCAGGAAGTTAAGGATCAACCGATCTTTATTTCAGCCCCCGAAAGTCAGATACTGGATAATGTGAATCACATCGACGCACAGATGGGAGAAGATGGTAACCGCCAGTCTTCATCTCTGTATGACATGATTCCTGCTAAACCGCAAAATTCCAAGCCATTTGGAGAATGGAACAACACCACGATCATGGTTTTTAAAGGAACTGTTATCCACAAACAAAACGGAAAAAATGTTCTAGAATATCATTTGTGGACTCCTCAATGGACTGAGATGCTTCAAAAAAGCAAATTCAAAGAAGGTAGCACGGATTTTCCTTTGGCTTTTGGTTTGCTAAACAATTGCGGCGGTCCCAATCATGAAGGCTATATTGGCTTGCAAGACCACAGCGACGATGTCTGGTTCCGCAACATTAAAATTAAAATTCTGGATTAATCAATCAAAAACTCACAGCTTAATCGGGTAGGAGAAACGGGATTATTTCCCGTTTCGACCTCCCACACCACCCGGCATACCGTTCGGTACCAAGGCGGTTCCGTGCTTTGACACATTACTGCGTGTGAGATGTTGTTTTCAGTTATCCCTTCGGGACGAT
>JAVBNI010000231.1:0-37966 GCA_031551645.1 Bacteroidales bacterium | reverse complement strand
GACGGTGATCAATGCTACTCCTTTGGCTACGGCGCTTACTTTACCCGATTTGTCCACCGTTGCTACGGCGTTGACGCTGCTTGCCCATGTCACATTCTTGTTGGTTACATCGTCGGGAACAACGGTTGCGATGAGTGTCGTCTCCGTTCCGGTATCCATCGCAAGTTTCGTATGGTCGAGCGTCACACCGGTAACAGGAACGCTGACCGTCACCAAACAGCTGTCTTTGAAACCGCCTTCGCGGGTAACTGCTACAATATAAGCTTCTCCGGCCGCAACCGCTGTTATTTCGCCATGGTTGTTCACTGTTGCTATATCCGCATTACGGCTCAGGAAACTGATCCGTGTATCGCCGGCATCATCAGGCAAAACATTTGCGGTGAGTGTTTCGCTGTCGCCCACGTTCAATGCCAATTCTTTGGGTGACAACCTGATTCCGGAAACTTTCGTCTGCGGGGCTATACCTGCGAATTTCAATAACGGATAACGTCCGTCGAGCAGTAGCCACACATCGGTATCCCAATCCTTGGTGGAATAATTCGTCTTGGCAGCGCCGACAACCAAAGTGGTATCCTTCCAGTTTTCGGCAGTAGTGAAAAACACGGGTGTTTTGAAATTGCCTTGATCCGTGGCAATGCCATACTTTTTGTCTTCGTATGGAATATAAGAAGCAAAAGTACGGTAGACAGTACTCCAGGCCGGACCGAACAGACCATTGAAATTGATAGTCCCGGAACCTTCGGTAGACACATTGCTATCCGAAAAACTATTCACCACGTTTACCAAACGATCGCCGCTGAAGGCTCCGATATTTTTGGTTTTTGCCGTGCTTTTGGCAGCGCTCACCTTGCCGGAAGCATAGCTGTTGAGCGTGGCAAGCGGTGTTCCCGAATAGGCGGCAAACCCGCCAATCGTATTGATATTTCCCAGGGTATCGTTGGAAACAACATTACCCGATGCATAACAGTTCCGGATGACGGCGCCCCAGTTGTTCGCCACGAACCCCCCGGCATATTTTGATCCGGTTGCCTTTTCGCCTTTGCTACCCTGGCTGATGGTTACATTCCCGGTAGCAAAGCTTTCGCTGATGCAAAGCTGGTCACCTCCTGTGATATAGCCAACCAATCCACCGGTGCTTTCACGTCCTTCCACATGGATGGCGGAATACAGCCGGTAGAAATTACCTTTTGCGGTTAAATATCCGACCAAACCGCCGGTACTGCTACCGGGATACTCGTTGCGGATACTGCCGTCGGTAGCATGACAGTTGTTAAACTGCGGTATCCCTCCGGTAACGCTTAGGTTAATGTGTCCCACCAATCCCCCGGCGTAACGGGTAGTGGTGTGCAACACCGGCTTGGCCGACGAGTTCGTCAGTACAAAACGTTTACAGTTGGTAGAAGATACATATCCGACCAGACCGCCTAAAGCAGAGAATTGTCCACCATCCTTGAGCAGCGACATTGCCGTTACCTCTGCCGAACAGCGATCGATGGTAATGCCTCTTTCCACCATACCGATCAATCCTCCCATGTAGAGGTAGGAGACAGTTTCGATACTGTCACCAAAAATAGTTACATTGGTGGCGTGGCAATTGTTGACGACCACGGTCGAATCGCCGGTGTAGCCTGCCAGTGCGCCTGCATAAAAACGTAAACTTTTCCCATGGACAGCATAAGCATTATTCGCATTGATGGCGCAATGGTCGATACGGATATTTTTCAACATGGCTTTTCCATCAACTTGTCCAAATAACCCGCAATTCCTTGATGCACTTTGGGTGCGCGGCGCATATTCGTACAACCGGTAGTTGCGAACCGTATAGCCTTTCCCGTCGAAAACACCTTTGAAAACATTCCGGTAGTCGGACGTCGCATTACCTATCCCCGGCCAGTAGTGGTTGGCCAAATCAATATCAGAGGTTAATTCGACGGTCTTTCCTTCGTAGGTTACCATGGCGTTTACTTCGTTGGCCAACCATGCCAATTGGGCAGGGTTCGCGATTGACACTTTCTTGTCGACACTTGCAGGCGCCATCAGGTACGACAGCCCATCCCATGTGTTGCCTTCATATTCGCTCACCAAGCGGCGAAGTTGTGGCATTTGCCCGTCCTTGAAATAATACGACCACAATTCCCAATAATCCGAAACTCCCGTTGTCCAGCCTGTTTCGTTGGCATTCGCTCCATAGCTCCAATTGGCATCGTCGAGGTAGAACCCGGCTTCGAGCAGACGGGCTGATGCTATTACCGTGCTTTTGCTTTTGCTCTCGCTTTCCAGTTCGCTTTTTCCGATGGCCGCATAGGCATTGTTGGTATAATAATTGAAATTAATGCCTTTATCGGCTTCAGTGTAATTACTGTAAAAATGTCCGGCAATGGCTCCGCTGTACACATTGGTTGCAGTATTGGACAGGGTTCCGGCAAAAATACAATTGAAAATGTTGGGCGCATAAAGCCTGGTTCCGGCATGCCCCACCAATCCCCCTACATCGTAGGTCGTTCGTATGCCGTCCGAAACCGACGATATTTTCCCGGTAACGTAACACATTGCAACCTTCCCGGTGATGTAACATCCTTTCAATCCTCCGATTTGAACACTGGTGGACACAGGGTCGTTGTTCAGGTTGGTATTTTGTGGAGTAGAAGCATTGAAAGTAACATTTCCGGTAACGTAACAACTTTTCATGTCCCCGCTTCCATATCCGACGATCCCGCCAACATACATATCCTGTCCGGCATTTGTATTGCCGCAGTTGGCAACGTATGCCGTGCCGGTTACAGTAGTATTGCCTGTAACAAAACAGTTGGTGACATTCGAAGAATACATCAGCCCAACGATCCCACCGGTATGGCTGCGATTGCTGGTGACATTGGTTTTATCCGAATAGCAATTGCTAATCGCTCCTGAACTCCAACCGATAATGCCGCCTACATGAGCCGATTGGCATAAAAAATAGTCATTGTGTAAGCTGCCTGTCGCCGTAACATTGATGATACTGTTCCGGATATAACAATTCCTTGCGCCAGCGCCGGAGCCAATCAATCCTCCTGTATAACTGTGAAGAGCATTATCGGGAACTATTATCGAACTGTTTTCGACATAACAATTACTGACTTCGATGTTTCCATTAATATTTCCTGCCAATATACCGGTATAAGTGAATACGGCGCCGGTCGGAAGGTCATTTTCTTTCCACATTTGGGGGGCTACGGATATGGATGCGTTGACGAACCCTACATTCCGGATGAAATTATTGTCACCCGACCGCATCAGGCCGAATAACCCGAAGCTGTAATTACTATGTGTAACACTCCTGTTGATACTCATGTTTTTGATGACATGCCCTTGTCCGTCAAAAGAACCCAGGAAAGGATAAGCTTTATCCCTGTAAGGAATCTGTTTCTTGTTCTCATCAATTCCGGGATTAGGTTCCGTATGGCCGGTACCGATAGGGATCCATTCAATACCGGTCAGGTCGATGTCGTTGGCCAGCACAATGGTATCGCCTTTGAAATCGTACCCCGAAACAAAATCATTCACGGTCTCGGCCACCCATCTCAGTTGCGAAGCCGTGCTGATCCTATATACATGTCCCTCGGGCGCTACGGGTGTCTGGGCATGCAAAGCTTGGCTCCACAGGAAAAGGATTACCGGGATCATCCCGGTACATGTCTTTAAAAGATAGAAAAGTGTTTTCATGATGTATCTGATTTGATGGTGAAATTTGATTTTCCGAACGATCACAATACAAAACTACATCTCCAAAATAAGAAAACGTACTAAAAACGAGGCTAATACATGAGTTGGCACTGTCGGGACATGAATGTCCCGTATACATACATGAAATGAAAAATATAATTTTCTATTTTTTCGAATCTAAGTTAATCGGTATCTGTTGCGCAAGTTGTATCCAAAACTTGTTAGCGGTAACTTGTGCCGCCAATAATGAACTTGATGAAGTAAATAAAAATAACTACTTTTGTAGAATAACATGATAGATAGGTACAGATGATTTCAGAAGACATTTTTTTGACAATAAAGGAAGCCAGCGAATGGGCAACAAATTATATTGGGCGAAGTGTGACACCGTCCAATATTGCATATTTGATTCAATACGGCCGAGTGAAGAAAATAGGAGAAAATGGCTGTACTCAAGTTTCTCAAAAGAACCTTCTCGAATACTATAAATCCTATAGTAGAGAAGAAATCTTTAAAGAACGGCTTGGCAACGATTTGAATTGGGCGTTGTCATTTGACCAATATAAAGAAGCGGAAACCACAAAACATGTTCATCGTCTTCATCCATATAAAGGGAAATTTATACCTCAATTGGTTGAGTATTTTATTGATAATCATACTGATAAATTTAAAACGGAAACTTATTTCAAAAAAGGAGATATTATTTTAGACCCATTTTCGGGAAGCGGGACAACAATGGTTCAATCATGCGAATTGGGATTGCATGCCATTGGAATTGACATTTCGGTATTCAACACCTTGATTAGTAATTGTAAAGTTGCAAAATACGACATCCATGATTTGCAGCGAGAAATAGACCGGATTACAAAGAACCTAAACGCTTTTATCCAAAATTCAAATGCTATTGAGTTTGAAGAAAAACTTTTACAAGAATTAAACACTTTCAATAATCAATATTTTCCTGTACCAGATTACAAATACCGTTTGAGAAATAATCTTATTAACGAAAAAGAATATGGTCAAGAAAAAGAGGCATTATTCCTTCCAATATTCAATCAATTAGTAGAAGAATACAATATCAAATTAAGGCAAGACAAAAACGAAACTTTTCTTGATAAATGGTACTCGCAACACATCAGGGATGAAATTGATTTTATTTTTGAAGAAATCAAAAAGATTAAAAATATTGATACAAAAAAAATCGTCAGTATCATTTTAAGCCGCACAATTAGAAGTTGTCGAGCTACTACACATGCTGATTTAGCAACACTTTTAGAACCTGTTACCACGACCTATTATTGCAACAAACACGGTAAAATTTGCAAGCCGTTATTTTCAATATTGAAGTGGTGGAAAACTTATTCGAAAGATACCATAACACGACTGTCTCACTTTGACAAGCTAAGAACAAACACTCATCAGCTATGCTTGACAGGTGACAGTCGAGAAATAAACATCATAGAACAAGCAAAAAATAAAAATCCGAATTTTGGCAATCTGATTGAAACCCAAAAAGTAAAAGGCATCTTTTCATCCCCACCTTATGTCGGCTTAATTGACTATCACGAGCAACATGCATATGCTTACGATTTGTTTGGTTTTGAGCGAAAAGATGAATTGGAAATCGGACCATTATTTAAAGGTCAGAAAAAAGAGGCACAACAAAGCTATATACAAGGAATATCTGATGTCTTGAATAATTGCAAAAAATATTTAGCAGATGATTATGATGTATTTTTAGTCGCAAATGATAAATATAACATGTATCCGACCATTGCCGAAAATTCAGGAATGAAAATCGTCAATCAATTCAAACGCCCGGTTTTAAATAGAACAGAAAAAGATAAAACAGCATACTCAGAAACAATATTTCATTTAAAAAGCAAATAAAATGGCACTATCTAGCGAACAAAAATCATACATTCAGCAAGTAATCGTAAATTGTTTAAGAAACAAGTTCCAAAATTATCGCCCTGAAAGCAGTAACATGCCTTTTCATTTTCGTCTTTTAGGAAAAGACAGAATGGCTTTATATTCGTTTATTCAATCTTTGAATACAACTTTTGGAACTTCTATTTTTGAACCGGTGGCTGTTGCTTTAGCCAAAAATAACTTTGTCAAAGCACAAGCTCAATATATTGTGGGGAGTACAATTTTTGAAGGTTGCCAACAAAGTATTCAAAATATTATGAATCAACTTACAATTGGCAATAGTCCTGACAAGGTTAAAGAAATTGAGATACTCGAAAAATCATTGACAGGCA
The DNA here is from genome assembly GCA_031551645.1 of Bacteroidales bacterium. Lineage (GTDB taxonomy): Bacteria > Bacteroidota > Bacteroidia > Bacteroidales > UBA4181 > JAIRLS01. The sequence continues at coordinate 32,000 of JAVBNI010000231.1, read as the reverse complement.
ACAAAAATCAAATGAAAACAGTAAAAGTTGATTTGTTTGTTGAAAATGATAAAGGCGAACAATTTATGTTTGACCTGAAAACAGCAAAGCCAAATATTAGCAACTTCAAGGATTTTAAACGCACTTTATTAGAATGGGCAAGTATTGCTTTGACTCAAAATGAGAAAGCAAAAGTGAATACACTAATCGCGATACCATACAACCCGTACGAACCAGAACCTTATCAACGATGGACAATAAAAGGAATGCTTGATGATAAACATGAGCTGAAAGTCGCAGAAGAATTTTGGGATTTTCTTGGCGGACAAGGCGCATATATTGAATTACTTGACTGTTTTGAGAGAGCAGGTATTGAACTTAGGCCCGAAATTGATGAATATTTTGAGAAATTCAATAACGGTAAATAAAACAGTTGCCCCCACTCACGTCTGCTGCTATAGTTTTGTGCTATATTGAAAGTCCGACTTTTATCGTATATGAAAGGTTCGTACCTCGTAGAAACACGGCAACAGTGGCGATCGTGGGTACGTTTGCAATAAGACATCATATCGGAACCAGACAGTTTTTCCAATTTTACATAGTTTTTATGGATTGTAATTCCCTCTGTTTTGATAATCACTCAATCTTCAAAGATATCAGCAATTTTGTTTCATCGCCCGTATGCATTTTTTGGACAGGCTTTGTTTTATGCAGTCAGGCTACAATGTTGTTGTAGTCATTTTGTCCGTTTATTCCGAGAGTCGTAATAAAACAACGTTATCTTTTCAGTTGATCTGAGCGTTTTTGCAATTCCTACGGTTATTAGTAGCTATATCACGACTACCAACATGGGATGCGATGGTAAACTGTCGGGACAAATCGTCGTACAAACAAACTTGAGTATCTTTTTTGTACACACATTAAGAGGTCTGGATTTCTGTGAGTGCGGCATCATTTTTGTTGAATTCTTAAAATTTTTGAAAAGTATTGGTAACAATTTCGTAATTTTGTCTTCTTTTTAAAAACTTTTATTATATCACTGCGTGACGGAGTCTGTTATGAGCATTACCGATTCGGAGCTTTTGCAAATCATTCAAGTCATACGTTCGGTATCGACGTATGATTTCAGTGAGTATTCAGAGAAATCTCTGAAAAGAAGGTTTTTAAAAATTTTACTGGATTATCGGATTACAACGTTCGAATTGCTACATCAACTGAGGACCCAACCCAAATTTGTGGAAGAGGTGATCAAGAAAGTTACGGTCAACACTACCGAGCTTTTCCGCGATCCGCCAATATGGCACAGTTTAAGAAATGATATTTTGGCTAAACTTGCTCAAAAGCCAATTATCAGGATATGGCATGCAGGTTGTTCCACCGGACAGGAAGTGTATTCCATGATTATTTTACTCAACGAGATGGGGCTGCTTGACAAAACCGAAGTGTATGCTACCGACCTGAATACGGATGCTATCGATATTGCCAAGAAAGGAGTTTATAAATACAAGTTCAATATCAATTACCTGGATAATTTTGACAAAGTAATCCGTATTGATACCCGGAATCCATTGATTGTAAAAGATATTCCTTACTCCAAATATTTTGATGTAGATCAAATAGGCGACAAAATAAAAATCAACAAACCATTATTAGACAAGCCAATATATGCCAAACACGATTTGGTAAAAGACCTCAATATTTTCAATGTCCAGTTTGACTTGGTCATGTGTCGCAACGTAATCATTTACTTCAATTACAGCCTGCAGAATAAAATATTCGGACTGTTTTACAACAGTTTATCCCCCGATGGCTATCTGATGCTTGGTATACATGAAAGCATCCTCGGACCGTTCTCTGCAAAATTCGAGAAACGGGGTTATTTTTATGTTAAAAAATAACGCAATAAGTTTTACCGGATTAATTGCGTAATCTGAAGAACGCCATATAAATATCTTCCATGTTATGGAGAGCGCCTTCCGGTAATTTTTTATCGGGAAAAACAGCTATATGTTCACTGGTCAATACAGTACATCCTGATTCGTCAACCACACCATTTTCCGGACATATTGCCGACAGATCGAGTTTCAGATAAGATGCCAGAAAACGATATGCAGCACAACGTTTGTTGTAGCCATAATCGTGTCCTTCATCAGGAAAATGCGCATTTTCTACCTTATCTGCCGCACCATAGTATCCATAGATAGTTCGGATGTACGGATATTCTACTTTATCGACCGTTTTCGTCCAGTCTTTACCATCAGATATGACCAACTGGGGTCTGGGCGCCGTCAAAGCTGCGATTTCGGCATTATTGGATGTTGGGGTGCATTGTGCATGTATCGGACGTCCGCTTTCGCAGGGACACCCACCGGGAAAGAAACACGAAACCTGTACGACAGGTACCGCCACCGAAATCCGTTCATCAATAGCCGCAGCCAGGAAAGTTTGTGTACCCCCACCCGAAGGTCCGGTCATGGCAATGCGCGAAACGTCTACATCAGGTAATGATTCCATAAAATCGATGATCCGTATGCTGCTCCAAGTCTGTATGGTTTCGGTCAGACCTGTTCCGTGAGCCTTCGTCCCGGCATGGTAGGCCGACTCGCCATAACCAAACATATCCCAGGCAAATACAACGGCGCCCATGGTAGCCAATGATGATGCCAAGCGTTGGTGGTCGGGTAGGAAACGAGGGCATACATCCAATGTCTCCTGGTTTCCGTGATGCCAGTGTGCCAAAAGGATAGCAGGGAAAGGCCCTTTCTTTCCGACAGGACGGTATAGGTTTCCGATGACCCAGACTCCCGGGACGCACTCAAGTGCAACATTCTCCACCGTATAAGTTGCAAACTTATTGCGTCCTGTATACAAAGGATTCAAAGGAGTTTTCTTGGGTAGCGGGGATAATTCCATGGCTTTCAATAATCCTTCACGCAGGCATTTTTTCCGACTTTCCCATTCCTTAAGCCCGGGATATTCTTGTAATAAAGCTTGCAAATTCGCAGCTCCGACCTCAGGATCTACTTTCCTGGCAAAAACCGTATCTTTCAGGCTGAGTTGCATTTGTCGCATATCCGGTTGTGGACGGCTGCCACATCCATGTAACAGCATAACGGAAAAGAAAAATAATAGGTAACGCATGGTATATGATAATGATAGATGAAGAATAATAAAAGATTTTACTCGCTATTGCGATGGATTATCCGTACAAAAATAATATTTTATTGATCGACTGAATGACATGATCAAGAAATAAAAATGAAATAGACAGGATGAGCAAGATTTATTGAGTCAACTTATCCTGTAATTTTCAACTTTCAATTTTCAACTTTCCATTACTTAATTGTAACTTTGTAAAATCGAAAATTAAGTAAAAATCTGAATCTCAAATGGACAACGTCGAACAACGTATTGCCGCACTGCGTAAGGAGCTTGAAAAACATAATCACTTGTATTATGTACAGTCGCAGCCTGTTATCAGCGATTATGGTTATGATATGATGCTCAAGGAATTGGAGCAGCTTGAAAAACAGCATCCGGAATATGCCGATCCTAATTCACCTACTCAGCGTGTGGGAAGTGATATCAATATGGAATTTCAACAGGTAGTACACCAATATCCCATGTTGTCGCTCAACAATACATATAGTGAAAGCGAGTTGTTCGATTTTGATACGCGCGTACGTAAGGACCTGGCCGATGATTATCGTTACGTATGTGAACTGAAATACGATGGGGCGTCCATCAGCCTGACATACCGCAATGGAGAGTTGTTGCGTGCCGTTACGCGGGGCGACGGAGTACAGGGCGACGATGTAACCGCCAATGTGCGGACAATCAGAAGTATTCCGCTCAAATTGCATGGCGACGGCTGGCCCGAAGAATTTGAAATACGCGGTGAAATCATGATGCCGCATCATGTATTTGATAAGCTGAATGCCGAACGGGAAGAAATAGGAGAGGTTCCGTTTGCCAACCCCCGGAATGCCGCATCGGGAACATTGAAAATGCAGAATTCTGCACAGGTGGCCAAACGTTCGCTGGATTGTTTTCTTTATTACATGTTGGGCGAACACCTGCCAACACAATCGCATTACGAAAATTTAGAAAAAGCCCGTGATTGGGGTTTTAAAGTGCCTCCGTATGCCGCTCTTTGTGACAATATGGAGGAAGTGATGCAGTTTATCAGTAAATGGGCAGCAAAACGAGATCAGTTACCTTTTGATATCGATGGGATCGTGATAAAAGTCGACAGTCTGACACAACAGCGACAATTGGGCATGCGCGCCAAAAGTCCCCGTTGGGCCGTAGCTTACAAATTTCCCGCTGAGCGCGTTGAAACACGTCTGAACTCTATTTCCTACCAGGTGGGACGTACCGGGGCGGTTACACCTGTGGCTAATCTTGAACCTGTCCGGCTTGCAGGAACAACCGTCAAACGGGCATCCCTGCATAATGCCGACCAGATACAGCTGCTCGACATTCGTATTGGCGATACCGTTTATGTGGAAAAAGGTGGTGAAATCATCCCCAAAGTGATCGGCGTGAATATGGATAAACGTTCCGAAGGCAGTTTACCGACACAATTCATTACTCATTGTCCGGAATGTGTTACGACTTTGATGCGTAACGAGGGCGAAGCAGCCTGGTATTGCCCCAACGAAGATGGCTGTCCGCCACAGATTAAGGGACGTATCGAGCATTTCATCAGTCGTAAGGCAATGGACATCGACAGTCTGGGCGAAGGGAAAATAGAAATGCTTTACGATAAAGGATTGTTGCACAACGTGGCAGATCTCTATACACTCACATACGAACAGTTACTTGGGCTGGAGAAAGTGATTACCGACGATGAGGGTAACACCAAACGGATTTCTTTCAGGGAACGGACAGTAGAAAAGATTCTCTCGGGTATCGAGGCTTCGAAACATGTGCCGTTTGAACGGACACTTTATGCTATCGGGATACGCTTTGTAGGTGAGACCATTGCCAAAAAGTTGGCACGCAGTTTCAAAACAATCGAAGCGTTGGAACAGGCCGTGTATGACGATTTGGTGGCAGTCGACGAAATCGGCGGCCGCATTGCTGAAAGCGTGGTTGATTTTTTCAGTCATCCGGCCAACCGCATCATTGTTGAACGACTGAAACAAGCCGGGATTCAGTTTGCTGTTGACGAAAGTGCACACCAGCAAAAATCCGATGCTTTGAAAGACAAGACCATTGTGGTCAGCGGCGTGTTTTCCATACCTCGTGACGATATCAAAAAAATGGTGGAAGAACACGGCGGGAAAAATTCAAGTTCCATATCATCTAAAACCGATTATCTGCTTGCAGGAGAGAAAATGGGACCGGAGAAACTTAAAAAAGCCGAAACTCTGGGTGTCCCGATTATCTCCGAAGAGGAATTTTTAGGATTGATAAATGAATAAAAGTTGCAGGTTACAAGTTACATGTTTTAAATATTCATAACTCTTCACTCTTCGTTCTTCACTTTTCACTCTTCATTTTATGATTCACACACTTCCATATATCCGCCATACGACATGTAATAATTTTTTTCTTCTGGCCGGTCCTTGTGTCGTGGAGGGCAAAGGTATTTGTTTCGATATTGCAAGCCGCATCAAGGAAATTACCGACCGCTTGCAAATACCTTTCGTGTTTAAAGGTTCGTTTAAGAAGGCCAATCGTTCTCGCATCGACTCTTTTACAGGAATTGGTGATCGCCAGGCATTGCAGATATTGGCCGATGTTCGCGAAAATTTACATGTTCCGGTGGTAACCGACATTCACATGGAAGCCGATGCCGACATGGCTGCCGAATATGTGGATGTTTTGCAGATCCCTGCTTTTCTTTGCAGGCAGACCGATTTGCTGGTGGCCGCCGCCAAGACAGGTAAAATGGTCAATATCAAGAAAGGACAGTTTCTTGCGCCCGAAGCCATGAAATTTGCAGCCGATAAGGTACGCCAGGCAGGAAATGAACGGGTAATGTTGACCGATCGTGGAACCATGTTCGGTTATTACGATCTGATAGTCGATTATCGGGGTATCAAAAGAATGCAGGAAACAGGGTTGCCCGTGGTGTTGGCTATTACTCATTCGCTCCAGCAACCCAACACGACCGAAGGAGTGACCGGTGGCTTACTCGGTATGATCGAAACCGTCGCTCGTGCAGGAGTAGCTGTGGGAGTTGACGGCATTTTTCTCGAAACACATCCCGATCCTGCCAATGCAAAATCGGACGGAGCAAACATGCTGCCGTTGGATGAGTTAGAAAACTTATTGCGTAGATTGGTAAAGATCAGGCAAGCAATCAATGCGCATTGATTGCCTGCACGGTATGGTAACTTATGAAAAAAAATTATCTTTGCGCACATTTTTAGAAGGAGCATCTTTGCATGAAGCATATTAGAAATTTTTGTATTATAGCGCATATCGATCACGGAAAAAGCACTTTAGCCGACCGTTTGTTACAGGCTACCCACACTGTTGCCGATCGCGATTTTCAGGACCAGGTGTTGGATAGTATGGATTTGGAACGTGAACGGGGTATCACCATTAAAAGTCATGCCATACAAATGGACTATCTTCACGAGGGCAAGCAATATACCCTTAATTTGATTGATACTCCGGGACATGTCGATTTTTCATATGAAGTGTCCCGTTCCATTGCTGCATGCGAAGGCGCTCTTTTAGTTGTTGACGCTACCCAAGGCATACAGGCGCAGACGATTTCCAATCTCTATAAAGCCATCGAATACGACTTGGAGATCATCCCTATTCTCAACAAGATGGACATGCCGGCAGCAATGCCCGATGTCGTGAAGGATCAGATTGTCGACCTGCTGGGATGCGACCGGGATGATATTATCGAAGCCAGCGGGAAAACAGGCATGGGTGTGGATACTATTCTCGAACGCATTATTGAAGTGGTTCCGCCACCCAAAGGCGATCCGGATGCACCTTTACAAGCTTTGATTTTCGACTCGGTGTTCAATTCGTTCCGGGGGATCATTGCCTATTTCAAGATTGTCAACGGAAGTATTGCTTCGGGCGATCATGTGAAATTTTTCAATACTGAAAAGGAATATGACGCTGACGAGATCGGAGTGATGCGGATCAGGCTCGAACCCCATGACCGCTTGTACACCGGCGATGTAGGATATATCATTTCAGGGATCAAGGCAGCGCGCGAGGTGAAGGTGGGCGACACCATCACTCATGTTGACCAACCGTGCGATAAGGCTATTGCAGGGTTCGAAGAAGTAAAGCCGATGGTTTTTGCGGGTATTTATCCGGTTGATGCAAGCGACTATGAAGAATTGCGGACATCTATTGAAAAATTGCAATTGAACGACGCATCGCTCACTTTTGTGCCCGAATCGTCAGCAGCGTTGGGATTCGGTTTCCGTTGCGGATTCCTCGGATTGTTACACATGGAGATCATCCAGGAACGGCTCGACCGGGAATTTGATATGGATGTGATCACCACCGTCCCTAACGTTTCGTATAAAGTATATACCAGCAAGGACGAAGAAATCGATGTGCATAATCCTTCGGGATTGCCCGCTGTTACACTGATTGATCATATCGAGGAACCTTACATCAAGGCGCAGGTGATTACCCAGGCGGAATATCTCGGGGCCGTTGTAAAGCTTTGCTTAGACAAACGGGGAACGCTCAAGAATCAGATGTTTCTGACAGCCGACCGGGTAGAGTTGAATTTTGAGATGCCGCTGGCCGAAATTGTGTTCGATTTTTATGATCGTCTGAAAAGCATTTCGAAAGGCTATGCTTCTTTCGACTATTATACCTGTGGTTACCAACAAGCAGACTTGGTTAAGCTCGACATCCTGCTTAACGGCGAAAATGTGGATGCTCTTTCGGCATTGATACATCGGGGAAATGCGTATGATTTTGGCCGCCGAATTTGTGAAAAACTAAAGGAACTGATACCCCGCCAGCAATTCGATATTGCCATACAGGCGGCTATTGGAGCAAAAATTATAGCCAGGGAAACAGTAAAAGCTGTCCGCAAGGATGTGACAGCCAAATGTTATGGCGGCGACATTTCGCGAAAGCGTAAGTTGCTTGAAAAACAGAAGAAAGGCAAAAGACGCATGAGGCAGATCGGAAATGTGGAAGTGCCGCAGTCAGCCTTCCTGGCCGTGTTGAAGTTGAACGATTAAAGCACTGTCAAAAAATCAGATAGTTGTCATATTAATAAATTTAATTCCTTTTTCTTTCGAAAGGAGAGGGGAGTAGAAATAAAGCCTATGAATACCGAGAAAAAGATCATCAAACCTCCTGTTTTATACCGGCAGACGCAACAAGTTATCAAAACAATCGAGAAAAAGATAAAAGTCAAGGTTTTGTCGTATTGGAATTCCGTTAATGGAAGTATTTGCCAGAACGATGTCAGCGCTTTTTTCGAAATTATCAAGGATTGGGACATACAGGATGAGATTTGCCTGTTTATCAAATCGGACGGAGGCGATGGCAAAGCCTCCTTGCGTATCATCAACCTGCTGCGGCAACATACACGTAAGCTGATCGTAGCCATTCAGAGCGAGTGCGCCTCGGCAGCTACCATGCTGGCGCTGGGCGCCGACGAGATATTGATGGGACCTTTGGCTTTCCTGAGCGCGGTGGATACGTCCATCACACACGACCTGTCGCCTGTCGATAAGAATAACAGCTTGGTAAGCGTCAGTCAGGACGAACTGGCACGAGTCTTGAATCTTTGGAACAAGGAAAATAGCCAGACCAACCCATACCACGATCTATACCAATATATTCACCCGTTGGTTTTCGGGGCGGTGGACCGTGCCGGGTCGTTGTCGATCAAGTTATGCACCGACATTTTGTCGTATCATATGAAAGATGATGAAAAAGCTTGTGAAATCAGCCGGAAACTCAATTCGGACTATCCTTCGCATGGTTATCCGATTACTTTACGGGAAGCACAACGGATTGGATTGAATGCCCGGGAACTTGACAAGGAGCTCAACGACCTGTTTTCCGAACTGAATAATCTTTATTCGCAGATGGGACAGCGTGCCTATACGGATTATGATGAAAATAATTATCATAACAATGAAATCATTAATATTCTAGAGGCAGGCAGTCTGCAGGTTTATTTCCAGAACGATAAGGATTGGCATTATCGCAACGAGGAACGACGCTATATACCGATGAATGACAACAGTTCGTGGTATAAGGTGACCGGAACAGCAAAAGTGATTGATACCAAGGCTTTTCAGATACGTTAATTTGATTTTACTTTAGGTGAGACTGCTTGCGCTAAATTTCACCTGCCGCAGTTAATAATCAATAATCGATTACTTATTTATATTTTTGCATTGATTTGTTGTTCGTTGGTCAGATGAATGTTGGCAATTGGGAGGTAAAAACAAAGATATTGACTTTTTGGATTTACAGGTTTATGATTTTTAGATATACATGTTAAATCTTTCTGTAACTTTGCCATGTTGAAATGTAATAAAATCGTTCGAAAAACAGTTATTGTAGTTTACAAGGGTTTCCGGAAATAAAATGATTACATTTTTCGTTACAAATCCAGATATAAAAAGAAACTTTTTACGTAAAAATGCGTATAGGTATAAATACGGAATGTATAACATAAATGATACCGCGGAGTAATATTCTGTGTAACAATAATGTTCGCAGGATATTGCTTTGTCAAATTTAATTTATTTACGAATGAATTTTCGCAATATAGTTATTATTACATTGGCAATCTGTTTTATAGTGCCTTCAGTGAGTTACGGCCAAAACTCCAAGATAAAGAAAGCCTATGAAGAATTTAATGCCGGGCATTACAGTTCGGCGGCAGATATGTTGCGCAAGGCGTATTCTTCTACAAAAAACAAGGAAGAACAGGCAGACATCCTGTTCAGAATGGGCGAATGTTACCGACTGATTGATGAGCCGGTGCGTGCGGAATCATGGTATGTCAAAGCAGTCAATAAAAGTTACAATGATCCGATCATATACCTGCATCTGGCGGAAGCCAAAAAGATGAACCAAAAATACGCTGAGGCCAAGGAAGAATTTAAAAAATATAAAGAAAAGGCTCCCAACGACAGACGTGCCGATGATGGCATCAAGTCGTGCGATATGGCGCTTGCCTGGATGGAAAGCGGAAATGGTTACCAGGTGGAGAATATGAAATTCTTCAATTCGCGCCAAAACGATTTCAGCCCGATGTATGCCACTGAGGATTATTCGGTGGTGTATTTTACCTCATCACGCGACGGAGCCACCGGTAAATCGATCAATGCGGTAACCGGTGAAAGTTTTTCCGATATCTTCGTGTCACGGGTCGATCGTAAAGGCTCTTGGAGCCAGCCTGTCCCAATCGATGGGGATGTCAATACCGAATACGACGAAGGAATGTGTACTTTCACAGCCGATTATCAGACGATGTATTTCACCCGTTGCCGCAACAGCAAAAACAAGGCATGGGGTTGCCAGATACTCTCAGCACAGTTGGTCGATGGCAAATGGACCAAGGAAAAAGTAATCGAGATAGCCGGCGACAGTGTTGTTGTGGCTCATCCGGCCATTGCTCCCGACGACCTGACTTTGTATTTTGTTTCGGATATGCCCGGCGGACTGGGAGGTAAAGACATTTGGAAAATTACACGCGCCAATGCGGGAGACAACTGGGGAGCACCGGAAAATCTCGGACCGGAAATCAATACACCCAATGACGAAATGTTCCCTTATGTTCATCCTGATGGGACACTGTATTTCTCGTCAAATGGACACATCGGCATGGGAGGGCTGGATATTTTCAAGGCCAAGCATACTGATGGGCGTTGGGTGATAGAAAACATGGGTTACCCGATTAATTCGCCTGCCGACGATTTCGGTATTACGTTCCAGGCTGAGAGTGAAGTGGGGTTTTTCTCATCCAGCCGTATCAGCCGGGGTGATGACGATATTTTTGTATTTACGCTTCCTCCGCTTATGTTTAGTCTCGTAGGTGTGGTAAAGGACGAAAAGACCAATGCAGTATTGCCCGAGTCGACCGTGAAGATCATCAGTAGCGATGGTATTACCAACGAAATGCAAACTGGATCGGATGGTTCTTTCAAGGTAACGTTGAAAGCCAACACCGATTATGTATTTATTGCTTCCAAAAAAGGTTACCTCAACGGCAAGGAACGCGAAACAACCAAAGGACTGGACCGCAGCAAGGATTTTCGTATTACTATCCTGTTGGCTTCGATTGCCAATCCGATCGAATTACCCAATATTTTCTACGATTTTGCTAAATGGGATCTGCGTCCCGAGTCAATGGTCGCATTGGATAAGTTAGTGGAAACGTTGAATGACAATCCGAACATTACTATTGAGTTGGGTTCACATACCGACTCGCGTGGTTCTGATGCCGATAACCAGGTGCTCTCACAGAAAAGGGCTCAGTCCGTAGTCGACTATCTGATCGAAAAAGGTATTTCTAAGGCTCGACTCACAGCTAAAGGTTATGGCGAGTCACAGCCCAAGGTGGTGGATGAAAAGTTAGCCGCACAATATCCGTTCCTGCGTAATGGCATTACATTAACCGAAGATTATATCAATTCACTGTCCAATAAGGACGAACAGGAAATTGCCCATCAGGTTAACCGTCGTACGGAGTTCAGGGTATTGAGAACAGATTACAAGGAGTAAAAATAAATTTCATAACTCGCGGAGGGTGGTTTCGGTTATGCTGAAACCACCTTCTTTGTTTGTGGAAACTTATTTTTAGAGAAAATAAGTGAAGCACAGTTACCTCCAAAACCAAAAGAGTTGGATAGGACATGTTTTACAGGTCCGGTTAAGAATTCCTTTTGCGGAATAATTGATAGTTCATGCATCGGTTTCGAAAAGTTAAGGTTCGGATAAATCCATCCATACCGGATGGACAATACAGACAATACGGCCTCGATTCCGCAGGCAGCGCCTAAGGTATGCCCGGTGAATGCTTTTGTAGAACTGAATGCCGGAACCAATCCGCCGAAAAGGCGTTCCATGGCCCGTCCTTCCGAAAGGTCATTATTGGGCGTACCTGTTCCGTGAACATTGATATAGTCTATGTCTTCGAACGACAACCCGCTTTGAAATAGCGCCTTGCTCATTGATAAAAAAGGACCGTTACCCTCGGGTGATGATGCCGTCTGGTGGAATGCGTCGTTGGCATTCCCGTAGCCGGATAGTCGGCAATAGGGTATTTGTCCGGACTTCATCAAGCTCTGTTCACTTTCCATGACAATATATCCGGCGCCCTCGCCGAGGTTAAGTCCGTTGCGACTGTCATCGAACGGGCGGCATGACGCGGTATCCAGGATCATTAATGAGTGAAATCCGTTAAGCGTAAATAATGTCAAGGCATCGGTACCGCCGGCTACTACTTTTTCGGCTAAACCTTGTTTGATCAGCCTTGCACCGTATATGATGGCATTAGCAGCTGACGAGCAAGCAGTACTAATGGTGGTTGAAAAAGATGACAGTCCGTATCGGGCAACTATTTGGTTGGTACTGTCGGCGCAGTCGTGCGATATAATTTGGCGGAGATGGGTTTTCCGGTCATCAGCCTTCATTTGCCGGTAGTATTGTTCGCTCTGGTCCATTCCACCTACCGATGTAGCTGAAATTAAAACCGTATCTTTCCTGCTGTTTTCTTCAATACCGGCATCGTCTAATGCTTCGCCGACAGCAGCCATTCCAAGTAAAGTAGTTCGCGAAAATGTTCTGTCTGCAGGGAGCTCAAACATCTCGTATAATCCGGTATTATCCAATTTGACTTCTGATACGGGGATATCCTTGTGGGCCGACTCAAAGAGAGTCAGCTTCCCGATACCGCTTTCGCAGGCGAGAAGGGAAAGAACTGTTTCAGGTACATGAATGCCGATTCCTGAGATAATACCTAACCCGGTGACGTATATATTCATGCCTGTTATGTTAAGCGCTTACTGAAAATGAATTATGAATTGGTGACGGGTGACGGGTGACGGGTGACAGGTGACAGATTGGTGACAAGTGACGGATGACGAATTAAGAGTGAAGATTTTTCAGTTATTCAATTATTCAGTTATTCAACTGCCCCACTGCTACTGCCAACTTTCAACTACTCCCAATCAGATCGCGGATAACTACCGAAGCACAGGTACACCCGAATATGGCAGGGAGATATGAAATTGTTCCCACTACCGATTTTTTGTTTTGTTCGTCGCAAGGTTCTATCAGTTCCTTGTCGACCTGTTCGGTGGAGAATACTGCTTTTATACCGCTTGTTACGCCTAATTTGCGTAATCGCTTTCGCAGGATGTATGCCAAACGGCAGTTGTATGTTTTCGACAGGTCGTCGACCCGGATTTGTAGCGGGTCGAGTTTTCCACCTGCACCCATGGAACTGACGATCCGTTGTTTATTTTGCAACCCGTAATACAGGAGAAAGATTTTAGGCGAGAGTGTATCGATGGCGTCTATCATATAATCATAGGGTTGACTGGCTATTTCTATCAACCGTTCATCACGGATAAATTCAGTGATGAGCTCCAGATGAATATCCGGATTGATATCACGTAAACGTTCTGCCATGATCTCTGTTTTGGGGCGCCCTTCGTTGCTCCGGAGTGCAAGTAGTTGACGGTTGCGGTTACTTGGCTGTATCATATCGCCATCAATAAGTGTCAGCCGTCCGATACCCGCGCGACCAAGCATTTCGGCGGCATACGCACCTACTCCACCCAATCCGGCTACTAAAACATGGGCCGAATGTAACCTCGTTAAATTTTCACTGCCTAAGAGCATTTCCGTCCTTGCAGACCAATCTATTTCACACAAAATCTGAACAAATTAGTGATTTGTTTACCGAATATAATTACTTTTGCAAAGATAATCATTCGACGGTATCATGCTTTAATTGTCGTTAAACACAAACAGTTCTTATGGACAAATACAATAAGCCAATTTTTGACGGACAAAGTCCGGTCAGTTTGGAGAAAACATTGGAATACGTGACCCAAAACTTGGAAAGGGAACTTGGCGGGTTGGAAAAAAGTATCATTAATCTGTTATACAATAGTTACATCAATAATTCCGACCGGTTTGTAACCGATGAAGATAATATCCTGCTTGTACGCGAGACTAACGAGAGTGCTGGGATAGTGGAGCTAACGGAAGATTATTCTTGTGTATTTAAGACAGAGCCGGTACATGTATCATCGCCCAAGAATATTGCTGAAAAAATAGCCCGTGCAGGTGGAAAAATATATCAGGAATTGTTTGTACATGGTGCACAACCAGTGGCTTCATTGCTTTCATTTTCGTCGGGTATGCCCGATAATGCATCCGTACAGGCCGACCTTCAAAATGCAATCAGATCAATAGCATCCTACAGCAATAAGTATGGCATTCCCATGGTAGGCGGTGATACCTGTTTTAACGATTCAACCCAGAGAGGCATGACCACCGATGTGTTGTCTGTCGGTATCATTGATAAAGATGCCCAATTGTCTCAAGCATGCACGGGCGAAGGTAATCTGGTGTTTATGTTGGGTTCATCTGTTGCGGATGAACAAGACCTCCCGGTGGCTTTTGCGGCGAGAACCGTTTACGAGATGATTTGCGACCTGCATGACGAAAAATTGATTATAGCCGTACAAAGCGTTGGCCCGAAAGGAATTCTGGGCGCTTGTGCAGATATGATCGTGTCCGGCGATAAAGGTATCGAGTTTTGTGCCGATGGTCTTGTAGATGATTCCGGTAGTTTCCAGAATCTCTTGGAATATGTTCCCGATAAAATGGTGGTGATCATCGCACCTGAAGACCGGATGGACATGGAACGGGTGTGCCGGAAGTGGGGTAAACAATGGTGGCAATTGGGAATAGTGACCGAAGAACAAAAATTGGCGGTTGTTTACAAACAATCATATGTTGTTGATTTTCCTGTGAGTTTATTGATGAATTTTAAAAATGCTGTTCCACAGGTTGATATAACAACTTCACATGTTCAGATGGCCCCAAAAACTCCGGTAGAAGTACCCCAGCCGGAAGATTGTAAAGAAGTAGCCAGGTTTATGTTGACCTGCCCTAATTTATTATCCCAGCAATGGGTTTTCGAGCAATTTGACAGTACGATAGGTACCAATAATTTAAGTACCAATTTTATTTCGGATGCTCCTGTAATGCAGATCAAGGGATCACGTCATGCCATAGCAACATCATTCTGCAATAATATCTATGACATTGAACAATACCCTGAAGCAGCTCAAATCGTGGTGGCCGAAGCTGTACGCAAGGTAGTGTGTTCGGGAGGTACTCCCCTTGCATTGACTGGTTGCCTAAACTACAGCGGGACTTCTGATACCGAAGTGAAAAAAAGTGTGCTCGCCATCAATGAAAACATTGCATTTGCATGCAAAAAGATAGGAGTCACTTCGTCGGGTATTAACATCAATCATGCCCAACTGAATGGAAGCCCGTCTATTAATAATATTTCTCTTGGCAGCATTGCCTTCCTGAGTGATAAGCATCAGCACATGACCATATCCTTCAAAGGAAAAGGCGACATGATCTATTTGATTGGTAAATCGACCAATAATCTTGAGTCTTCTGAATATGCCCGGTCGTACTATGATGTCAAAGGAACGCCGCCGCCGGCTATTGATTTGGATATGGAAGCGAGATTGTTGCATGTAGCTCAGAGGATGATCGCCCGCAAGTTGGTGAAGTCAGCGCATAGCGTGTCTCAGGGCGGGTTGTTTTTGGCATTGCTTGAGTCGGCTATGGTTCGCAGTTTCGGGTTCGATATCACGGTGGATGACGAGATACGTAAAGATGCGTTTCTGTTTGGTGAGCAACCTTCGCGCATTGTCGTGAGTGTTGCCATGGCACGGGAGACGGATTTTATCGATTTCATGATAGAAGCCGAAGTGCAGTGTATGACTCTTGGACATGTCACAAGGGAAGAAATACGCATTGACGATCATTCGTATGGATTCATCAGTGATTACAAGAAAAAATATCTGGGTATTGAATAACACCCGGACGAATATCGGGTAATATGGGCGAGAAAAAAGAGCAGGTAGCCCGCATGTTTGACGACATTGCCTGGCGGTATGATTTTCTCAACCGTTTCCTGTCGGCACGTATCGATAAAATATGGCGGCGCAAGGCTGTGAATGAATTGCGCGGACGACAACTTGACACAGTACTCGATGTGGCCACCGGTACCGGAGATCTGGCCTTGGCTTTATATAAGCAACTCCATCCGGAACATATTACAGGGATAGATATTTCGGAGAATATGTTGGCCTACGGGCGAATAAAAATCAAGGATAAAGGGTTGTCGCAACGGATAGACCTGCAATATGGCGATTCGGAAAAAATACCGTTCGACGATAACCGGTTTGATGCTGTGACAGTAGCTTTCGGGGTACGTAATTTCGAGGACCTGGATAAAGGATTATGTGAGATGTTTCGTGTTTTGAAACCCGGTGGAAAAGCGGTTATTCTTGAATTTTCCACACCACGTAACAAAATATTCCGTAGTATCTACCATTTCTATTCGTTTAACATTCTTCCTTTTGTAGGTCGATTGGTGTCAAAGGACAAAAAGGCGTATCGATATTTGCCGGAATCGGTACGCGCATTCCCTTATGGGGCAGCGTTCAAAGCACACATGGAAAACTGCGGATTTTCAGAACCTCACGCTCGTTCGTTGACTTTTGGTATAGCCAGCATTTATACGGGAGTAAAAGCAAATGTTTGATCGTTACGGGTTAAAAGATTCTGTGTTTATAGTCTCGATCAGAGAAAGATGAAAATATTTCTAATTGGTTTCATGGGAAGCGGTAAAACGACCATCGGCAGGGAGCTTGCCAAACCGATTGGTTTTAGTTTTATGGATACCGACCATTATATCGAGCAGAAAAACGGTATGTCAGTAGCGGAGATATTCGCTCGCCAGGGTGAAACTGTTTTCCGGCAGATCGAGCATGACGCCCTGATGGATATGTTACAACGCGATTATGTGGTGGTATCGACAGGTGGCGGTATGCCTTGCCACAATGACAACATGGACATCATGTTGGCTAATGGAAAAGTGGTATACCTGAAAACAAGTCCCCGGACACTGGCTAAAAGACTGATACATTCCAGAACCGAACGACCATTGATCAAGGGAAAATCGGAGGTTGAATTACAACAATATATTGAAGATAAATTAGCCGAACGGGAATCCATTTACAACCGGGCACACATCATCGTGCACACAGAAAAATATACTATCGAACAACTTCTAAGGTCATTACATCTGATGAAAGTCAACTAAAGCTTTCAACCTTCAACGATTCAACAATTCAAACTGCCTACTGCCACTGTCACTGCCAACTGCTATTGCCAACTTTCAATTATTTCCGGTGAACTTTATGTCGTTTTGATATGTTATAAATTCCGATAAACTTTAATCGGGAACATATGAAAATCAAATCCATTATTATTTTATTATTTGCTATATATCCGGCAATTTTTGCACAACCATCATCACGACTGACCATAGCTGGTTTGGTTGGCTATACGCTTCAGGACGATATTTCGTTCAGTAATTCGTATTATGGTTATATTGAAGATGGTGCGCAATACGGCGGCATTCTTGAATACAGGTTGCGTCCCACATTTTCGCTGGGCGTATCGTATACGCATATGGACACCCATACGCCAATCTACGACTCGTACCGTGACAAGGTAAACCAGGGAAGCGATGCGACGGGACTCAATTATCTGATGTTCGAGGGAATTAAATATTTTCCGGTTCGCGGCCTGTTTTCGGTTGTTACTCCTTACGCCGGGATCGGAGCGGGTATGTCGATCATTAACATCAAAAGTGGTGATTCATATACCAAGTTTGCCTGGAATGGAAAATTTGGAGTTAAAATCAGGATGACGGCCCACATTGCGATATTGGCGCAAGCACAAGTACAATCTATTGTGCAGGGCGTGGGAGGGAGCATGTATGTCGGCACTGGCGGGGCAAGTATCGGGTTGAGCTCATATTCAAGTGTATATCAATTTACTTTTGGCGGCGGGCTTGCATTTAGTCTGTAAGGAATGAAGACAAAATAATTTATTCATTAGACAGGATTAACATGATTTACAAGATATAAATAATCCTGTAGACCTTTAGCTCGGCGAAGCCAATCATGTTAATCCTGTCTAAAAAAGGTAAGAATATTATTTTGTCATTCTTCCTAAACATGTTTGAAAGTGGATGGTTGGAGCGGAATGTCGTTGATACGTTGTCTGGTGTGCGGATCGATACTGCTTTGCAGGTTTTTTGAAATATCCGCTCAAATACCGGATACTACCCGGCATCATATTCGCCAGGCCGAAATATTGCAAAGTGATACCACCATAACAGAACGTGACCGCGAACGATATGAAGCAATGAAACAGGCAGCGTCCAAAAAAAAATGGACAGATGCTCTTTATTCTGCTTTTTTCAGTGAGCCGAAGTCGCCGGTAGAAGATGAAACGGGAAAATCGCTCGATGAAGCATTTAAACCTTATGACGGACGCATCATCAACAATATAAAAATCATTGTCCTTGAACCGTTTGGTACAAGTATTTATCATCCGGACTCTATCGTTACGGATAATTGGTTCGATAAATCAGCCAATAGCCTGCACGTCAATACGAAGCATCGCATTGTGCGGGGCGATTTATTGTTCAAGGAAGGTGACGCGATCAATCCGTTGGTAATTGCCGAGAGCGAGGCATTTCTGCGTAACACCGAATACATTCACGACGCACGGATACAAATTGACTCGATTCCCGGTACCCGCCAGGCCGATATTACCGTAGTCGTCCGCGATGTGTTTTCCCTTGGAGTCAGCCTGCATTACCTGTCCTTTAACGGGATGGATGTTGAGCTATTCGACAAGAACTTTCTTGGTATCGGTAGCCGTTTTTGGATACGTGGTATTTACAACAATGACTTCAAAACTCCTTTCGGTTATGGGATCGGGTATCGTTATACCAATTTTATGAAAACTTTTATCAATCTGGAAGGTTCGTACCTGGACCAGATATGGATGAAGGAAATAAATCTTTCGGCCGAACGACCGTTGCAGACATCGTTGAATTATTACGGACAGATATCTTATTACAGGATGGAGGAACGGTTAAGCCAAACGGCTTGGGATTCCATTAATCCGCCGTTTAGTGAAAACTTTTCGGTCAGCTTGGGAAGAGCTTTTAATGTATTTGATCCCAAATCGGCCAAACGTATTACTGTGGCTGTCCGTTATATGGACAACAACCCGTCGTATGAGATGGTCGAACCCGCTCTGCCCGACCCGTTGCAATATGAATATGTAGCTAACCGGAGCCTCCTCTCACAAATCAGCTTCTACAGTCAGCGGTATTACCGCGAATATTTGATCCATAATTTTGGTGTTACGGAAAACATAGCATACGGATATAACATATCGGGACAATTGGGATATACTGATTGTCCCGGGTTTTTCAAGGGCATGTACACTTCATTGGAAGTCAGGGCGGGAAATCAATTCAATTTCGGGAACTTATATACGCGTGCTGCCGTTGGTTCACATTTTGATCATACTGGCTTTTATCAAGGAATTGTACGGGTCAATGGGAACTATTTCACCCCACTATTTCATGTCGGGAGAGCCCGCATGCGAAACTTTGTCAATATCAATTATGCCAATGCGTTCAACTCAGTTGCCGGAGTGACGGATTATGTTTATTTCAGTACACTGACTTCCATGCGCACCTACTATTTTGACCAGCAATCCAAGGGTTCGGAACGTTTCATGCTGAATCACGAAGCAGATCTGTTTACTAACCTGAATATAGTCGGTTTTCGAATCCTTCTGTTTTCGTTTTTCGATGGTGGATGGTTGAAAGATTACGGACGGTTATTTGATCCCGGTAATTTTTATTGGGGACTTGGGTTTGGCTTGCGCATACGTAATGACTTATTGGTTTTTCCCACTTTTGTGATAAAAATCGGTTATTATCCGCGTTTTAACCAGAGTTTGGGAAATATTGTCCAATTCTCAACCACCGAACCGATAAGTGCACCAAGCTTTATACCGGCATACCCTCAGGAAATACTATTGAAGTAACAAAAAGAGGTTGTAGGCGAGGTTAATTATCCCATTATCACTAAAGGATAGTGTAGAAATAACTTATCCCGACCTCCGCTGACAGGGTCTACCGACCACTGTCAGGGAGCGTTGCAGCCCTGTCAGAGTCGCTACACTAAAGACCTGTCAGACTGCGAAGCTGCTGACAGGGTCGGAATAGGACTCTTAACTAAACGACATTGAAATGATATTGCTCATTAAATTCTAAATTATACCGACATTTTGCAATGACGGAACCGCACGTCATTGCGAGGCAGTAGCCGAAGCAATCTATGATTTAAAATGTAACCCCTAATTTTTTCGTGACAATTTTTTGAAATCCGATGCCAGAAATCCATCAGGTGATTTGTCGTCTATTTTATGATAATCAAAGTAATAGAACTGGGCATCGGCTGCTCCAATCAGTATTTTATAGCATCGGGCATTGTTCTGTTTTTTACCCGGTCCCACCTTGTGCAGAAAAACAACGTTGAGATCTTTATTGGCAATGGCTTTTTGGATATCTTCCCTTGTCACTAATTTGAACGGACCGTTGTATATCTTTTTGATCTTTGCTTCGCTATTGACATCTTTTGCCAATTCGTCGGCAATCAAATACAACGTTTTTCCTTCCAACTTCTGGATATTTTTATTGTAATACTGGAAGATATTCTTACTGGCGATATTGGGATTTTCGGTGATCAAGCGTACATGATTCTGCATAAAACGCAATACAATGCCGATCTTATAAATGTAAGTTTCTTCCTGGGCGCCATAATAGGCAAGCGGGACAGAACACAAGTCGGGCATATTCGATAAACCTTTTGAATTTCCACCGAGTAACAGGCTCATGAACAAGTAGCGGGCGTTACTTTTATCTTTTTCGATCATTACCTTGTTTAATAACATAAATGACAAGGCCTGGTCTTTTTTCTGTTCTTCGAATTTTTTCCAAGGAGTAAATCCATACGGTGTAATATTCCACTCACCAGGTACAATTTCATCCAAAGTCAGGTTGTACTCGCACATCGGATTCTCTTCGAGTACCATCAAAGTTTTGGTTTTGGCAAAACGATTAATGTCTGCCTGGGTAGGAATGTATTCCTGACTGTACGCAAATCGATGGTTTGCAAAGAAAAAAATCAGGACAAAAGCATGTAAAAAGAACTTCATCAGAATATTAAATTATTAAAGACCAACTTCTATGTTTCGAACATATATTTTACGAATATATTGTCCGTGAAGTTTCATTCTGATGAAAAATAATTATTTGGGTATGTACAAAGGGTGTTTTTCGTTGTATTTACGTATATACATAAATCTAAGTTGTTGCTGCTTTTTCGACCGCAACCCCGAAAATTCATCATGTAATTCAGGATCGGGCATCAACAACATTTCCACATTTTTAGTTTCATACTCCACTACTTTTCCACTTTCAAAATCCATCAAAAACTGTTTTAGCTCTGTTGTTCTGTAGCTTGGTGAATTATAATATGGATTATACCCATATGGTGAATATCCGTATGGCGAATAATATGGTGAATACCCATATGGTGAATATCCGTACGGCCCGTAATTGTACCGATTGGAGTAGGTCGTAACATTTGCCACGAAATGACAAATATTTCCTACAATCGTGATTCGGCTGAATGAACCACCAATATTTATATACAAAATGCCATTTTTACAATATCCCCATATTTTGGCGACTTCTACTTCCTGGCTGTTTCCTAAATCATCAAAATAAGTGAACGTTTGCCCTTCGGTTATTTGATCGAAAAAAGTATTGCTCTTATAATCCGTAGAAGTTAAAATCCGCGATTTAGGTATTGGCTTATTACTTTTTACCTGTTCGAAATTCAAGTAAATACCTTCCCTAAATTTAAATTCGGGTGTATATTTGATTAAGTTTGAAGCCAGAGAATCGGATTGAGCAATAAGATCAAGCGATACAAACAAAGACAACAAACAAATAATGAATACGGAAGAATATTTTATTTGCATAAAAACACTATTTCCTAAAACTTTTTCTCGCAAAATCCGTACAAATGTATGGTTTTATGTTTGGTTTTGAAAATATTTTTATGATAGGAAGTTTATATGGGATTGAAAACCTTGTAAATAATCTGAATTTTACAGGGATATGTTCAATAATATTTTCAAATCTGAAAAATATGGCTTATACTTGTTGCTTGATTTTATGCTGATTTTGTTGACAAGCAACAGGTGTTTCTCATAAAATCTCAAATGCGTATGTATTTATGTATAATGGTATTATAGACTTTCTTGAGGTTGGGAAAGATAGATCTGTTCATTGGTTCGTCCGATGTCAAGATGTATTTTTGGGGATATTTTTGCTGATAGGAGGGGTGTTCATGTTATGTTCCGGTATTGTCTTTCTACTCACCGAATATCTTGACGCTGGCCTTATCTTTGGAATAACTGGTCTGTTGGCAGTTATTCTGTATACCATAGCTCGCAAGCAAAAACAATATAAGCCTTATATCCTGTTGATTACCGGGATAGTTTTTTCCGTTATCACTTTTGCCTTATTATTTAGAGGTTACACAAATATAGGAGGAATACAATGCGTATTGTATCCTTTGGTGATCGGGTTGCTGTTTGGTTACAAGCGGGGGAATTTGATTTCTTTTCTCTTTTTGGTATCGTATTTTATTTGCGGTATTCTTTTAAAAAATGATTTTTATTTTCAGGCGGCATGCCTGTTGGCTGGGTTTATGATGATGTTTGTTATTGGAACTTTCCTGACCGTTAATGAAGAATTGGTAAGTGCAAATGATATTAAAATTTCTGATATTCAGAAAGATTCACAAGTTAAAAACGAATTCATTTCACAATTATCCCATCAAATCAGGACGCCGCTTAACAATATTGTTGTTATTGGAAACTTGCTTAATGACACGCAATTAAATCAACGGCAAAAAGACTGGATGGAAACTATTCTTGCGTCAGCCAGTAATTTGGTGAATGTGGTGAATATGATCACATCCAAAATAACTTCAACCGAAATAGTCGACAACAAACCATCCAATATAACCTTTAACCTGCAAACCTTGTTGAATAACACTGTTCAATTGTTTGTAGGACAAAGTGATGAGTACAATATCGCGCTTAAACCGAATTTACAGAGCACTTATAATTTCGAGGGAAATCCGATACAAATCAAGCAGATTTTCCTGACGTTGGTCGATGCCATCATCAAAAACAAGAAAGCGGAAAAAATCAATATTATTATATCCTATAAAGTAAAGCAGGAAACCGATCGTCTATATGATGTCTTGTTTGAAATAAGAGTGAGTGACAACCTGGAATTCGTTTCTCACGACGATGGTATGGATGCTGAAATGCTAAATTATTCCATTTCTTCGCGGTTGATCAATTTGTCTGGGAGTAAACTGAATGTCATTCATGAGAATAATTTTACGATTTTCAATTTTACTCTCTCTTTTAAGAAAGCACAAACTCCGCCCAGAGAAAAGACTGTTATCCAGTCGATAAGAAGCGAGAGGGAAAGCGAGTCGATTCAACCGCCTGTGGATAGTTCGACAGTTGAGCTTAAAGAGGCAAATATACTCTTGGTGGAAGACAATCTGATCAATCAAAAGATTGTCATACTGAGTATACAAAAATTGGTAAAGAATATTGATGTAGCCAATAACGGACAAGAAGCATTGGATATGTTCGACAAGACCAAATATGACGTTATCTTGATGGACATCCAAATGCCTATTATGGACGGAATACAGGCTACTAAAAAAATACGTGAAATAGAAGGTGATAAACAAACAGTACACATTCCCATTATCGCCATTACGGCTAATGCGCTCGCCGGAGACCGTGAGCACTGTTTGGCTTCGGGAATGGACGAGTATATCAGTAAACCATTCCAGGTCGAGGTTCTGGTAAACAAGATGAAGACTTTGCTTGCTATAGGGAGTTCAGGACATGGTTGATAGTTTGATGAGTACAGTTTTACAAGTCGGAAATATAAAAATCGTTGATGTAGCTTTATTCGTGAGCTTTATTTAAGATGTTGAAAATGATGCGATTTCTACTATTTTTGATTGGTTTTTATTGTTGGTTGGTTGGTCCGGTTTCTGGACAGAGTAATGATGCATGGAGTTTGCATCATGAGTTACCAGTATTGACCAATTATGTCAACTTAGCTGAACCAATTGATGATATCGAAGAAATCCTGGCACAGGAAGATAACAGCTCGCTTAAATCGTGGATATATGCAGTAGGAATAGAGGTTGACATTCGTCCGGGAACAGTAGGACAATGGGATACAATTCCTGGTGTCGGTGTTGTGTGGCGTATCGGGATACGTGCCGATCATGCCCTTTCTCTGAATGTTTTACTTGAGAATTATCGCATGCAGTCCGGTATGAGCTTGTATGTTTACGACGAAACCAGGACTGTTACAGCGGGGCCTTTTGATGTCAAAAACAACAAGAATGGCGGAGTCCTTCCGGTTCAATCCATTCCGGGAAGTACTATTATTGTTGAGTGGAATATACCACTACGTCAAGCGGCTGATGATTGTTTTACCATTGTAAGCGTGGGCTATGGCTTCCGCGATGCCGAAGGTGCAGGCGGGATCGTGCCTATGGCAGCTGCGGCAACTTGTAACATAGACATAAATTGTAAGGACGGTAACCACTGGCAACGCGAGAAACGTTCGGTGGTACGGATGCAGACTATTTATTGGAACGATAAGCGACAAAGGGTAACCCAGGTTTGTACGGGTGCCTTGATCAATCAGAATAGCAAAACCAAGAAGCCATACCTGCTGACAGCCAATCACTGTATCTCTACAAGTGAAATGGCTGCGGCAACCACCTTTGCATTTGGTTATGAGAAGCCTTCCTGCAAAGCTGCAATTCCTGAATTAACCCAGCAAATTGCCGGCTCTATCATACTTGCAACCAAAAAAGAATTAGATTTTACTTTGTTGCAATTATCGGATGATGTTGCAGCAAAATATAAACCTTATTATTCAGGGTGGAATGCTTCGCCGGATGCACCTGCAAATGGTACCGGGATACATCATCCGCAGGGTGATGTTAAAAAGATATCCATTGATAATAGTCCTTTGGTGAGCGCAACTTTCAAAGACGAAGCTGCTGATTTGATTTGCGATGATAACGCCCATTGGAAAGTGACTGAATGGAACAGTGGAATTACTGAGAAAGGCTCATCGGGAAGTCCGATTTTCGACCCCAACCATTTAATAGTAGGCTCATTAACGGGTGGAAATGCCCGGTGTACCAATCCAAAGGACGATTATTATTCAAAGTTTTGCGAACAATGGAACAAGTACAAGGACATGAAAGAAAGTCTTAAAACTTGGCTGGACCCTGATAATACAGGTAAAACCATGCTCTATGGTTATGATCCGGTTACACCTTTCGATGGCAGGTGCGACACCTTGGGCCATATCGGCTATAACGAAGCCCAGTTGCTGATCGCGTCGGACAGGTGGGGTGTACTAACAGGACACAACAACAAGGGATGGTCCGGTTTTGCTGAAAAATTTGAAAACGATACTGTCGTAAATATAATAGGTTTGGAAGCCAATATAGCCAGGGCATACACAAAAGGTTCGAATGTCAGATTTTCCATATGGACAGGCAATGAATATCCCGTGCAGGAAGTTTATTCAAAGGACACCATAGTGACAAAGGATTATCGCAAATATCCCATGCATATCTACTTTGATAAAACATTGCAGTTAACCGGAAATTATTTTCTAGGTTATAATATCTCCTACCAACAGCCGATCGATACGTTTGCCCTATATCAATCGGCGAAACGTCCGTATGAGGGACTATCGGCTTTGTATATCAATGATGGTTCGTGGAGGGCTATGAGTGACGATGTGCCGCCTACTTATGCTTCATTGGGGATCAAAGCTATGGGACATTTTGGCAAGAAACAAACCGAATCGTACCAGGTACCTTTTCATGACCTGAAAGTGGTCTTTCAGCCAGGTACCAATGTCATATTCATCTATTTTGACGATCCCGGTGAAAATGTGACAGTCGAGTGTTTTGATGTTGCAGGTAAATTGATGCCGTTGAATGAAGTTAACCGGTATATTGTGATGCAGAATGATATTACTTACCTGCAGATAGAAGCAAACATCGATAATCTTCCCTTTGGTATGTATATTATCAGGGCGCGGGACAATAAAAAAACACTGGGCGGTAAATTTATCAGACTGTATTAGCTATAAACAGTGTATCCTTGGGGACATCAACGCCGTTTTAACTCCTACCCGGAGTATTTCAGAAAACATTATGGAGAGCGGGTTCAGAAGCTGACTATTGATGCAGGTTTTACATGTCCCAACCGTGACGGGAAAGTTGGTCGTGGCGGATGTGCTTATTGTAACAACGACGCTTTTAATCCATCCTACTGCAATCCGGTGAAAAGTATTCGACAACAATTACTTGAAGGGATCGAATTTCATAAAGTCCGCTACAAAAAAGCTTACCGGTATCTGGCATATTTCCAGGCATATTCAAATACATATGCCCCGATAGAACAGTTGCGTACGATTTATAGTGAAGCCTTATCGGTTCCCGGAATAATGGGGCTGGTAATTGGTACGCGTCCCGATTGTGTGGATGATGAAATACTGGATTATTTATCTGTTCTGAGCCGTCAACATTATGTAGTGGTGGAATATGGTATCGAAAGTTGTTATAACCGGACACTGGAAAGGATCAACCGCGGACATACTTTTGAACAAAGCGTACAGGCAATCGAGGCAACTGCCCGGCGCGATATACGGGTGGGAACACACTTGATTTTCGGGTTGCCAGGAGAGTCGAGTCAGGAAATGCTCGACGAGGCGGATATGATCAATCGTCTGCCACTAAATACAGTCAAACTGCACCAGCTCCAGATAGCAACTCATACGGCTTTTGCTGAGCAATACGCAACACATCCCGAAACATTCCAATTGTTCGAGAAGGACGAATATATCGATTTTGTGGTAAAATTTTTAGAGCGACTGCGTCCTGATATTGTCGTGGAACGCATCGCCAATGAAATGCCGCCGCGATTCATGGCCGGACCCGGCTGGGGATTAATCCGTAACGTGGAAATCTGGCGGATGCTCGAGCAACGTTTAACGGAACTCGACACATGGCAGGGACGACTTTTCGGTCATTCCATCCCTTAGCTTCTGTTTGACGTGTTGAATCATCTGTTGTCGGTGATATTGCGCCCATTTATCGCGATAGTCCGAATCGTCAACAATATCGTGGAAACGTTTGTCGGGTCGACGTAAAGCCAACGCTTCGTGCAACTGCTTTTTTAAATGTCCGGTAGGAATGCAGTTGCTGACAAATGTTTTCATCATCTCCATTGTATCGGGACGATCAATGGTAATAAACCGATCCCATTGATCCACGCGAGCTAATACTTCCTGCCACCCTTTGTCATAGTATATCCCTACAAGGACATCGTTAGGAACATCTTCCACTTCGAAAGTATCAGGATTCATAAAACATACCATATCGCAGTCCAGGGCGTTTGCAATATTATCGACCACTTTGTTGGGAATATTTTCTGATTTACTATCCATAAGCCTTGTTTTTAAGCGTGTAACATTACAAGAATCAACAAAATTTATCGAATTAGTTCTAGTTCTACTATATTTAGTATACGTAAAATTTCTACATATGTTGTGATAAAGTGAGTGTTTTTTATCTGTTTTTAACAAAATTTAAGTTAAATATTCACATGTAAATAATCAACATTTCAATTCGATTGTTAAATATTGATTTTCTGATATTTATGCTACTTGTTAATGCCTATGATACCGGATGTATTTTAGGCAGAATTTCCGAATTACGATTTAACCTGAATTATTCATGCTAAGATCCTGAATGTACAGAAAAAAGCGAAAAGAGTGCGTTCGGCGGCATTTACAATGCCGTCGCCCAACATTGTCGAACCTTTAGCTCGCCGCAAGGCAATTTTAAATTCGACGCAAATGAAGAACGGTAATACAATTACCGCTCAACCCAGCGACGTATTCGAGTATGAATAATACAGGTTAACCCAATACCTTGGGTTGAAAAAGTAAATTACAAACTGTTTGTATCCCTTGAGAACAGCATGGAGAACCATAGACGGCCTTACTCGAAGATGAAAATCAAAAAAATCACTGCCGGTTGTACAAAAATTACTAAATTTGTTGCCTTTTGCAAGTGATATATCATGGAAGAAGTTCAAAAGATCAAGCAGCGTTTCGGCATCATTGGCAATACCCCCGCGCTCAACCGGGCGATAGATATTGCTATGCAGGTAGCTCCGACTGATTTGTCAGTTCTGATTACCGGTGAAAGTGGTGTCGGGAAAGAAGTTTTTCCACAGATTATTCACCAGAACAGTACCCGGAAACACGGCCAATATATAGCAGTCAACTGTGGGGCTATTCCTGAGGGCACCATTGATTCGGAATTGTTTGGTCATGAAAAAGGTTCATTTACTGGAGCTTCCGAGCACAGGAAAGGATATTTTGAGGTGGCCGATGGTGGTACCATTTTTCTCGACGAGGTTGCCGAATTGCCTATGGCCACACAGGTACGTTTGTTGCGTGTACTCGAAACAGGTGAGTTTATCAAAGTCGGCTCGTCCAAGGTACTGAAAACCAATGTTCGGGTGATTGCGGCCACGAATATTAATATCCCGGATGCCATTGCAAGAGGGAAATTCCGTGAAGACCTGTATTACCGGTTGAATACGGTGCCTATTTTTGTGCCGCCGTTACGCGAACGCCCAGATGATATTTATCTGTTATTCAGAAAATTTGCTGTCGACTTCGCTGAAAAGTACAGGATGCCGGGCATTCACCTGGACGAGGAATCACAACGTGTGCTGATGTCGTATCATTGGCCGGGAAATGTCCGCCAGTTGAAAAATATCACCGAGCAGATTTCGGTGATTGAGCACCAGCGCGATATCAATTCCCAAACCCTACGCCAATACCTGCCCAATTATACTTCGAACCAGTTGCCTGCCTTGTATGGTAAGGACAGCGACAAAGCATTTGCTTCGGAGCGGGAAATCCTGTACCAGATATTGTTTGACATGCGTAATGATGTCAATGAATTGAAAAAGTTGGTAGGCGAAATCATGCAAAATGAGAACAAGGATGATCCGAAGTTGTATAACAAGTCGTATGTAGATCTCATTGGCCACGGAACATCACATGTTGTGCCTTCGAAATCCGATATGGAAATCGAGGATACCGAAGAAATACACGACGAATCGTTGTCCCTGTCCGAAAAGGAAGCCGAACTGATTAAAAAGGCTTTGGAGAAACATGACGGTCGCCGCAGGAATGCCGCTCAGGAACTCGGGATATCGGAACGGACATTATACCGGAAAATTAAGGAATACGGTCTTGAATAAGTTTATTTTTTAAAATGAAGATATTACATATTATTGTCCTATTGCCGCTTATGTTTCTTTTAAGCGCATGTGGATCGGTGTCATTCAATATGTCGGGAGCTTCTGTTGTACCTGCCAAAACATGTCAGATCAATTATTTCGAAAACAGAGCCGAAATTGTTATTTCCACGTTGAGCTCCCAGATGACCGAAGGATTAAAAGACAAAATACAGTCGAATACCAAACTTGCCTTAGTGACGAATAATGCCGACGTGTTGTTTGAAGGCGAGATAACCGGTTATGCCACCCAACCGCAAGCTGTTACGGCCGAAGGGAAAGCTTCTATGGATCGCCTTACCATAACGGTGAAAGTAAAATTCACCAACGAGGTAAAGCCGGAATACAGCTTTGAAAAATCCTTCTCACGCTTTTATGAATATTCGAGTAGCATGACCTTGGCGTCTGTCCAGGACCAAGCCATTACGAAAATCCTCGAGGAGCTGATGGACGATATTTTCAACGCAGCCTTTTCAAACTGGTAAGCATCGATTTTTGATTTTTCATTTATCATTTTTTGATTGATTGAAAGTAATCGAATCGATGATTGATTATTGACGCAAAGCGCATAAATTCAGTAGCGATTATATAAGAGAGTACTTAACTTGATACACCAATCAATATTTGGTGTTTGGCTGATTATTTTCAATTGATCATTACCACCCAAAAGAATTCTTCACTTTTCACTCTTCATTCTTCACTTTCTAAATGTCTTCTATCAAAACCAGCCGTATCTGGAGTATTGCCTATCCCATCATTATAGGTAACGTAGCCCAGAACTTGCTAAGGAACGCGAACAAAATAATTTTCCCAATTCAAGCAGATATTCGATAATTCAGTTCAGGTATCTTAGGATGTGGGCTTATGTTTTGATAATCAATTTCTTTCTTGTCAATTTTTTGCCCTGTTTGATAATATTTCAAATTTAACCTGATCACCACGTTCAATCCTGTTGATGTTTGTGTTTTGCTAAAAGTGTCCATCACAGTTTGATAACAATCAAACACTACCCCGTTTGCTGCTTTGTGCAAATGACAGAAAAGTCGATGTTCAATAGGATTCCATTTGGATGCATATGGAGGGTAATGGCATATAACCAGGGAGACTCCGGTTTGTTTGGCAAATCTGGTCATCATGTATTTGAAGATACGATGGCGGTAGGAGTTGCCTCCACCAGCATCGCACAAAATCACGATACTTTCAGCATCCGGATATTGATCGATCCCATATTCTGTCCACCACCAAATCAGGTTGTCAAATATGAATTCCGCTGTTTCGCCACTTGTACCCACCGTGATGTAACCCTTGTTAGCCTGCAGGTCGTAGATACCGTGTGGTATCACTTTGCCTTTTGACAGATGCTCATAATCATGGTCGCAGACTTTGATGGCACCCGTACAGAGGCATTTCCCATCGCGTGCCAGTATCCCTAAACGCTCCTTTCTCTTGCAATCAATGCTGATCACCGGTAAGCGGATACACATCAGGGAGATCAAAGATAAAATAATTTCAAACTGTTCATTACGTTGAGAAAATATGCCCGTTGCCAATACTTTACTCGGCTTGCGGTAGCGGTAGCCCAACTCCTTGAGCAGGCGTTTGACAACTCCATTGCTGACAGATATTTGATATTGTTCGGTGAACATACGAGCCAGTTGACGGGCTCAAGACTGATCCAGTATATATCGGGATCGGTGGGACTGCCTGCCTTGTGATTGTCTATAAATCTGATTAACATGTATTTAAATTCACTGTCCGACGTTTTTTTCCTGCCTCCGCCCGCTCGACGCTGTTTACCTTCCGGAAGATATCTTTCTTTGGCTTGTGATTTTTTCCCATTGTAAATGGTTCTGCGGGAGATACCCAATACTTCGCTGATATAACTCGCACCACCAAAGCCAATTCTATTTGCCTCAATGACAGCATAGTCACGACGTTTCCGCTCAGGTAAACTTTCAAAAAAATGGCGCATTTGATCTTCAATCTCCGACGAATAAAATCTCTTCATGAATATCCTTTTTGATAAACCGAACAAAGGTAAGGAAATACTTAAGATGGGAACTTTATTTTGTGCGCGTTTCTAATTCCTCTGATTTACAGCTCTTGTGATATTGATAGAATTAGAATTGGAAAATCGAAGGATGGGAAATTATTAATTAAAAACTTTATTGATCAAAGCGGTAGTATATTATTTTTAAGCGAGGGATATTCGGTAGAAACACCCAATATATTTTCGTATGCAAAAGAATATGAGAATTATATTCCAATCCATGAGAATGGCTTATGGGGTTATTCCGACGCTTCGGGGCATATTGTTATCCCAACAAAATATGATTTTACATGCATATTTGAACATGGTGTCGCCT
>JAVBNI010000010.1:0-51210 GCA_031551645.1 Bacteroidales bacterium | reverse complement strand
ACTGCTTTTTTTAATTCCGCAAACTTTTTTAGAAAAATTTTTGAAGATTTTTTGGTGCTCTTCTAAACCCTCTTCTTTTTTGCTCCAGCTATACCTTTCAAAGAACCACTCTGTTTTTCAAAAGCGGGTGCAAAGGTAAGGAGGTTTTTGATACTAACAAAACTTTTTGCGATTTTTTTTGAACTTTTTTTGATTTCTTTTGTTGTCGCTTCACCAAAAGGCTCCGACTCACTGCTATAGCCACTGCTAACGCAGGCCGCGCCTAAAGATTACTCAAAACAAATCTGCATCTGCACCGGGATTTCAAACTACTTTTTGTTATCTCATTTCTGAAATGAAACAGACTACAAAGATACGGCGAGTTTTTGGATTGGCCAAATATAAAAAACAAAAATTGGGGTTGTTATTTTTTCACAGGCTTAACGTTTCAAAACATGATTATGAGACTATTTTCATTATATATTAGCAGGTTAGTGTTCAATTTAACGAAGAAGGTTTGCCTCTATTGTTTACTGCTTTTTATATGTATAACAGGTTAGTGCACAAATCAAATTCGGATTCGAAATCGGGAATAAATTTTAACAAAAAAAATTTCATTGATATAGTTTTAGGCTTTGATACCGAGAACTATGGCTCTGCATGGAGGAGCAAAAATAAATTTTCGCCCCCCCCCAACAGGGATTAAAACAATACTAATCAAGACTTAATAGTCGTAACTTTCTAAAATAAAACAAAATGACTTATCGTCTGCTTATGAAAAAGAAAAATCAACAACCTAATGCACTGACCAATAAATATACTCCTGCCGCTAACAATGCACTTACCGGGATGGTAAGAATCCAGGCCCAGAGAAGGTTGATCGTGACTCCCCAGCGAACGGCCGAAAACCTTTTTACGGCTCCTACGCCCATGATTGCTCCTGTAATAGTATGCGTGGTACTTACCGGTATCTTAAGTATTTCAGTGAGAAACAAGGTCAATGCTCCGGCAGTTTCAGCACATACGCCTTCCAATGCAGTTACTTTGGTAATTTTGCTACCCATCGTTTTTACGATCTTCCAACCGCCCATCATTGTACCCAAAGCAATGGCACTGAAACAGGTTAAGGGAACCCAATCGGACATATTTTCGATGGAATCTATCTTTCCCGTAGCAATCAGAGCAGTGGCAATAATACCCATAACCTTCTGTGAGTCATTGAGTCCATGTCCAAGGCTGAATAAGCCGGAAGACACCAACTGCATTTTACGGAAAATATTCTCCGCATGGCGGGCATTCACTTTCCTAAACCCCCAAAGTACCCCGATCGTGATAATCGATGACGCAATCATACCGATCAGTGGCGCCAATACGATGAAAGAAGCTATTTTAATAATCACCCCCGCATGGATGGATTGGAATCCGGCAGCACAGATGGCAGCTCCGGCAAATCCCCCGATAAGTGTGTGCGACGACGAGGAAGGAATACCCAGCCACCAAGTGAGGAGATTCCATGAAATGGCTGCTACAAGTCCCGAAAGTATGATCGGAAGCGTGATAAATTGTTCCCATACCACTTTGGAGACAGTGCTGGCTATACCGAACTCGCCAATGACATATTTGGCAAAAAAGAAAGCTATGAAATTGAAAGAAGCCGCCCACAAAACAGCCTGAAAAGGCGTCAATACCCGTGTAGATACGATGGTGGCAATGGAATTAGCCGCATCGTGGAAGCCGTTGATGAAATCAAAAATAACAGCTAACACAATAACGACAACAAGAAGGGTCATAAAATTTTGATTTTCGGTTGATGGTTAACCTTGTGGTTTTCCAAATTTATGTATAAAATTTATCGGGATTAAAAACTTGACAAAGCCGGGTTATGCGTATTTGATAATGATCGTTTTCAACACTTTACCAACACTGTTGATTTTATTGACCGACATTTCCAATTCCTGGATAATCTCCTTCAATTTGATCAATTCCACAATGCTCTTTTCTTCTTTAAAAAGGGCCATGATACCATCTTCATACAGATCATCGGCAGTCTCTTCAAGTTTCTTGATTTCTTTGCAGCATTTACGAACCTGCTGGTCGTTCTTTTTCAATTTTGGCAATCCGTTTATAGCTTCTTGAACAAGTTCTGCTCCTTTACGGGTGATGCTTGCCAGACGAACAGTACTTTTGGGTAGATTTTCAGGCGAATAGAGCAATACTTTTTGGGCCGAACGATTGATACAGTCAATCGCATCGTCCATTTCGTCGGCAAGAGCATGAATATCCTCGCGATCGAACGGCGTGATGAATGTCTCATTAAGCGCTTTTGATATGCGTGCCGTTACTTTATCGCCTTTTAACTCTTCGGCTTTGATCTGTTGGCACAATTCCTTGCGACGTTTGCCCGAAGAGTAAAGCAATTCCAGAAGAACAGATGCTTCTACAAGAATAGTTGCCGTTTCTTTAAGCATAGGAACAAATTTGGTGTCCTTTGGCGTAAAACTACTGAATATGCTATTGATTTTCATGAAGATATATTTTCCTAATGATATATTTTGATGGACAAAAGTACTGTTTGTATGTTACCATAATGTAAACAGATGGTTAAAATATTGTAAAGAAATAAACAGGGAAATGAAAATATCTGTGAAGCTATAGGTCTTTGTTGGATAAATATTGAAATTATTCTACCCTCAACTTGGGGTATAAACACATGACAATTCAATATTTTCAATTTGTTTTCCTATAACTGAATACCGCCCAGAGATTGAAAAGAACTGCAAATCCTGTCAGGGCTATTATTTGGAAACCCATCTCGGCAAGGTTACTGCCTTTCAAATATACCATACGCATCATTTCGATAAAGTATCTCAATGGATTGATTGCTGTGATGGCCTGCGCCCACACGGGCATGCTACGGATAGGAGTAAACAAGCCGCTCATCAGGATAAAAACAATTACGAAAAACATCATCACAAACATGGCTTGCTGCATGGTGGCTGAATAGTTGGATACGACCAACCCGAATCCGGAAACTACCAGGACAAAGATACTGGCAAAGCAATAGATGGTGAGTAAGCTACCGACGGGAAACAATTGATAAATCAATGCCGCCAGGCCAAACGACAGTGAAAGCACTACAAACCCAATCAGCCAGTATGGAATGAGTTTAGCGAGAATGAATTTGAATTTACTCACAGGTGTTACATTCATCTGCTCAATAGTACCGGTTTCCTTTTCGCTCACAATGTTAAGTGCTGGCAGGAATCCGCAAAGCAGGGTGAGCAAGATCACCATCAGGGCAGGAACCATATATACCTTATAATCGAGGTGGGGGTTATAGCGATATTGTGGTACAATGTCGATGACAGGAATGACCTCATTGCCTTGTTTCACCTGCCCTTGTTCGTTGCGTAGTTCTCCGGCAAAATCACTCATGATAGTTGCCAGGTAAGATGTTCCCATGCCGCCCTTGGTCCCGTTTACCGAATTAGCAGCAATCATCACTTTAGTGGAACCTTCGCGTATAAGATCGCGCTCGAAGCCCGGCCCGATGGTCAGGATCAAGTCGGAAGTGTGATGCTCAATGCTTTGCATCGCTTCGGGGTATGTGTCCGACACATCGGTCAGATGAAAATAACCCGATGAAACAACCTTCTGTATCAAACGTTTGGAATAAGGGCTGTGGTCACTATCCACCACGCTTAGTTTCACATCTTTGATCTCAAAAGTGGCTGCCCATGGAAACACCAGCATCACCATACATGGGAAAATAAATATCAGCTTGGGTATAAACGGGTGCCTGATAATTTGCTTGAACTCCTTTTCGATAAGAAACTTTAGCATTTTGTTTTTTTGATTATTTGTTAACGTTCACTCGGAACGTTTTGCCGATTATATTTCAATGCCACTTGGTTAATGGTTTTATTTTGACACTGTCAGCCCGTCTGAATGACCTGCCCGACTACGTCATTCAGGCGGGCATAGTCGGGCAGGCAGCTACCGCAGCCTGACAGGTCTTTAGCGGGAGCGACCTGACAGGGTCTATAGACCTGTCAGTGTCATTATAGGTTATATTTTCAAAATTTAAATTTCGTCCTTTATTTTTCATTTACCGGATATTATGCTAACCGAACTTTAAACTTCTTCACACTTACTACAATCAGGAAGAGCGCCATACCGACAAGTATCCCCACTTCCTTAAGGACGTAAGTTATATCCAACCCTTCGATCATGATTTTCTTAACCGCGGAAATGAACCATCGGGCAGGAATGATATTCGATATCCATTGCAAAATGACGGGCATATTCTCGATAGGGAAAATCATACCCGAAAGCAACAGTACGGGCATCATCAATAACATACCCGACACCAGCATCGCTGTGACCTGCGTCGTAGCTATCGATGAAATAAGGATACCCAACGACAGTGCAACCACAATGAATAGAAGGGAGACGATGATCAACCAAAACAAATCTCCTGAGACAGGCACATCCAACAAAAATACCGACAACAAGAGAATACTGACAATATTGACTATCGACAATGTGAAATAAGGAACTACCTTGGCGATAATAATGAATATCGGCCTGACAGGCGACACTAACAATACCTCCATGGTTCCCATCTCCTTTTCGCGGACAATGGCAATGGAGGTCATCATAGCACAGATAAGTGTCAGGATAAGCCCCATCACACCCGGCACAAAGTTATAGGCCGATTTCATCTGCGGATTATATAACATTTGTATTTCGGGTTCAATCTGGAAGGGAATATGATGTTCACGCATCAGTTCCCGCTGGTAATCTCCGATGATATTTGCGGCATAGCCGGTGAGCATGGTAGCCTGATTAGGATCGGTAGCATCAGCAATCAGTTGGATGGATGCTTTTCCGGTATGCATCAGGCTCTCATCGAACCGGTCGGAAAATATCACAGCCAGTTCGACTTTACTTTCGTTGAACATGTTGTTGACATCACCCGCTGTATGTAATACGTGCGTAATATCAAAATATTCGCTGGCTTGCAATTGATTGACAATCCGCTTGGTCGAAATGTCATTCGACGGGTCGAAGACGGCCACGCTGACATTCTTCACTTCGGTAGTGATGGCAAATCCAAAAAGAATAATCTGTACGACCGGCATCCCCAATGTTATCAGCATGGTTCGCGGATCGCGGAAAATGTGGAGAAATTCTTTTTTAACGAAGGAGAGAAACATATTCTTAATTAATTATTTCGTGCCAATCGTTGGAATACTTCATCCATGCTCGAGGCGTCAAATTGTTGCTTGAGATTCCGTGGAGTATCCAATGCCTCAATTCGTCCATCAACCATGATAGACACACGATTGCAATACTCAGCTTCGTCCATGTAATGTGTCGTCACAAATACCGAGATACCACGATCAGCGGCATCGTATATCATCTCCCAGAAACGCCGGCGTGTAATCGGGTCGACGCCTCCGGTGGGTTCGTCAAGGAATACGATTTTCGGCTCATGGAAAATCGCCACGGCAAAAGACAGTTTCTGCTTCCAGCCCAGCGGGAGTTCTTTTACACGGGTATTGCGTTCGCTCTCGAACCCGATACGGGCAAGCATTTCGTCTGTACGTGGCTCTATTTGTCGTTCAGGAACACCATAAATACCGGCAAACAAACGGATATTTTCCCACACCACCAGATCTTCATAAAGAGAAAAGCGCTGACTCATGTAACCAATATTCCGTTTGATTTCTTCCGGCTGCCGGGTGATATCGAATCCTGCCACCTTTCCTGTTCCCGATGTGGGTTTGCTCAAACCGCACAACATGCGCATGGCAGTGGTCTTGCCGGCGCCATTGGCTCCCAGGAATCCGAATATCTCACCTTCGGCCACATCAAACGAAATAGCGTCAACCGCGGTAAAACTACCGAACCGTTTGGTGAGATTCTCAACTTCAATGGTTTTCATTGTCTACTAATTTTCACGAATTTCACAAATGATGACCTAACTCAATTATTTGTTAACTGGATAAAGCAGTCTTCAATTCCCGGCTGAATCCTGTCAATTTCAATATCCTGATGTCCTTTGCATTCCAAATACTCCCGCAACCATCTCAACTCTTCATTCTTCACTCTTAACTCTTCATTCTTAATTGTCACATGGTGTTTGTCTCCAAAAGCGAAACAACTTTCCACACAATCATTGGCCCGCAGGTCGACGAGCAGTTTCGACATATTATTGCTCTGTATTGCCCACAACGGTTCGCTGAAACGTCCGGTTATGCCTTGCGGCGTATCTATCGCAAGAAAACGTCCATGCTGGATCAACGCAATACGGTCGCAAAGAGCGGCTTCGTCCATGTAGGGAGTGGACACAAGAATGGTAATGCCCTGTTGTTTGAGTTTTTTGAGCATGCCCCAGAATTCTTTGCGTGACACCGGGTCGACACCTGTGGTTGGCTCATCCAGAAACAACACTACCGGCTTATGAATCAGGGCGCAACACAATGCCAGTTTTTGCTTCATGCCGCCTGACAATGCACCTGCCTTACGTTTCTTAAATGGTTCTATCTGTATGTAAATGTCTTTCACCAGGTCGTAATTCACCTCAATGCTTGTGTAAAATACTTTGGCAAAAAAATTCAGGTTCTCCTCCACCGTCAAATCCTGATAAAGCGAAAACCGGCCGGGCATATAGCCCACATTGTTACGGATTGCCTTGTAATCTTTCACTACGTCTAAGGAATTAATGGTAGCGGTACCACTGTCAGCGAGCATCAAGGTGGTGAGGATACGGAACAGCGTGGTTTTACCTGCTCCGTCGGGGCCGATCACTCCGAATATTTCTCCCTGTGGGACGTTGAACGTTATATCCTTCAAAGCCTCAACCGATATGTATTTTTTGGATATTCCCGAACAAGAAACCATTGGCATTTTCGATTTTTGATTGATACGAATGATATTTTATCCGATTGGTTGGATTACTCCATTCTTCCTGTAATGAAGTTCGATTCCTGATTTTTTTATTTTTCCGCCAATCATCCTGCCACAAGGCAAGCAATTGTCGATAATGCGGCCAGTACTGCTCCGATAAGGCTTTCATACGGGATCAGCTTGAGACGCTCCTTTAAATCCACCTGTGTACATCCGGCAGTAGCATGGAAAAATGATCCATGGGGTAAATGATCAAGTACGGTAGCACCGGAATTAATCATTGCAGCACCCCAAACAGCGCTAATACCCGCAGCAAGGATGGTGGAAGAAAACGACGCTGATGCGACTGTTGCGCCAGCTGTGGTAGAAGCCGTAGCTGCCGACATCAATGCTCCGGATATCGGGGCAATCAGCACATCGCCAATCCCCGCCGAATTCAATCCTTGCAATATCCAGTCTTTGAGTGTTGATTGCTTGATGATACCTGCAATGGTGCCTGTTCCGATTAGCAATACTGCAATAACCGACATCTTGTCCAGTCCGTAAGCAATGGATTCCTTAAAGATATTCTGTTTGCCCATGCATAGAATTCCAACAATTCCCCCTGCAGGTAAAGCAACCAGTGGATCTATATTGATGCCTGCCAATGGACGAAGCCCCAACAGTACAATGGTAGTCACCGGACCAATAATACTTGCCCAGAATGGAGGCAAGTCATCATGTTCTACGGTTCCCGCTTCCGTTACCTTTTCTCCGTATAACTTCACGTAACGGAGTAATAACATCAGCACCATTAACCCCAGCAGTGCCGGAACGAGATTGGCAAACATCACCGAAGGAAGCGGTGCGCCCATATTTTCTGCTGCAATAATAGTGTTGGGATTGGGCGAAATGATGTTCCCGCATTTACCGCCGCCAATCATTGCTAGGAGTAATTTCATTTTCGAAGTTTCCATCCGTTGTCCTACCGCTAATGCAATGGGTGCGATGGTTATAACCGCTACGTCGATAAACACCCCGATAGCTGTGAGAATCATGGTAGAAACCGCCAGGGCAAAAAGTACATTTCCGTGTCCCAGTTTACGGACAAGCGTTTCAGCAACACAGTATGCAGCGCCGGTTTTGATAAGTACGCCAGATAATACACCAGCCGTGAGGATGCGGATAATAGCCGGAGTAACGTCCTTGACGCCATCAACCATCACCGAAACAGTGGTTACCAATCCCAACCCGCCGACCAACCCACCGACTAATGCTCCAAGAATAAGACTATATGCTGGATTGGCCTTACGGATAATAAGGAAAACGGTCAAAAGAAGCCCGATAATTGCTCCAATAGCGGTCATAAGTAATTGATAATTGATAATTGAAAATTGATAATTGAAAATTACCCCCGTTGAACTCGTAAGATCAGTTAGTGCAGAACGGATAAAATCAGAATTGGACAGATATTTGAATCCGTCGAGTATATGGCGTAAGGCGCTTAATATGTCTCCAAGAGTATTCATATTGAAAACCCTGATTTTATCTTTTTGTTAGTTCACTTCACTTTTTCTTTTTTCCAATGGAACAACTGTTCCACTGTTTGCCGTATGTTTTGTCGTGCGGTGTCGGGGTTCATGGCTTCCTGTAATGTCATGGGGCGAGGGACGATGGAAAAAACGCCGCAAATACCAATACTGTTGATGGCTGCAGCATTTTCGATATTCCCCGTAAGGGCAATCACCGGGATACCTTTTCGAGCTGCAGCTTCTGCAATTCCCTGTGGCGCTTTACCCATAGCTGTTTGTGCGTCCATACGGCCTTCGCCGGTAATCACAAGTTCAACGCCGTTCAACATATCATCGAAATGCAGGGTATCCAACACCAAACGTATACCAGGCTGCAAAGTCGCGTCAAGAAAAGCCAGTAACCCGCCCCCCATTCCACCCGCCGCACCTGCTCCGGGAACTGCATCAATGTCTTTATGCAATTGTGCTTTTACCACACCCGCAAAGTGCTTTAAACCATGGTCAAGCGCCTCGACCATTTGCGGATCTGCACCTTTCTGTGGCGCATAGATATACGCTGCACCTTTCTTTCCCGAAAACGGATTATCCACATCGCAGGCCACTTTAAATTGTGCCTTGTCAAGCAACGAATTACGCAATGATGTGTCGATAGTGGTTATTCGGTCAAGAATTTGTCCACCTTGGCCGAGTGGTTGCCCTGTCACATCTAAGAAACGGTAGCCCAATGCTTGTAACATGCCTGCCCCCGCATCATTAGTTGCACTACCACCAATCCCGAGGATAAAATGCGTACATCCGCGCTCAAGGGCATCGGCAATTAACTGCCCGGTACCATATGTGGTCGTGAACATAGGGTTACGCTGTCCTTCGGGAACCAACGGCAAACCACTCGCCGCCGACATTTCGATAACTGCCGTATGCCCATCGCCCAATATGCCGTATTGCGCATTCACAGGCTTCATTAACGGATCACTGACCTTCACAGTGTACATGCGACCTTTTGTAGCCCAAACCAGGGATTCGGCAGTACCTTCACCGCCATCGGCAACGGGTACTTTCACCACTTCGCAAGCAGGATAGACTGCTCTGATACCTTCTTCAACAGTTGTGGCTACCTCCAATGAACTGAGACAACCCTTAAATGAATCGATGGCAAGAAGAACTTTTTTCATTTTTGATTTTTCATTTTTGATTGGCACCAGATTTTAACAATCCACCAAATTTTCAATCTAATGACTTGATGGAAAAAATCCAATTTTACCGAATTATAATTCTCACTACTTTTCTCTTTTTGTGAGATCTTCATGGCAAGACTAATGAAAGAATTAAGATTATACCACTTTGAATTCTTTTTTATTTTCTGCCATTAAAGCTCCAAAATTAACAAAAAATGACATCGATTACATTTTGTCTTGCATGAAACAAGGCAAAAGAAGAGGTTCAGTTTTGTAATAACTAAAATCCGTAAATGGAATTTGGGTTTATGTAAAATATTGCACTATTCAAAATTTGTTATTTCGCTGGAAATTTCACCACTATTTTGCGGGTAAATATGCTGTCGTTTCCATCCCTCACACTCGGGCGATGAGCATCAGAGGGGTAAACAATAAAAAAACGATCGGGTGTTGCTTTCAGAGCCGCAAATTCAGGTACAGTTCCAAATTCGAGATCTCTTTCGGATTTGTACGGTTCTGTCACAGTCATACTTTCTAAAGATGCAACATCTATTGATTCTTTTCCGGAAATGACATAGTGGATGTCGATATTTATTTTATGCGCCTCAAAAAGAGTTATTTCCCTATCTTTTGTAAAATACTCACTCACGGTGGCATACATGTGGTCGCCTAATTCGATTCTACCTAAAGGCAGATTGGTGAGATCAGTATTTTTCAAAAAGGCAAAAGCCTTGTCCCATACTTCTTTATGATCATAATAATGTTCGGCGAACATGCGATGATCGGTTGATGGATCAGGAAAGATTTGCAGTCCATCCAGGTATTGTCCTGATTCAAACCATTCGTTCAGCTTTTCATCACTCCATTTCGATGGATGCGATGGCGATTGACATTGAGTGATACCGAATAAAACAAGTATCACAGAAAATTTTGATATAGATTTCATATGGATTTTTTGATTATTTACCCCCTTCAGTCAAGTTGATCAATAAAAATTAAAACGATTACTTGATAGTTCTGCACTTAATGAAGCCGCATCATGGACAGCACGCCCTGCGCCTGCCAAATGGGTCAACATCATCTCGGAATATTTCCGCGAAAGAATGACTCCGTCAGCTCCAGCTTTCAGCGCTGCCAACGTGGCTTCGTATGCATCGTCAGGCGACTGTACCCTGCTGTTTCTTCCTACAGGAATGTTGATGTCGATTCCGGGCAGGATGTCGCACCGCCCCTGTACTCCGTTCAATGCCCTTTGGGTTTCCCGGTAAACATAATCCGGCGAAAGTCCTGATTTCGGCAGATCGTCCATTGAAGCTTCTTTTTCACTATAATTCAGCAAATAATTGTTGAAGCGCATCAATTCTTCTTGTGGTACATCGCGGAAAATGATTGAGCCGGCATTCCGGACAAAACTGGCGTAACGCTCGCCTCCACAGTTGTTATATACGACAACTTTCAGAAAATCCGCAATTTTTGCCATGTCTGCATAGCCACGTGTTGCCCTGTAAAACGGGTTGAATGAATTGACATGTTCTATATGAAAGCCCACTTGCTGGTTTTTATTTACTTTTTTTACAGCTTCATATATATCGGCCAACACTTGACTTTTTCCC
Organism: Bacteroidales bacterium; assembly: GCA_031551645.1. Lineage (GTDB taxonomy): Bacteria > Bacteroidota > Bacteroidia > Bacteroidales > UBA4181 > JAIRLS01. The sequence continues at coordinate 40,017 of JAVBNI010000010.1, read as the reverse complement.
AAGTCAAAAATTTGATTCCATGCATATACTTCGGGATAGGCGGCCATGATGCGTGCAAATTCGGCGTAATAACCATCCGTTGGACGATCACCCCCAAGCGAAGCTTGCACAAAAGCATTGAGTTTGCGATATCCTTCTTTAGCTCTTTCCATATCAATACCGCGTGCCTCGGCTGCTTTTCGGTGATGCTCACAAAAACAGGTTATCCGTGATGACTGGATGCTTTGATTATGGCTGGCACCCAGTGCATTCAAAAAAGGGCCGCCGCGTTCATTGAACAGCAGGACACCATCAATGTCATACGAAGTACAAAGATCCACACAAACAGCTTTCCAAAATTCGCGTACATCCGGTTGGTAGAAACACATGGCTTCCCCTTTCTGCCCGCCAAGATTTACTTCCGAAAAATCCTTGAAAACGGTGACATCGTCAGGATAATTAAATCCATCCTGCACGGATGCAAATACTTTCATACGCCGCTTTCTTGCAGCCGGTATCACTTTTTCCAAAATATCCACATTTCCAAAATCAGGAGCTTTCAATAACTCACCTTTTATCCGGGTATTTTTATAAAACTCGGCGTGAGGGGTTGCATAGTTCCCGCCATGATAGCGGTTTGCGTCTGATTCAGGTATGCCGTGATCAGGGAAATTTCTTCCTGGCCGTCCATGAATACCACGGTCGTATGTAAACGTCGAAACGTAAAGCGTATTTACAGCGCCCTTTTCCTGTAGAATATCCAAGACCTGTTCCACACCTTCATCCATGAAAGATTCGGCGCCTATTTGTATGCCAATAACTTTCTGAGCTTTAATTTTATTAACTCGTGGTTGTTGCTGATTAATATCTTGATTCATTATCTTCTTTTTTAGCGTTATACCATTACAATTATAGTTTGTTACCCTCACGAATGGCTCGTCCGGCGCCTCTCATATTTGCGGTGAACATTTCCGAATATTTACGCGAGAGGATCACACCATCTGATCCTCCTCTGTATGCGGCCAGAGTGGCTTCGTAAGTATCCTGTTCCGATGCTTTACGGCTGTTTCTCCCTGTAGGAAGATTCACATCGATTCCCGGTAGGATAAGACATTTCCCTTTCGCTCCATTGACGGCCCGCTGCGTTTCACGGTATACTGTATCGGCGGACATTCCAGCCATTGCCAATTGCTCTAATGAAGGTTCATTTTCACTATAGTTGAGTAAACGATTGTTAACCCGCATCAATACTTCCAGGGGAACATCGCGAAAAACAGTGGAACCTATGTTTCGGATGAAGTTGGCGTAACGTTCGCCTGCACAATTATTGTAGGCAACTACCTTTAAAAAGTCGGCCATCGTTCCCAATTCCTCATAACTACGTGTGGCACGGAAGAGGGGATTGAAAGAATTAACATGTTCAATATGAAAGCCTACCTGTAATTTTTTGTTAATGGATTTAACCGTAGTGTGTACATCCTTTAAAATTTGATGCTTGGCATAATCAAAGAGTCTATCATAAGCGGTTATCTCCGGGTAATCCAAAAGCAAACGTTGAAATGCTGCATAATAACCGTCACTGGGACGCCTGTCTTTAAGCGCTGCGCGGACAAAGACGTCCAATTTACGATATCCTTCCATTGCCCTTTTGAAGTCAATACCATGCTCAGCGCAGGCAGCTTTATGATGATCGCAAAAGCACGTAGCTCGCGACGAATCGATGCTTTGAAAATGGCTGGCTCCAATCGCTGAAAGGAATGGACCGTTCCGTTCATTAAAGAACAGAATGCCATCGACGGGGTATGATGAACAAATATCGGCTACCAGGGCCTTCCAGAACTCAATTACATTCGGATTGAAAAGGCAAAGCGTATTGGCTTTGCGACCATACAGGTCAATTTCCCTCAATCCTGTTATTCCGGGTACATCTTGACGCCATTGATCTTCCACAGACGCAAAAACTTTTATTCCTCTTTTCTTGGCTTCCGGAAGAATAGAGGCAAGAACATCAAAATTTCCATGCTCTGTTGCTCTCGTTTCTTTTAAAACCGTATTCGTATAGAACTTTGGATTCGAAATCGCATAATTGCCTCCATGAAAGGTTTTTTCATCGGACACTTGCGAACCGTGGTCAGGCATTGGCTGTCCTGGTATTTGTCGCCCGGCTAATCCTCTACCATAAGTAAAAACCGTGACAAAGAGCGTATTGACACCCATTTGTTTCTGCAGGTAATCCAAAACCGGTTTCACTCCTTCGTCCAAAAATGAAACAGCGCCAATCTGTATGCCGTGCATCTTTTGCTTGGCTATAATTTCTGCTTTTTCACCAGGGGTCGCATAGCTTGCGACGGGCCCCATAGCCAGCATGGCCGAAAGAGCTGCACTATTCTTTAGAAAGTCACGTCGTGAACTCCCATATTGTACTTTGTTATCTGTCATATTCGTAATATTATTTTAAACTTCACAAAATTAAAAATCTCTTACCAAAGTATACCTTTCCGAAGTACAACCTCGGTAAGAGAGTCTTTTATTACCAAAATCTGCACTTGCTATTTGAAATTACATTTTAATCCCATCCCGGATTTTGCGGGAAAATGTCTTTATTATTCATTACCTGAATTTGAGCAAGGGGTATTGGAAAGAGAACCATCCAGTCTTTCATACCCAACGGCCCGCATGCTTGCAAAACGCGCCCCGTCCTGAACAAATCCCAAATGCGGTGTCCTTCAAACGACAATTCCCGACGACGTTCATCGTAAATTTCTTCACGCAAATCATCTCTTAATATCCCATCGGGGTAAGAATCTACACCTGCCCGCGTTCTCACCAAATTCACGTAAGTAAGTGCTTCTTCTGTCTTGTTGTTCTCATTCAGCGCCTCAGCTAACATAAGAAGCACATCAGCATAACGAATCACTTTCCAGTTACAATTACCGTCTCCACTACGGGGAAGGGAAGTAAGATATTTTTTTGTATAGGTTTTAGCGCCTAAGGTAGATTGGTCGATCAGACGATGATAAACGCCATTTGCATCTGTCCAGCCATCCGCAACGGTAACATCTTTCCTCAGATCTCGATCTTCAAAAATATCGAATAACGCATCTGACGGATTATTGCTGTTTCCAGCTGAACCGGGAATGCCCCAAATCTGGGCGATTTCGGCCTGCTGAGGCAGAAAATCGTTTGTAAAGCTGGAGCCTAATGATATATTTGATTCGTATTCTATATCGAAAATATATTCACTATGATGCTTATCTTTCGAATAATCCCACAAATTATTAAATTTTGGCAAAAGATTATAACCCAAAGTGGTTACTTCTTTTAATACAGCTTCCGCTTCGGGAAATAATTTATGCGTCAAATATACCCTTCCGAGTATGGATTTGGCCGCTCCTTCTGTGGCGCGTCCTACATCACTCCCTGTATACGACCGGGGCAGACCCGCGCCCGCATCTTTCAGGTCGGAAATGATTTGTTCGTAAACTTTATTTACCGGATCACGTCCCATTTTGAGCGCTTCGTCGTCAAGAATTACTTTGGTTATCAAAGGAATGTCGCCAAATGCCCTTACCAGATCAAAATGAGCAACCGCCCGCATGAATTTGGCTTCAGCAATATATTCTTTCTTTTTGGGTATCACTGTTTCATCTATGTTTTCAATCGATCCTAAAATATAATTTGCACGATAGATGAGCGTGTAATAACCATTCCATCTACTTGAAAAGAAACCCTCATTATTCTGGTAAGCGTATTCATCTAAATTACGCCGTACATCAAGTGTTGCCCATTGATGACGAACATCGTCACTTACCAGGTCCCATTGCCAGAAAACACCATATTGCCCCCGTAATGTTTGGTAACACCCAACCAGGGCATCCCGATAGTCTTTATCTGTTTTATAAACGTCTGCAACTGTGGCGGTAGACGGAGGGATCAAATCGATAAAATCATTAGAACATCCGGTAAATACAACTATGCTGATAATTATTGTTAAATATTTCATTTGGATATTTTTTAAAGATTGTTCAAAATTTAACATTTACTCCCAATACGTATGTGCGCGGTAATGGATAGTCGCTAAAACTTACACCGGGCGTCAGTGCGGATCTACTGTTGCTAATATCAGGATTAAAGCACGTTTCGTTGTTCGTAAACGTGTACAGGTTGGTTATATTGAAATATACCTGGACGCGTAATGAATTTACATTGGTAAGTTTCCTGATTGTTTCAACAGGCACGGTATAGTTTAACCGCAGATTATTGATACGAAGGAAAGAACCTGTATCCATCAGGTGCTGGCTAATTTCACGGTTACCACCGGTAGACGTATCATTAGGTCGCGGCGTTTTTCCGTCACCCGGTTCCGCTTCCGTTTTCCAGAAATTAAGCTGTGTAGCCATCTGGCCTACACGATTGCCCCGCTTGTTCAAAGTTCCAACACCGGCAAGGTTCAATATATCATTACCATAGCTGCCATAAAAACTCACACTCAAACTTAGATTTTTCCACGAAACATTATTGGTCATCCCATAATAAAAATCGGGGTAGGGATTTCCCATAATGCCCTGGTCAAAGGAATTAATGACGTCATCTGGTTTACCATCTGGGCCGGATATATCCTTAAAACGTAAGTCACCGGGACGCGATTGGTTTGTTGTTCCGGAAGCGAAGAGTGGCCCCTTGTCGACTTCAGCCTGGTTCATAAAGACGCCATCTACCTGATAGCCGTATAACATACCTATGGGTTGACCTATTTGGGTGATGTGTGTAGAGCTCCGGATGGGATCGCCTTCCGGTCCAAGTTTGATAACTTCATTTTTGTTAAAGGAAATGTTGAAATCGGTTGACCAATTGAAATCCCTCTTAAGTATATTGATTGTTTTCACTTGTATATCAAGACCTCTATTCTCCACTTCGCCAATATTCTTATTCGTGCGGGTGAACCCTGTGGTAGCTGGAATATTCACATCCAGCAATAAATCGGTATTCCATGTACGATAATAATCGAAAGTTAACACAAGTCTATTGGTAAAGAGATTAATATCCACTGCTGCATTCCACGATTTCTGCACCTCCCAGGTCAATAGCGGATTGTCAAGCCTGGCGGGAGCATACCCTTCAACTGTTCCTCCTCCCAATACTGTGCGAATGTATGAGATGGTTGCAATATGGTTGTAATTTCCGATATTATTATTTCCAGTACTCCCATAACCTGCCCTTAACTTCAGGTCATAGATAAAAGATACATCTTTCAGGAAATTTTCTTTGGAAATACGCCATGAAAGCGCTATAGAAGGAAAATATCCATACTTACTATCCTGTCCAAAACGGGAAGAACCATCTGCGCGCCATGAAGCCGTCAAGTAATATTTGCTGTCATAATTATAATTAATACGCGCCAGATAGGATACCAGCGACCATTCGTTAACATTTGCCGTTCCATTACTCAAAATACCTGCAACAGCGCTTAGGTATGGAATCAAATTATTCGGATACCGGTTACTCTCCAGACTACTGCTTTTACCCCAGTTTGCCTGTGCCGTAAATCCGGCAAGGCCCTGAATATTATGTTTTTTGAATGATTTATTGTAATGCAGGGTATATTCGGTAATCCAATTAACACCCATTGATGATTCATCCTGCCCGAAAGCAATATTGTAGTAATCGCCTCCACTTGAAAAGACCGGCAACCTCGGTTCAAATCGAGAAGTAGTTGAATTAAAAACAGTTCCGCCAAGCATGATTTTAAACCGCAAATCATCAAATATCTTGTAATCGAAATCAAGGTTTCCGAACATACGAGCTCTTTTCCTATTGTTCAGCACTTCATTTACTTGAGCCAACGGATTCCATTCTTGGGATGCATCAGTGTGGCTAAACATAAAATATTCCCCATTTTCATCTCTGGCTGGGAAGTACGAAGGCCACAATTGAGCCCTGTTTACAGGGCTGCTCGACATATAAGATCCATAATTATCTGAACTGCTTTCATACGACATATTTTCATTCGTAAAAGTTGGAGAAAAACTAAACCTCATGGAAGCTCTTTTCGACAAATTTACATCAATATTCGCCCTGAGTGAAACACGATCGAAATTACTGTTGCGCACCACGCCGTCCTGATTGAGATACTCGGCGCTTATTGCATACTTGACGTTTTCACTGCCACCATTAACACCCAACATATAACGAACTTCGGGAGCTGTTCTTAAAATCTCCCTGACCATATCACAATCAACCACATGTTCACCAGTAATTACCTTCCATTGAGGCAATGGTAACGCAGTAAGCCATTTGGTAGGATCAGGATTATCAACACTGCCGCCCCGGTCTAAAGTTCTGTTTCTTACCGACCAGTACGCATAGTCTGCCAATTCGGGGCCATTCATCATTCGCGGAATATCATATACTTTTGATAATCCGAAAGACACATCAGCAGTGATGGTCGGTTTTCCAGCCACTCCCCGTTTTGTATTGATAATGATCACCCCGTTCGACCCACGTGAACCGTAAATTGCCGTAGAAGAGGCATCTTTTAAAATATCCACGCTCTCAATATCACTGGGATTCAATGTCTGGATATTATCGGTAGGAAAACCATCCACTACATATAAAGGTTCTGATCCTGCAGTAATACTGCCTACGCCACGAACATGAATTACAGGAGATTCTCCAGGCATCCCTGATTTTGATATTACCTGAACACCAGCTATCTGTCCGGTTAAAGCCTGATCAATATGACGTGGAGTCTGATTCGCCAAAGTACTGGCTTGAAGTTGGCCTACTGAACCTGTCAGGTCACTTTTTTTCAATGTTCCGTAGCCAACCACCACCACTTCTTCAATCTCGCGAGTATCCTCATCCAACTTGACTTTGATGGTTCGTTGGTTACCCACCAGGATTTCCTGGGTAACGAACCCAACAAACGAAAATACCAAACTGGCATTTTCATTCGGAACTTGCAAGGTGAAAGCGCCATTGTTATTGGTTACCGTTCCCTGCGAGGTTCCTTTGATGACTATACTAACGCCGAGTAGTGGTTCGCCTTTGTCGTCGGTAACGGTACCTGTGATGTTGATACCCTGTTGCAGCACATTACTATGGTACATTTTCTCGCTATCCTTATACAAGACCACATGTTTATCGGCTATGATATAGCTTACATTTTCACCGGCAAACAATTGTTTCATCACCGCATGAATGTCATTTTCCTGCAAATGAACTGAAACTTTCCTGTTTGGATTTATTTCACTTGTATTGTACGTGAAATAGAACTGACTAGCATTTTCGATCTGCAAAATTGCCTGTGCGACAGTAACATCATGCATATCGAGCGTTAATTGTGTTGTTTGCGAATAACTCACTGAAGCTATTGCATGGAACATTCCCACAAATAATAAGAAAAATGAATAGTTCATAATTGTTAAACACTTTTTTGATTTCCTTGTCAAATCCTTCAAATTATGAAGAAATGACACATTTTTTTGATAAAAAAACATATCTTTGCATTTGGTAATTAATTGATAAATTTTAAAGCTCACTGAATTACTAATGCCGGTTGATGGGGGCATCGCCGGCTTTTTTGTTTACTAGTTTGTTATTATGCCATAGAAAAAAGATTTAAAGGTTAATATTATATTATATAAGTGCTCCGCAATATTTAGTTTAGATTATTTTTTTGATTGTACATTTTGCATAATCAATTCAGACAAACAAACAAGAAATAATTATAACCTAAACTAATTTACGATGTGTACTTAGAATAAAATACATACTCCTTGACTATCAAATACTACAATTAAATGTGTCTAACTTTAAAGATTAATCCATATAAATTCTTGAATTTAACACATAAATGACTGACAATTAATATATTTACAGTCTATTTATATATATAATGTTTAGTGATTTTATTTCAACTTAAAAGCCCACCTGTTTGGCTGATGGTTATGCCTTCATACTCTCAAATAACGTAATTATCATATTACTGAAACATCTTTTATCATGAAATACGGCCGCATGAAGGCCATGCCTTCAATTTTCACCAAACTTACCTCCCCTCTGGAAGTGATTTAATGAATGTATACTGTTTTTTCCCGGATGGAATAATTCATCTTTTGGGTAGTTTTAAGCAAGTTCAAAACCTGTTCGAGCGTTGCTCCCGGCTGAGTTCGGCAAGTGAACCGTTCCTCGGCAAGCTTTGGAGTACCAATGGTGATAGTCACGCCAAAGTGCCTTTCTAATATCTTGGCAATATCGGCTAACCTTTCATCTACAAACATCAGTTCACCCGAAGTCCATTGTACAGCGTGTTGTACCGTTTTGTTTTTATGATGTATAAGTCCGGATATTTTCGACCAGACGACCAATTCGTTTGCCGCCATCAACACTGACTTTTCACCGGCTTGTACGTACAGTTGTCCTTCGAGTAACGAAACTGCAATATCTTCATCGGGATACGCTTGTATGTTAAATTTGGTGCCAAGAACTTTTACTTCAAGCATTGTAGTATTCACCACAAATGGATGTTCCTTGTCGGAAGTCACTTCAAAATAGCCTTCTCCATCCAAGCGTACCGTTCTGTTTTTTTGGTCGAACTTTGTGGGATAGCTCAATACACTCCCGGAGTTAAGCCATACTTTGGTTCCATCGGCCAGAGTAATAGCCACGTGTTGTCCGATAGGCACTTCGATGGTGTTGGTAGCGAGCTCGTTCGAGGACTTGCTCTTGAATGCCTGATAAATATTAGTGGCCAAAAGAAATACAATAACTAGGGCGGCGGCATATTTTATCCAGCCGTAATTTAGCTGCCGATTTACTGCCTGTTTGGATTTTGTTTGTGTGGTAGAATGAATGAAGCGACGGTAGGCGGTTTCTATTTCTTTCCTATCGGAAAAATGTAATTCGTCTTTCAACGACCATACGTGTTCCATTTCGAACAACCAATCGGCATTGGCACGATCGGCCGAAATCCACTGCTCTATTGTGAATAACTCTTCTGGTGTGCATGTCCACGTAAGGAATCGGATTAATAATTCTTCACTCATTACATTTTGGGTTGTTACCTATACGACAACTAAACCACCCAAAACTACGCAGTCAGAAATGATTTTTTTTGTAAAATGAAAAACAGCCATCAATTAATTTGCTTATATTGAACGTTTTATATTAGCTAAAAATATTGAATAGGGTTTAAAAAAACATCAGGTTCTTATTTGTGAACACAAATCCTGAGACAAGTAAGATCGTAAGTAAAGGTCTCAAGTCTTCACGTAAATGGACAACAGCTTTTTGTAGATGCCCTTCGACAGTACGTGGCGAAATACCCGCGATTTCAGCGGCTTCCTTACAAGTCATTTCGTAAAAATAACACAACCGGAATATTTCTTGGCACTTGGGCGACAACTTTTCGACCGATGCTTCTATGATTTCGCGGAGATTTCGGTCGCTGACCTGTCTGAAGATTTCATTATCATCCGCCATTTGGGTCAGATAATCGATCCTTGCCTGCGCTATCTTTACTCTTGCCGCATAGCCATCTACTACCGCCTGATGCTTGATATAGTTGAGACATTTATTCTGTACGGATTTATATAAATATGACGAAACGTTAGCTACCTCCATGATCTGTCTTTGATCCCAATATTCAACAAAAATCTCCTGTACCAGGTCCTTGGCAATTTCGTTATCTACAAAACGACATGCCAAACCCATTAACCTGGGGTAAAGAAATTCGAAGAATTGCCTGAAAGCTCCGGAATCCCCCTGTTTCACCTTTTGTATATCAAAATCCTGTCGCAAGTCTCTCACACAGTATATTTGATTTTAATTTTATGCGAATATATAAACTTTTTAATGAACTCATCTTGACTTTTTAGTTTTACCTTGATCCACATTGCGGCTGTAAGAATCAGGTGTGACATACCTTTCTCAAAGCGAAGATATTTTCCAGAACCGAGAACCATGACACTAATTATACTTCGCGCCGCCAAGTTTTGTGCATTTAATTTGAGATTGCTTCGGCTGCCGCCTACCAATGACAGATTTGCGTAAATCGCTGATTTTAAGACAACATGTCATAACCGCATTATGCCACATTTTTTTGGGGTAGGCTCTCGCAATGACGCGCTACCGTTCGTCATTGCGAATCGCGAGGTACGAGCGAGAAGCAATCTAACTTTGCACAAAACTTGACCGTGAAAGGTATAATTCCTACCTCAAAGCCTATGACAAAAAAAACAAAGGCAATAATGATCAATGGAAATATGTATGTTCTATTTGTCAAAGAAGTCAAGAGTGAAAAATATGATCGATGGTGACGGTCAAAATGTGCGGAATTGGTCCTTTACTTTCCGGATATTTTGACCTAGGAATTTTTGTTTACAATTGAGAAAGAATAGTTGTTGTTTAGTTAGCATAGCAATAGATAATCATCATAATATTTCGGTTTCATTGTTAATCGTTTTATGTGAAAGAATCACTAAAAATCATCAAGACATATGTTATCCACGAAATTTACAGACATGGATTATTGCGTGTTTTGTATTGCACACTCAACACAACTGCATCCAGCCAAACTCTTTAGCGTTCTGATGAAAAGCTAATTATGAGCCTTGTTCTATTGGAATATGCCGGTTGAAACTCTGTTCGAGCGAGATTAAGGTATCAGTACGCGAAATGCCAGGTATTGCCTGAAGTTTGTCCACCAGAATATATTTCAGATGTTCGTTGTCATGCGCATACACCTTGATAAATATTGAATAATCACCTGTCGTATAATGACATTCCGTTATTTCCGGAATTTTATTCAACTGTTCGACAACGGATTTAAACATACTTGCTTTTTCGAGAAAAATACCCATAAAAGCGCAGGTGTGATACCCCATAATCTTGGGATCGAGAATAAATTCGGAGCCTTTTACAATACCCAACCGGGTTAGGCGTTGCATCCGCTGATGAACTGCTGCACCTGATATACCACACTCGCGGGCAACTTCGAGAAACGGAACACGGGCATTGACGCAAATCATCGATAAAATTTTTCGATCTAAACTATCAATTTGAAACTTTTCAGCCATTTTGGAGTCTGTTGAAATAATAAATAATTATTTTTTAATATAATATTCTAAAATATTTATAGGTAAAAGCTACTTATTCATAAGGAAATATCAAAAATCATTGATTATATTCCAATAAATTATCATTTTTGCAAATCTAAAAAATAAATCCGTTATTTTATTGGCTTTTTGTTAAATTTTATATAAAATTATCACATGTCGAAGTTGTTTTTACCAAAATCATATACCCCTTTACTTAATTTGAAGCAAACAGAGAAAGCTATCAAATTGTTAAAAGATTTTGTCGAATCTAACCTATCGGCCGAACTACAATTACGACGAGTTACCGCACCACTCTTTGTGCTGAAAGGTACAGGATTGAACGATGACCTTAACGGAACGGAACGCGCAGTGACTTTTCCGATTAAAGACATGGATGATGCAAAAGCTGAAGTGGTACATTCGCTGGCCAAATGGAAACGAATGATGCTGGCCGAATATCAGATTATGACCGAATATGGTCTCTATACAGACATGAATGCCATCCGTCCGGACGAAGAATTAGACAACCTTCATTCACTATATGTCGACCAGTGGGATTGGGAATTGGCTATTCCGAAAGAAAACCGCACATTAGATTTCTTAAAGTACGTTGTTACTAAGATTTTTAATGTGCTGAAACGCACCGAGTTCTGTATTTTTGAGAATTATCCGAAGTTGGAACCAAGGCTACCCGATCATATTACATTTATACATTCGGAGGAGTTGTTGGCTATGTATCCCGATAAAACGCCAAAAGAACGCGAACACCTGATCACTCAAAAACATGGCATTGTTTTTATTATCGGCATCGGCGGCGAACTGCCCAACGGTGAACCTCATGACGGTCGTGCCCCTGATTATGATGACTGGACCACTCCGACAATAAATGGGTATAAAGGTATCAATGGAGATATCCTGTTGTGGAATCCGGTATTGGAATGTGCAGTAGAAATATCGTCGATGGGGATTCGTGTTGATTCTGACACACTACTTAAACAGTTGGCCATCCGTAATGCAGAAAATCGCAAAGAATTGATGTTTCATAAAAAGCTGCTGAATGGTGAATTACCTTTCTCAATTGGCGGCGGCATCGGACAATCGCGATTGTGTATGTACTTTTTGCAAAAGGCACACATCGGCGAAACCCAATCGAGCATTTGGCCGCCAAGTATGGTGGAAGAATGCCGAAGGAACAATATTATTCTGGTATAAATACCTCACGATATAAAAGCAAAAAAGGGGCGCCGTCGCCCCTTTTCCCATTAACACACACAGAAACTAGATTCATTTACTGAACCTTGACTTTTAACTTTTAACCTTTAAATTTTATAAACTACTAACATAAGAACGAACGGCAGAAAAACTTTCTACGATATTAAGAACACAGAATAATTAAAAAGGTTCGATAGAAAATACAAAAAAATACAAATATTTTTCTTTTGATTGATTATTAGAACAATAAAGACTGTAAAAACAATAATAATTTTACATCAATTATCGAACTCTTGGAAAGTAATGCAGTATTTTAATGCAAATAAAAAAAATCCACCTACCAAGCAGATGGATTTTTATTGCAATAAATAAAATTTCAAAATATTTTCTCAATAGGCAAAAGATGCCATAGATTGATCCCTTTGGAGTTCACTTTTACGATACACGTATACAACGCCATATTCTTTAGCCTTTTCGCGCATCATTTCGTCAGGTAGATCTGAAAAATGGGTCTCTACCTCATTCCATACATTGACAATGATCTCATCGGCCAGAGTACGCATAGTCGATACGTCATTCAGTATCCGTATATTATTTTTCTGGTTGATTTTCTTAGACCTATATGCATCCAAGAATTGTTCATAGCGTACCTTAACCACAGCAATAGTCGGGTTGGTGATAGGTGTCATCCCTTTTTTCATACGCTCCATTTCGCCGGCAATCACTTGTTCACCCCATTTGATCACCTCTGCTTCTGTATTCATATCGGGCACTTTATTGTCATACTCATCAATCCCATAAAAGGATCGAACGTTGCTATGCAACTCTCCCCGGGCAATGGCCATGTTCATTACCTGAATGAAATGCGAGATATACAATTTGGCTTTTTTGTAACTATTCGGATAGTCCCGGCTTTTAACAATGGTAGATGCATACGTATTTTTGTATAAACGAACTGTCGCTTCAAAACCGGGAAGAAAAGACTGTACTTTGTTAAAAGTACTCTGGGAAAATGCAAGTTTGAAGGGAGGAAGTTCCCTTCCTTTTGAAAAAGCCTGATTCAAAGCTTTCAATCGGGCTACATCCGTATTGGGGAGTCTTCTATAAGGCATAATGATTTTTTATTGTTAACAACTCGCAAAATTTCTGCGAATGTATATTTTTTTTTAACACAAACAAAGTTATTCGTATTTAGTTCTACTTTTTTATTGTTTTATTTTTTCAATAATGTTTTAATGTTGTTTGGTTAAGAATTCTATTTTGACTCTGATAGCAGCTTCGCAGACTGACAGGGCTTTGGTGTGGCGACCTGACAGGATCGATATACCTGTCAGTGTCATTAACTAAACAATATTAAAATACACTCGCTTCAATCATAATCGTCTTGACGATTAACCAATTACCCCGACTTTAGATGATCTTATCCAAAATCGGGGTAATTTTTATCAAAATATATACATAATATTACCTACAAATAATCACTCATATCTATAGGTAATTGATATTTAGCCCATATTCTAATCCTCTTTTACAATCCAGACTTCCGAGACCTGACACCCCCTTTCTCCTGCTTCTGTTTCCCATCTTAAAAGAATCGTTCCGTCGGTAAGTGCTTTCTGTGGAATTTTAAATTCGTAAACCGGTTGTTTACCCGCCCTGATAAAATCATGAATCAAATATCCGTTGGCAAACAGTTTCATTTTTGACTGATATCTGCCGGTGTAGGCAATCTTAATACGATACGAACTATTAACATCCAGATCCGTATAAAATACCTCCAAAGGATTATCATAAAATGTTGTGAACTGTGTCATCCATGCTTCCGGACATGCCTGATCATCAAAACCCTGAGCAGTGATTTCGTGTACCCATTCCTCGTCTCTAAGACAAATACCGGCATCAGGACAGGGTGATTCCAAAAATCCAGGATCGTCAGCCCAGTTAACAGTACTTTTTAATCTTTTCATGGCTTCCAATGTTCCGAAGTTATCATAAAAGCCTCCCGGCCCAGGATTGGTACGGTTCAATACCTTATCTATCTGGACAAGCCGTTCTTTTTCATCGCCAAGTTTCGATATACGATCTACCTGGTCAAGCAGCCAAGGCGAATTATTCAAAGGAAGATCGATATTATCCATAAAGTTACCTCTCCCGTCCATGGCAAAATGCTTACCCATTGTCAGTTGAGCTCCTATATTAGCGAAAAGCAAATCAGCCAGGTCAAAACAACGACTACGTACTTTTGTCATGTTATCCGAATCAGATAATTTCAATAACATTTCCTTAGCAGATGATAATGCTGTCCGGGAACCCAATTCATTTGCTGCAGACAACAGTTCAATCGCATTCGATTCCATAGCCCGCTCATGCATCAGCCTTCTGTAGATATATTCATCGTAGTAGGCCCTTATCAAAGCAAGCTGAAAACGGTAACTACCCGATTCCTTTTCAGACAATCTTTTTTCCATATTCTGCCATTGCTGGTAAGTCCGGGAAACATTGCTGTTGGTAAGCAGGCTGCCTTTAAAATTCTGCTCCAACGACATGATACCCTGTGCAATATCTTCCGCATAATCCGGAGATATAAAAAATCGGGCATATTCACGCAAAGTGTTGATCACCTGAATATCGGGATCCCAATCCTGGTCGCTCCAGATAAATTTGTTGACATCATCGTTGATCCCTTCCGAATAGCTGATGCTACCATCGCAAAATTCACCTATTTTATTGTGAATGGCCTTTTCATCGAGCGGCCTGGGATTAATGCATTCACGGCCCAAAGTTCTCAAAAAAGCCAAGTCCCAATATGGCACAGGATATTGACTACAAACACTGTGTGTTATGTCAGGATAGTGGCGTATCGGGATGGATGCATCGACGCGGCTACGCATTTCCTTAGCGGTACTTTTCACCCAGGGACCAAACACAACCCCTCCAAACCATGGATATTTCTTGTTTACCTGATTATAGAACTTGTCCAACCAATCTTTCGTCGGCCGGAATACCTGCGGAGAGACCCATATCTTTGCCTGAGGGTGGTATTCCTTGAGTAGTTTCGCTTCCTTTTCCAGAAAAGCAAAAAGCAGGTCGGGATCAAGGTCACCGGGATCGCCTCCGGGAACAAACAAAGCATCGAGCTTGGGGATTTTTTTGAATACTTCACGGCGTTCATCTAATTGGACTTTAATCGAATCGGCATTCTCATAGTCGGAACCCATGTTGGGATACCACATCCATACATCTATCCCGTACGAATCACATATCTTGGACTGTTCCACCGCCATGTCCAGTAACGACAGTTTCATCAAAGGACTTGTGTTATCATCGTCTGTATTCGGAGGAATTATCTCTATTGAGTTTGCCCCGAAAATAGCCAGGTCGCGGATATATCTATCGAATTGCGCAACCGTCCAGGCATCGTATGCATTGGTCTTGGGCCTGTATCCAAGTTGATGGCCCCTGATAGAACTTTTAGGGGTAGATGCTATCTGGAGCTTTTCAGGTATACAAATTTGTCCTTCCTTGATCTCCATACTCCTGAGTAATTTACCAACTCCATACAGAACACCGCGAGGATCAGCGCCAACAACTAAAATCACATTGCTATCATCCGATTTTAAGAGTTTGTATCCTTCCTTACCCACTTTACTCATAGCGGAAAGTTTTTCCTTGTATGACGCCGGTAAATTATTCACATTCTTTTCAAGACAGAGTATGACGCTGTTATTTACATTTTTAGGCATTTTATTTACCGAAGCGATTCTGAGGTTGCTTCTCTTTTCAATCTCCTCACTCAGTATACCTGCTGAACGGGCAACTAACTTTTCTCCTTTCTCTAAATTGATTACTGTCAGATTTGATACAGTTTTTGTCTGAGAGTACGCTACGCAACATAGTATCAAGATAAGACCTCCCGCTAAAGCCATTCGGCGAATAAGAACCATATGTATAAGTATTTATGATTAAAAAATTTCTTCTCGATAAGCATTAAAAAATCATTATCAAAATTACACGATAACTCATTTTTGCTTTTTTCAGATGGAAGCTAAGTGATAATGACAAAATAACATCCTCATCTTTTTCGGACAGGATTAGCATGATTTACAAGATGTGTAAATAATCCTGTAAATCATGTTAATCCTGTCAAATGAGTAAATTATTTTGTTTTCATTCCTAAGCCAGCCTCTCGCACAAAAGTATAAATTAATATGAATATTCTTTGCCGGTTACTTGGTTTTGTATAAGTTTGTTTGTCCTATAGACGGATAATGGGAATAAAGTAACAGGGATAAGAATGTCCGTTTGTTTCAATTTTTATCTCGTGTGCGCACACGGAGTGATAAATTTAAGCCGTGTGCGCACACAAAATGTCAATTTGTCATATTTTGTGATTATTTGAAAAAAGCGATTCTTTTAATTAATGTCGGGACACCGGATAGTCCCGAACTGCATGATGTCAGGAGGTTTCTTTCTGTTTTCCTGAACGATCCGCATGTGATCACACTTCCTGGTTTTTGGCGAAAACTGTTGGTCAATCTGGTGATTGTCCCTTTCAGAGCACCTAAGTCGGCAGCGTTATATCGACAATTATGGACAGAGAACGGTTCACCGCTCCGTTATTATCTGGAACAGGTTCGTGACTTGTTGCAGAAAAAAACGGGTAATGGAACTGATGTGTGGGCGGCTATGAATTACGGAAAACCCAATATTGCAGATGTAATGAATGAAATGCGATCAGAAGGATACCAGCAGTTGACCGTTATTCCGCTTTTCCCGCAATATGCCTTGTCGACTACCGGCAGCGTGGAAGATAAAGTAAAAAAATATATGGCACAATGGCCTGACAAACCGGAGTTAAATATTGTCCGGCAGTTTTATCACCACCCGGTTTTCCTCGAAGCCTGGAACAAGCGTATTACAGATTACGAGCCGGAAAAATATGATCATCTTGTTTTCAGTTTTCACGGGCTACCGCTCAGCCATCTTCCTGTAGCTTGTCGTAAACGCGAAACGTGTACATGCATGCAACAAGCCAACAATACCGGATTAACCGATATGCCTTCGTATTGCTATAAAGCAACGTGCTACGACATGGCCGCTAAAATGGCCGCACGTCTCGGATTGGCCAACGAAAACTATTCCGTTGCATTCCAGTCGAGAATGTCCAATAGTTGGCTACAGCCGTTCACCGATCATACGTTGAACGAGCTTGCTGCAAAAGGTATGAAAGTATTGGTTGTAGCCCCGTCGTTTGTTGCCGATTGTTTGGAAACAAGCACAGAACTGGGTATCGAATACAAGAAAATGTTTCTCGATAACGGTGGGAAAAAATATACTTTGGTGGAAAGCCTGAATGACCAGCCTGAATGGATAGAGGCGCTATTTTCCATTCATTTCCATTCCCAACTCATAGAACACAAAACTCCAGGTATCGGTAGCTTCGTCGATGGCTTTTGATACCGGCTTACCTGCACCATGCCCTGCTTTGGTTTCGATACGTATCAATATGGGACGGGTACCTTTATCTTTTTCCTGAAGTGTCGCGGCAAACTTGAACGAATGCGCAGGAACAACCCGGTCGTCATGATCGGCTGTTGTTATCAGTGTCGCCGGATAGGATACGCCATCCTTGATATTATGCAACGGCGAGTATTTGTAGAGGTATCCAAAATCCTTTTCGTTATCGCTCGAGCCGTACTCGACCACCCAACCCCACCCGATGGTGAATTTCTGGTAACGGAGCATATCCATTACGCCCACCGCAGGCAATGCAACACGGAACAAGTCGGGACGTTGTGTCATTACAGCGCCTACCAACAAACCGCCATTGGATCCTCCACTAATTGCCAGCTTTTTGGGTGAAGTATATTTTTCATGAATCAAGTACTCGGCAGCGGCAATGAAATCGTCGAATACATTTTGTTTCTTTTCCAACATCCCCGCTTTATGCCATTCCTCGCCATATTCGCCGCCACCGCGGAGATTGGCGACAGCATATATACCGCCGTTTTCGAGAAATACCATCCGCGACGCGCTGAAATATGGGGTCATACTAATGTTGAACCCGCCATAAGCATAAAGAAGCGTGGGATTGCTGCCATTTAATTTCACTGTCTTTTTGCGGATGATGAACATCGGTACGCGCGTCTCATCCTTGCTGATATAAAACACTTGTTCTACGAGGTAATCGTCGGGATTAAACTTCAATTCGGGTTGACGGAACACGGTCGATTGCCCGCTTTCTACATTATACTGATAAATGGTTGAAGGTACGGTAAAACTTGAAAACGAATAAAACAGGATTTTTTCGTCGTGCTTACCATCCAACCCGTAAGCTGAACCGATAGAAGGCAAATTGATTTCTTTTTCGGTTTTTCCCTGGTAATCCATCTGAAGGATTTTGGTACTGGCATCTTTCAGGTAAAAGGCAAAAAGTTTACCTCCTCCGGTCGATACACCTTCCAGCAGTTCCATCGTTTCGGGGATCACATCCACCCATTTGCTGGTATCAGGGTCGGCCGGGTTAATCGATGTAAGGCGGTAATTGGAGGCATTATGGTCGGTAAGTACCAGCAGTTTACCATTGTAATGGTCTATCACCTGGTAATTATATTTAAATCCGGGCGCCAGAAGTGTCATCTTGCTGTATGGCTGTGTCAGCGACTGACAATACAATTCACTGCCCGACGTGCCTTCGGATGCGGTAATGACCAGATATTCCTCGTCTTCTGTTACTTCTGCATTAAAATAACGTAAAGGATGTTCTTTATCTTCGAAAATTAATTTGTCCTGGCTTTGGGGTGTACCCAACGCATGGAAATATACTTTCTGGAACTGGTTTTGGTTGGAAAATTGTCCCACTTCATTGGGTTTGTCATACCGGCTGTAATAAAACCCATTGCCTTTCCATGCAGCGCCCGAAAATTTCACCCATTCCAAATGGTCATCCAATTGCTTACCAGTTTCGGTATCCATCACAAAAAACTCTGTCCAATCCGAACCCGACTTCGAGATGCTATAAGCCATATATTTGTTATCCTTCGAAAAATGTACCGAACCCAATGCCACTGTTCCGTCTGCCGAAAGTTTATTGGGATCGAGAAATATTTCAGGTTCTCCATTCAGATTTTTAAGCCGGTACAACACGGACTGATTCTGTAATCCATCGTTTTTGAAATAGTAATAATAATCACCTTTCTTGGTAGGGGTCGAATAGCGCGGATAGTTCCAGATATCGGTCAACCGTTCGCGGATTTGCGCCCTGAAAGGTATTTGTGATAAATAGTCCTCGGTCACTTCATTTTCAGCTTTTACCCAAGCTGCAGTTTCAGCCGAGTTGTCATCTTCGAGCCATCGGTAAGGATCGGCTACTTTCGTGCCGAAATAATCGTCCGTTACATCTTCCTTGACTGCCTTGGGATAAGGCTTATGTTTAATCCTACTATCATTACAAGAATATGTCATACACAAACAAAGTATGATTAAAAAATATTTTTCCATGACAAAAGCCGGGTTATTAAATTTTATATCTGGGAGTAGCCCAAAGATGATTACATACGAAAATATTTAACGGCAACCGTATCGTTATAGTATATGTTCCGTAAAATTATTGCAATCCGAAACACAAATCGCAGTAAACAATTGTTAACGACAAACTTGCGACATATCCCCGCATTGCAAAAGTAATGCATAAATCGTATTTTTACAAATTGTTTGTATCGATTATCAATCGTCCAAAAAGAATATAAAACAGGCACTATAACAACCCGGTCATAGTGCCTGTTTCTGTATATTTAGCGGATATTACTTCTGATTAGCTAAATCGGTAGAATCTTTCAGAATGGCGTATTTATCCACTTTTATGGTGATGCCATTAGCAATTTCCACTTCAACCGTATTGTCGCTTATACCGGTTATCTTACCATATATACCTCCGGTAGTCACAACTTTATCACCTTTTTGAAGTGCTTCACGATAATTTTTCAGGTCTTTTTGTTTCTTCATTTGAGGACGAATCATGAAGAAATAGAAAACCACGATAATCAGTAATAACGGAAGAAAGGATCCTAAACTACCCATTCCTCCTCCTTGTCCCTGACCAGTGGCTTGTAATAAAATGTGCGAAATTGTCATAAAAATATATAAATTACGGGATTAGTTATTCTTTTTTTCGGCAGGTTCCACCTCGCATGTGAATACCAGCACAGTGCTTACCGGTTCCGTATTAGCCGTTACTCTTACGCTTTTACGTTGTTTGCCCGGATGTCCTTTGGTATTGAATACCACTTCCACGTATCCCTTTTTACCGGGACGAACCGGTTCTTTGCTGTATTTGGGGATCGTACATCCACAAGACGCCTGCGCTTTCTGGATCAATAAATCGGCTTTACCTGTATTGGTAAATTCGTAATTGAAAGTCACTTTTTCACCTTCTTTTACTTTACCAAAATCATGCTCGGTTGTGGTAAACTGGATGCTTGTTGGATCCATCACCGGCTCTTCTGCGGCTTTTACATCCGGTTTACTATTTTTCGATTGGTTGTTGCCTCCGCAGGCTGTGCTGCCTGCCAAGACGGCGACCAACAACAAATACGATAAACATTTCATTTTCTTTATGTCTTTAAAACATTTCGCAAAGCTAATAAATTTTGACGAGCTTGACGAAATATTTCAAGAATTTCCTGTTTTTCCTAATATTAGATCACTGGCCTTCCTGATGCACTATATTCGGCATTTCAAGGCCATACCCTTTCTTCTTGTCTTCGCGTTTGAGTAGAAGCGCAATAACCAGTGCTGCCAATCCAAATGACATGAAAATTATCATTGGAAGAGTATAATCATAAATATTTTGTGGTTTACCGTCTACAATTTTTTGCTCGACAATACAATATTTGTTAAGTACCCAACCAATGAGATAGGGAACCCCCATTAATCCCCAATTCTGTATCCAAAAGATTAAAGAATACGCGGTCCCAAGTTGTTTGTGAGGAATGATTTTTGGAACCGAAGGCCACATTGCTGAAGGAACAAGCGAAAAAGCCACCCCTAAAAGTATACACAACGTTAATGCTACCCAAACCTGATCTAATGCAGGAAGCGAAAATAGTGCATGTATTACGAAAATCATCAAGGAACCCACAATCATGATGGTTGCCCCTTTACCAATTCGATCGTACAAATTACCAAAGAAAGGGGTCAGTATCAAAGTGCCCATAGGAAGCATCGCCGGCACGTCACCTGACTTGATATTAATACCAAATAATATAAAATCTTCTATATGAAATTTATTAACCATCAAATCTGGAGCATATTTCAAGAATG
Source organism: Bacteroidales bacterium (assembly GCA_031551645.1). Lineage (GTDB taxonomy): Bacteria > Bacteroidota > Bacteroidia > Bacteroidales > UBA4181 > JAIRLS01. The sequence goes on along the minus strand of JAVBNI010000010.1, from coordinate 18,406 downwards.
GAAAAACGGCAGAATAAAACAAAACGCAAAGTATAGCTATCAACCAAAAACCATTACTGCGGAATATCACTCCGATGTCTGCCAAACGGAACGGATCTTCAGCCGATGCAGCATCTGTGGCCGGCTCCGAACGATCGAGTTTGATGTCCATAACCACGTATGCTAAGAAAGAAAGAAGTCCGATACACAATAATACCAACGCTAACAATAAGGGTGTAGATACTATACCAAAATGGTCAGCAATTCGTTTTGAAAACAACATAGCCATCAATGTTCCTATGCGCGCCATGGCCACTTGTAAACCCATGGCCAACGCCATTTCCTTTCCATGAAACCATTTAACAATAATTTTAGTGACAGTAATCCCTGCGACTTCCACACCTACGCCAAAAATTGCGAAACCCAAACTCGCCATCCATACCTGCATATTGGCTGTCCACCATAAAAAGTGCCAACTTGAGGCTTGGAGTGACACATCTGATATAGCCCAATACTTAATGGTTGCACCAATTACCATCAATCCCGTAGACAAAATGCCGGTGAAACGCATCCCCATCTTGTCGAGAATCAATCCACCGAAAAAAAGCATCAGAAAAAAGACATTGAACCAACCATAAGCACTGGTAAATAACCCGTAATTTTCGCTATTCCATCCCAATGTCGATTCAAGCATAGATTTTAAAGGCGCCATCACATCGGTCATAAAATAACCGCACATCATGGTAAATGAAACAATCGCCAAAGCAGTCCAACGTGCAACTTTCGATTCACGCAAGCTTTTCTTTATCGCATCTGTCATTTCTATTAAAGTTTTAAAAATTAATTAATGTTGTAACCGGATATTTGATTTTATCCGGTTGGCTGCAAAGCTACATGTTTTTTTGATAGTTTTGCTTGATCTTGTTTATTTTGCATACTAAAAAAGTTAGATTATGTTTTTCATCATACTTGTTTTTGAAAAGCTAAATTTATCGGTATGGAGCAAATGATTTATTTTTACGCATCAACTAAAAAATTATCGTGCATATTTATGGAATATTTGATGTCAATGTATCTATATAGTAAAACTGTATTTCATTAATAAAGCAAGTATCAAATTCTACGTTTTAACGTTATAAACTCACACTTCCATGAACCGCGTCATATTTTTATTCCTGGTATTGATTTATTGCACGGGCGTTGCAGGACAGTTACACCCTGGTTATATCCCGGCCAAAAGCCCCATCACTTTGGTTTATCAAATTACCGATACGGAGGCTGGAAAACTCTACCGCGACAAACAAAAATCATTGAGCGAAAAAATACTTCATCACTGTGTGGATACTTTGCGGGGCATCTGCGATGTGTTGCCCGATAGCTACCTGGATGGGCATTACCTGCTGGTAACGGCACAAGGAAATCATTTACAATTCAGGTTGGCATCTATCGTTCCGTTCGAACACCGGATGCTTAACAACCAAAAGGACATGGCCATGGTTGTATTCGACCGTAAGACGGGAAAACCCATTACTGATGCCCGGGTAAAAGTCGGTAACAAACATTTGCGATTCGACCGGCAGACACAGAGCTATCGTCGTAAGAAAACCGACAAGCAGGGTGTACTGGCTATTGAAGTGGAGGGTATGACAACCTACTACACTGTCAACCGGAAATATAACCTCAACTGGTGGAAGCGTACAAAAAGCGGACTATGGAATGCCCCGGTGGTAAAATATATATCACGCCCGGTGATTTTTGTCGCCAGTATCCCAATGGATACCTACCGAAGCATACGCTACACACATCCGGTAGGTAGCATTTATGGCGTTCAAAAGCCATTTTCGGATATATACCGGAGTATCAGTTGGGGGTATCCTGTTGGATGGATCGAAGGTATTACCAATGCCTTTAATCGTAACGACGACGATAACAATGATAACCATGGTTTCATGGTATTCAGCAAACCAAAGTACCGTCCGGGCGATACCATAAGGTTTAAGGCATATGTGGCAGACAGAAAGGGGCAACCTGTCAAGGACTCGTTGAGCGTGTTCCTGCATGCGGAAAAAAGCCATAAAATAGGAACAATAAACCCCTATCGTCCGGGATTTTATACAATGGACTTTGTTCCGAAACCCCAGTACGGGATGAAATTAGACAAGCGATACCGACTGTACCTGACTAATGGCCGTACCGGACAGTGGGGAAGTTTCTATTATGAAGACTACGAGCTGAAAAGTGTGCAATACCATTTGCGTGCGGATAAGGAAGAGTACCTGTCTCACGAAGAAGTAACTTTTTACGCCAAAGCTGTGGATGAAAATAATATGCCTGCAATGGATGCGCGCGTATCGTTAACTCTAATAACGAGCCGAATCGACAATTTTAACGGACAACTGGTTAGGGTTCCCAACCGGCTTTGGAACAAAGAGGTAACGCTCGATCCTGTGGGTGAAACCAAAATTGTTGTCCCTGACAGTATTTGGCCCGATGCTTCGCTGGGTGTTCAACTGATTGCTCTTTTCAACAATAGTGATAATCAAGCTGATCGAAAAGATGTACAGTTTACACTGAAAAATACGACGGAACGTATAGTCATCACCCAACATGCCGACAGCCTGTATTTTCAGTACGAAAACCACGGCAAACTCTGCGGCGGCATACAAGCGAATATTGAGCGCGGGTTACTGGACGATACATTAATTTTGTTGCCGACCCGTATTAAAATACACCCGTTAGTCGAAACTTACAAAGCTACATTAAAAAGCCGTCTGTACGATGGCCAACCCCTTCCAATGTCGGGTAATCCAAAAAGGTTTGAACAGACCATGCTGAGGGCAGGCATGTACCAGCAGCCATTACCGCACGCTGTATTCACCCCTTCTGCGGATAATTCGAGGGTGGCGTGCACCATGAATCGTTCGCGGGACAGTGTTTTCATCACAGTGGATAATCCACTTGGCTTGCCGCTTAGTTATACTGTGTACAAAGGCAACAGGGAGCAGCAGCGCGGGACAGGTACTTTAGCAATATACAAGGCCAAAGCAAGCAAAAAAGATTATTTTCTGTCGGTTCAATACATCTGGGGAGGAAACGAACATCAATTAGAATACCGTTTGGCTTACGATGCCACGCAACTGAAACTTAATACGTCGCTACCGACCATCGTCTATCCCGGACAAACTGTGAAAATAAATATTGTGGCTACTGATGTCGATGGAAATCCCATGCCGAATGTCGATCTAACAGCCTGGAGTTATACTACCAAATTCGGACAACAATCGATGCCTGTACTCCCTTCTTATCAGAAACCACCATCAAACCGAAAACCCTTCAATGCTTTTAGTTCAACGAAAAGACCCGATGTATCGGGAAGCCGCGAACTGGATTATCCGCAATGGCGTGAACCGCTTAAACTTGACAGCATGGAGTTATACCATTTTGCTTACCCGGAAAAAGCGATATACCGGTATCTGCTCCCGTCGGCGGATGAACAGACCTACATTGCACCTTATCTGGTACACGATGGAAAGCTATTGCCCGTGCAGATACTGTATATCGATGATCGTCCGATATATTTCAACCGAACTACTACCGATGCCCCTTATGTTTTTCCTGTTTTAGATGGCATTCATACTATCCGGTTACGAACCAATGACTGTGAAGTGAAGGCCCGGGTGGAAGTCAGTCGCGGATATAAAACCATCATCAGTATCGACCCGTACCAATGGGACCGGAAAATAGTGGCTGACGATGGATACACATCATGGGGTTCTATTAACAAGAAGAAAAGTAAATATATGCCCAACGAACTATACTTAATACGTAGTTATCTGATGCCTGTTCGCTATCAACCCAACAATCAATTTGCTTGGTTACAGCGCGGTAATACATATGAAGTGTTGACTCCGGAAAAAAATCAATATGGGTACGGCTACAGACATCCTTTCATTGCCGGCCCTATTGGAGGAGCGTCTGTTACTTTGTGGGAAGAAGGCAAAGAAGTGATTACATTTAATCGCGATGGTTACGAGTGGTTCGAATATGAACCATCACCCGGCATATTGAAAATGCGCACTGTTCCCTTTAGGACAACTTTCGATTATTCGCCTCCCCGTTTTGGGTGGAAAACCCTGCCTTATTCGAAACACTATGTCGACAGTGTGTCGCATATATGGAATTTTGATCGTGTACGAAGTAAAATTCGTTATGTCAATACGACTAAATCGCAGACAAAAGGACAATTAAGATTGGAAACTGTATTGAATGATTCGTTGAAAAACAATGGCTGGTGTTGGGTTTTATATGATTATACTTGGGAAGAAACTCAGTTCTACTCATTGAATGAACGTGTTTTTACTTCCAATACAAATGGTCCTCATGCTTTGTTCCTATTGATGGCCGACAAAACTTTCTATGTACAGGATTCCATTTTGTTTGAACCGGAAGTGACCAATATGTTGCGTTTACCTGTCAACAACATGCGCCACTCTAGTCTTCCGATAGATTCGTGTGTACAGTTTCGCCAATTGTTGAAGGATATTTTTTATCGTAGTGGCATGGATGTGAATATACCCCCAAAGCCTAAAATTTATGAAGCGCCAATAGTTTACAATCCTGAATATGTTAATGGCATCGAAATATGTGGAATGATAACGGATGAAACTGGCGAAGCAATACCCGGTGTAAGTGTGGTAGTGGAAGGAACAACTGTCGGAGTGGTTACCAATATGGATGGCAGATATTGTATTCGCGTTCCTGAAGGATATCGAACATTAACATATTCTTTTATAGGATATGTTACAGAGAAACGTACGCCATTGCAAGGTGGTTATGCCGACGTAGTGCTTACCGAAAATGTGCAGGCTCTTGAAGAAGTTGTTGTAGTGGGTTATGGCGTACAAAGAAGATCAAGTGTAGTTGGCTCTGTATCCTCTATGGATATGTCCATGGCCCTATCTGGGTGTGTTGCTGGAGTGAGTACATCAGCAAAAGCCCCTGACATACTGATCCGCGGGATCGGTTCATTTGACGCCGGATCTCAGCCTTTGTATGTGGTAGATGGCATCATAGTAACAGACATCAGCCATATCTCACCGGGAAGCATTACCAGCATGAATGTATTGAAGGATGCAACAGCAACAGCCTTATATGGGTCACGTGCTGCCAACGGCGTAGTAGCTATCACTACAGGAAAACCGGCTGTAACAGATGCCCAGGATATCATGAAACAAATGCTCGAAGACGAAGCCTACCAGACGGGATTGGCATCTGCAAAGGGTCTGCGTACCAATTTTTCGGACGAGGCTTTCTGGCAACCATCATTGACAACCGATCAAACGGGATTAGCTTCGTTTAAGACCACTTTCCCAGACGATGTTACCAAATGGAACCTTCGCTTTGTAGGAATGCTTCCCGGCAAGGCAAGTGCCGGCAGCGAAACACAGGTACGATCGTTCAAACCCCTTATGGGACAACTAGCAGTACCACGCTTCATGGTTGAAGGCGATACTGCCAATATCATCGGTAAAGTGATGAATTATACTTCTGATACGGTACATCTACACACCAGCTTTGCAATCAATGGCATCTCGAAAATCGATAAACCGGTTAGTATCCGCCATTCATTGATCGACACACTGGCTGTTGTTGCTCCAATCTGTCAGATTGTAAAGAACGAGCTGCTGACAGGATTGGAAAAAACAATTGACCCTGACAAGTCGGATAGTATTGCTGTTCGCTACCAGTTAACCCGAGATGACGGTTACCAAGATGGCGAGGAACGTCACATACCCATTATAAAGCGAGGAACAACTGAGTCCACCGGACAATTCCATGTACTGGACACCGATACTACCCTCACATTAGCATTCGATAACACGAATGGCCCGGTTACCCTGTCGATGGAAAGCTCGTCACTGGATATCATGATGAAAGAAACCCGCCGCTTGCGCGATTACCAACATTTATGTAATGAGCAAACTGCTTCACGCCTGAAAGCTTTGTTACTCGAACGTAAAGCATATCAACTGCAAGGAAAAGATTATCCTTACGACAAGCATATCCGTTCGTTAATCAACCGTCTGGTAAAAGGACGTAACGCACAAGGTCTGTGGGGATGGTTCGGTAACAACAGTCAGGAAACATGGATTTCGGCACATGCTGCAGAAGCGCTTCTGCAAACCCGCGACGACGGGTTCACGGTAGATATGGATTTCGAACAATTCACGAATCAACTGATATTAACGTTCGATAAGTCTGATGATATCGATCGCATACGATTATTGAAAATGCTGACTCGTATCAATCCGGAAAGCAATTACCAGGCAATGTTCGATAAGATCAATACTGGAAAAATCATCTATCATACCGATATGTTGCGATGGATGGAATTATCGTTACATTTTGGTGAAAAACCTGATATCGAACAGGTAATATATCGTAAGCAAACCGACAAACTGGGCAATATCCATTGGTCGGAACCCAACAAAGGGCAATGGCGATACAATGACATATCGGTAACGTTAGCTGCTTATCGTTTGTTACAAGCATCCGGCAAATATGACAGGACGCTCCTGAAAATCCGCAACTATTTATTCACCCAACGCGATCATTACGGATGGCGCAATACATACGAATCTGCCGACATACTGACGACCATCATGCCCGACATATTGGCTTCGGGCGACAGCCTCGGAAACCCACGCGTGCGTATCAGTGGTGACTACACAGCCACTATCGACAGTTTTCCTAAACATATTATTTTGCAAGGCAAAGAATCTGTTATTATTGAGAAAAAAGGCTCATTCCCGGTGTTTGTTACTGCCTGGCAGGAAATTTACCTGAGTGATCCTGCGCCTGCCAGTGAAGGTTTCCATGTCGAAACCAAGTTCGCAGTCAAAGATGGCATTTCACAAACATCTATTCCAACAACAAGGTTGATTGCGGGAAAAACAGCTACACTCGAAATCACCATTTCATCGGATGTACCTTCAGAATACGTAATGGTGGAAATACCTATTCCAGCAGGGTGCTCATACCAGAGTAAACCACAATCGTGGTATTGGATGTATGGCGAAACGCACCGCGAATATTTTCGCGACCGTGTTTGTATTTACCTTCGCAACCTGGACAAAGGTAACCGTACTTTCACCGTGGAACTGATGCCGCGCTATACGGGCGTATACCATGTCAATCCCGCCAAGGTGGAAAGAATGTATATGCCGTTGTATTATGGAAGGACTGGAATAAAACAGGTAAATATTGAAAGTAACCTAAAATAGGCTTATAGAATTTGACAATAAATCTCCACATTTTCTAAAAACAATTCCTTGCTGCCACATGTTCTTATAAAGAATACTTACTATCTTTGTCCATATGCAATCAAAAGTAACCATATCGTACCTGACACTTGCAGTGTATATATTGATGTTGGCACATGCTGTCATACCGCATAGCCACTGCCTGTATCTGCAACAACCTGCACAAATCAGTCTAACGACGGACGATAACGGGCACGCTCACCGATTGCACCATCAGATGCCACGACACACACATCCCCGCTGTTGCGAATATTATTTTCTCGAAGCGGATGATACCCCTGTTTCGCTGATTTATGGTGTTACACCACATGTCAATTGCAAACCACTACAAGTTCCTGTTCCGGTGATTGATCTGACCTATGTGGCATTATGTCATTACGTTTTACCAGGGAGTTCCAATTCTTTTATTGCAGCTACACTTCTTCGGGCGCCTCCTACCGTATAATTTTTCCGGGAACGTATTAATATCCTATAAAAACACGAAGGACATAAGAAGTTCTTCATGAGTTTTGTGTTTTAGTGGATCATGTCAGTGTTCTCACGAGCGATTAACCAGAATTCAAAATTTAAAATCGTCTCCATGTTGTCCAAAATCATCCAATTTAGTCTTCATAATAAACTGCTCATCCTGCTGTTCACCGCCGGTTTGTTGGGATGGGGTATCATCTCTGTCTCGAGGGTATCCATCGGGGCGGTACCCGACATCACCAACAACCAGATACAGGTGATTACCACCTCAACCAACCTGTCGACGCAAGACATCGAGCAATTCATCACCTATCCCATCGAGATGGAGATGGCCAATCTACCGGGCGTACAGGAAATACGTTCCATTTCGAAGTTCGGGTTGTCAGTGGTTACTATCGTTTTTGAGGATAGGATGGGTACTTACCTGCCGCGCCAATTAGTGGCTGAAAAATTAGTTTCGGCCGAAGAACAGATCCCTGATAATTTTGGCACACCGTAGATGGGGCCTATCAGTACAGGTCTGGGCGAAATATACCAGTACACGCTCGAGGTAAAGCCCGGATACGAGGACCGCTACACGGTGACCGATCTGCGTACGATACAAGACTGGATTGTGAAGCGGCAACTATCCGGTATACGCGGCGTAGTGGAAATAAACACCTGGGGCGGTTACCTTAAGCAGTACGAGGTGGCAGTGCGCCCGGCAACACTCAATGCGATGAATGTCACTATCGGCGAAATAGTGACAGCGCTTGAAATGAATAACAGTATTGCCGGTGGAGCATACATTGAAAAGGTGAATCAAAGCTATTTCATTCGTGGCGAGGGCCAAATCAACTCGATAGAAGATATCGAGAATATCGTTGTGAAGAATGTAAGGAGCGTGCCTGTGCTGGTGCGGGATGTGGCAGAGGTACGCTTCGGCCATGCCAACCGTTTCGGGGCTATCACAGGTAATGGCCAGGGTGAGAAAGTGCTTGGGCAGATCATGATACTCAAAGGCGCCGACTCGAAACAAGTGATACAGGCCGTTAAAGACCGTGTGACCAAAGTACAGAAAACCTTACCTGAAGGGGTATATATCAACGCCTTCCTTGAACGTAGCGAATTGGTAGCCAAGACCACAACTACCGTTGCTGAGAATCTCATCCTGGGCTGTCTCATTGTGATCTTTGTGGTTGTTCTCCTTTTGGGAAGTATTCGTTCGGGATTAGTGGTAGCATCCATCATTCCGCTTTGTCTACTGTTTGCCATCGCACTGATGAACACTTTTGGTATCGATGCCAATCTGATGAGCCTCGGCGCCATAGACTTCGGGATTATCATCGACGGAGCGGTTATCATCGTAGAGTGTATCTCGTTCCAGATTACTTCACGCAGTGAACATTTGAAAAAGTTAACTAAAAAAGAACGGCAACGAGAAATCGATAGCATCACCGGCGATGGCGCTTCCACGATGATGAACTCGGCAGTGTTCGGACAACTCATTATCCTCATCGTATTCATCCCCATCCTGTCGCTGGTTGGCGTCGAAGGCAAAATGTTCCGCCCGATGGCGCTCACTTTCAGCTTTGCCCTCATCGGAGCCATGATTCTCTGCTTCACCTATCTCCCGGTGATGTCGTCGCTGGTCCTCCGTCCCGGCAAGGAAAATAAGAAATCCATATCGACGCATATCATCCGCTTCATGCAAACTACCTACCTGCCATCCATCCGGTGGGCACTGAGACATACACGTTTTGTATTGGCCACGGCGGTAGTATTACTCGCTTTAGCCATCTTTATTTATAACCGCATGGGCGGCGAATTCATTCCTCAGTTGGACGAAGGCGATTTTGTGATACAACCGGTGCTCAAAACCGGCACCTCATTGAGTAAAACCATTGAAACCACCACGAAAATCGAACAGATATTACTCGAAAAATTTCCCGAAGTAAAACAGGTGGTAAGCCGTATCGGCGCTGCAGAAGTACCCACCGATCCCATGTCAATGGAGGAAACCGACATCATCGTACGCCTAAAACCCAAGAAGGAATGGGTATCGGCAAAGACAAAAGACGAACTGGCCGAAAAAATCAAAGAAGCGCTATCCGTATTTCCCAACATGGAAGTGGAATTTACACAACCTATTGAGATGCGGTTCAATGAGTTAATATCCGGATCACGTTCCGATGTAGCCATTAAGATTTATGGTGAAGATGTGAAAATCCTGTATCAGAAAGCGCAGGAAGTGAAAAGCGCGATTACCGGGGTGCAGGGTGCAGCGGATATTATCGTAGAAAAGATAGACGGGTTACCCCAGATGATGGTGAAATACGATCGCGACAAAATAGCCCGCTATGGATTGGAAATAGCGGCGCTTAACGACATTATCACTCTTGGTTTCGCAGGGCAGAAGGTAGGCAGCGTGTTTGAAGGCGAAAAACGGTTCGACCTCGTGATACGATTCAACCAAGCCAGCCGTAGCGACATTGACGATCTCCGCAACCTGTATGTACCGCTTCCAGCTGGCGGACAAATTCCTTTGCGGGAAGTGGCTGAGATTAGTTATGCGGAAGGTCCGGCCAAAATTTCGCGCGATAATACCCAGCGTCGCGTAGTGATAGGGGTAAATGTCCGCGACCGCGATATGCAAAGCGTTGTGGATGATATTTCGGCCATCGTGAGCCAAAAAATCAGTCTGCCGCCTGGTTATACTGTGGATTATGGGGGGCAGTTCGAAAACCTGCAAAGCGCCACCAAACGGTTGAAAGTAGCCGTACCTATCGCCCTCTGCCTTATATTCGTATTGTTGTACTTTGCCTTTACGTCGATGCGCGACACTATCATGGTGTTTTCCGCCATTCCGTTGGCTGCTGTCGGTGGCGTACTGACATTAGCCATACGCGGGTTACCATTCAGTATATCCGCAGGGGTGGGTTTTATCGCCTTGTTCGGTATTGCCGTATTGAACGGTATTGTGCTGATAGAGCACTTTAAAACACTCGAAAAACAAGGCATAAAAAACATCGACTCACTGATTATCCGCGGTACAATAGACCGGCTACGACCCGTAGCCTTAACAGCATCAGCTGCGGCGCTCGGTTTTCTCCCAATGGCCATATCGACCCATGCCGGTGCTGAAGTACAACGCCCGTTGGCCACAGTGGTCATTGGCGGATTGATCACTTCCACATTACTCACCATGATTGTACTACCAGTACTGTATAAAGTGATAGACGGTGGCCGATATGCAAATCCGGCCCCCGACAGGTTATCGGATTGTTACCCGGACGAAGAACCCGTTCAAGATGACACGTTATCTAATAAATAATTGAAAATTGACAGTTGAAAATGCAAACAGAGTTCACTAAACCGGTATTGTACACCAAGGATAAAATACCGATTATTTACTCGAAAGTACTTTCAAATCAAAATATATTCATATGAAATACCTTCATTTTATCATCATCGCCTGTATCGTATGGTCATGTAAATCGAAAAATGCCCCTACCGGGGAAGAAGAATCGTTCGACTCATTGGTACATATCACCAAGGCTCAATTCGACAACATGAAGATGACCACTGGCTCGCTGCAACAGCATGCATTCAAAGTAGAAGTCAAAGCTCGCGGAATAGTCGACGTACCTCCTACGGGACGGGCAAAAATCAGCCCTGCTGTGAGTGGATCTGTCAAAAACATTTTCATACAATTGGGTGATCAAGTGCAAAAAGGACAAGCATTGTTAAGCCTTGAAGGTCCTGAAATCATTGCATTACAACAACAATACCTTGAAATATCGGGTCAGATGAAATCGCTGCAAGCCGAATATGAACGACAGAAAGCACTGCGTGCCGAGCAAATCGCCTCCGAAAAAACATTTCTCGAAGCCGAAAGCAATTACCAGAAGGCTGCTGCTACCCGCGAAGGTTTGAAACAGCAGCTTCTGTTGTTGAACCTCGATATTAACGAAATAACCCAAGGGCACATCATACCACAGGCCATGCTTCGTGCACCGATTGCCGGTGATGTCACCCGTATCGAAGCCGACATCAATATGGTGGCACATCCGGGCGATATAGTGACTGAAATCACTGACACGCGGCAATTGCAACTGAATTTAGCCGTATTTGAGAAAGATATACTATCTGTGAAACCGGGACAAGAAGTACGCTTCACTTTGCCCGAAAACTCCGGTAAAACATTCACAGCTACAGTTAAGTTGATGGGTAAGGCTATTGATAATGCCAACCGTACGGCAACTGTTTTGGCTGTTCCTTCCGACAGCGCACGGCAAAAACTGCTGGCCGGCATGTATATTGATGCCACCGTTATTGTTGATTCACGTACTGCGTGGACTATACCTACCGATGCATTAATTACCGAAGAAAACAATCATTTTGTACTTCTGCTCGAAAAATCGGAACCCGATGGGTATGCTTTTCGCAAAATACTCGTACATACCGGAGAACGACAAGGTGAACTGACAGAGGTAATGCCGGGTGGAAAAGTGGCTCCTCAAGCAGCTTTGTTAGTAAAAGGCGCATACGACGCTGTAAATTAAAAATAAAAAACGGCAACTTACTGAAAAGTTACCGTTGCTCATTACAAAAAGCCCTATTTAGCAGGTTCCCAGAAACAGCGTTTGGGAGAAGTGATACTTCCATTGGCTTTGAGTTTATTCATAGCCTTTTCCACTTCCTTTTTGTCGATACCTGTCAGTTCGGCTATCTTTCCGGCGTTTACCGGTTCTCCTGTCTTGCGCATGGCTTCCAATACTTTTTCTTCTGTTGTCATGGTGACGAAATTTTAATAATGATGCGGCAAATATATCATTTTAGATAATTATTACAGCAATCTTTTATAAAAACAAATGACACCTGCCCGACTATGCAGAAAACCAGATTCAAACAAATTTCAAAAAAGAAGAAAAGCCCCGCATGGCACCATTACCATACGGGGTTTTTCACTTCAACCCAATTCGTTATCTTTCCCTGGATGTTGGTTCCAAACCCTCATCATTAGTCATAATCCAGGCACAATACGTACTGAAATTCCATCGGAACCATCGTCCAAGAGCACGGTCAGTACATAAGGTCTCGTCTGCAACGATTACCGTTCCTTCCGGCACATACAATACCATATCCAGTGTCTGGAATTTCCATTTGTCCTGCGGTACTACCTTGAAATGTGGAGGAAAGGTCAACAAAGAATCTTGAACGACAACATTATATTCAATATTTTCGGCATACTGGTATGCGTCCATTCTGCTTTTTCCTTGCGCTTCTTTGTTAAGTCTCAGTTTGATCTGCCCATCATCACTTCTACGGACATGCAAGTTTGGCTTTCCGTAGAAACAACCGTTGGTTTTGTCGTAATAGACATCCATCGGATTGTTGGATATTTTCATTTGTGACGGAATTGCAGCAAGGAACAAAGTATCAGCCGGAGCTATCTGCTTTATCTCGACGAGTTGTTCATTGCGCCATGCATAGTTGCGGGCTTCTAAAAAACAAACAACCACCCCGGCAACAATAGCTATTACCCATAAAATTGATAAAGCAACATGCAACATTTTGTGTTTCACCTGAAAACCCGCTATCAATTTGATACCCCAGAAAAAGAGGGCAAATATGATCAAAGCCCCCACTATAACAGAGCAGATAAACAATAAAGTATATGATCCCGGTGATATAATATGCCTGAATAATTCATTGAACGACAGAAAATCCCATTCCACCCAATGATTGAAGGCTATATCCTGAACAAAAATCAAGCTCACAAAAAGAATAGTACAACAAATACCTGTAAAAAACAGGAACAACCCCACGATAACACCGATAAACCGTCCAATAAATCCAATTACTTTACCCACAAATTCACCCGCTTCATTCAGGAAGTTCCGGAACGATTGCTTAAGCGATGGATCAGAAAAGCTTTCTTTTATATTCTTTTCGATGTTACTGATGGTAACCGGTTCCCCACGCATTTCGAGCTTTTGCGCAGTTGTCTTGGCTATGGGAATAATGATCCACAGGATACAGTAAACAACTACCGATGACCCATAAAAAAAGGTTGCCAAAATAAATACCAAACGGAGAATAGCCGGATTAATCCCCAACCATGCGGAGATTCCAGCACATACGCCGCCAAGGTAACGGTGATCGGGATCGCGATAAAGGCGGTGTGTCGGCTTTTCCGCCTGTCTGGGGCGCGGAGACGTCTCTTCCATGTTCGTATCCGAATCGGCTCCTGCAATATCTTCAGGCGTACCGAGCGTCTCGATGACCTGGGCTACATCCGCAATATTTACCACTTGTCCCGTTCCACCGCTTCGCTCGGCAAATAGCTCGGCGATGCGGGCCTCTATGTCTGCAATAATCTCGCGTCCTCCCTGTTCATCTTCAAAATAACTACTCAGAGCATCCAGGTATATGCTAAGTTTGGCATAAGCATCATCGTCGATGCTGAAAACAATACCATTTATATTAATGGCTTCTACTCGTTTCATTTTTATAAAAATTAGCTTGTTTGGTGATTTTTGCGGAGTTTATTTACTGAGTCGACCAGTTCCTGCCACGATGAGTCCAGCTCGTCTAAGAACCGGGAACCGTCTTCGGTAATTGAATAATATTTACGTGGCGGCCCTTGGGTAGACTCTTCCCAGCGATAGGCCAGCAACCCGGCATTTTTCTGCCGGGTGAGCAGAGGGTACAATGTTCCTTCCACAACAATCATCCGGGCCTCTTTCAGCCGGTTGATAATGTCGGAAGCATACGCATCGCCTTCGGACAATACGGAAAGAATACAATATTCCAATATCCCTTTCCGCATCTGGGCTTTTGCATTATCGGCGCTCATGATTATGAGTTTAACAGTTTAGGCGCTTTAGGTACAATAATCCAGAGGATAATATAGAGCCAGAACCCCATACTGCCCAGGAAAAAAGCAATTACAAATAGCACCCTCACCAAAACGGGATCTACATCAAAATATTCGCCCAATCCGGTACATACTCCACCAATCATCTTATCATTCAATTGCCGGTATAATCTTTTGGCAGGTTGCGGAGAAGCTGCAAATTGATTGTCCGATGCCGAAAAACCGAGTTGATACAGTACGTCCACCACATCGGGATATGTGATCACAGTTTTACTCCCGTTGATTTTTTGCATCAACCGGTCAGCTACCTGGCTTTCCAATTCCTTCTTTTTCCATTGCCCATTCAACAAATTGTTTAGATATGCATAAGCATCATCTTCGATTTGAAATACCCTGTCCCCAAGGTGTACTGATATGATCTTCTTCATGATATGAAATTTATTAGAGGTTTTACAACTAATTTGACAATGCAAAGATATGAAATATTTTTAGTACCATGTATAACAAAGTACTATTTTTTCAAAAAAAATTAATATTTTTTTCATTTTGAAAATAACCCATGAGGCATTTTGCTCTTTTTTAGCAAATTAAGCGTGTGGAAGAAAATTGAAATAATAAAGTATTCTTGTTATAAAAATCATTTTTGTCCTATTTTCTTACTTTTGTAAAAGATTGGTAAAAATATTTCCTTTAATCACAACCTCTTACATGCCCGCCATTCATCAAATTATCTCCGATATACATACACAACTAACCAGTTATTATCCGGAACAAGAAATCGATAGCTTAATTCGGATATTGTTCCGGTATTATTACAATATGTCTCCGGTAGATATGCATTTACGGGCCAATGAAGAAATCCCGGATGGGAATATCCTTCATATCCAAGTCGCAGTGGATGAACTTAAAAAGTACCGGCCCATACAATATATTATTGGTGAAACCGAATTTTACGGTCTCAAATTCATGGTTACACCCGATGTATTGATTCCGCGCCCGGAAACAGAAGAGTTAGTAGATTGGATCGTACACGAATATAAAACACATACTTTTTCCGATAGGGAATCTCGTCCAAAAATACTCGATATAGGCACGGGAAGTGGCTGCATCGCCATATCGCTGGCGGCTTCGCTTCCTTTTTCCGAAGTCTGGGCGATGGATATTTCCAAACAGGCATTGACTATTGCAAGAACCAATACCGGTAACAACAACGTACAGGTTCATGTAATCGAAGGCGATATATTATCGGATAATGCAGACAGACTTTTTCCCGAAACATTTTTCGACATCATAGTAAGTAACCCGCCTTATATTTCGCTACCGGAGAAATCATCGATGCACTCCAATGTATTGGAGTACGAACCCCATCAAGCGTTGTTTGCACCCGGCGATGATCCCCTGCTTTTTTACAGACATATTGCTCAGTTTGGATTAAAAAAATTACAGACGCCTGGTCGTATTTTTCTTGAAACCAATGAAGCATTTTCAAACGAAACGGCAACCATACTGGAACAATATGGTTATACAGATATTACACCCCGTAAGGATATCAATGGTAAATGGCGGATGATATCAGCAAAATACTGAAAGTCCCCTACCCTCTCAGCGCCCAGCGTCATTCAGACACTGTCAGGTTCTATCGAACGCTGACAGGTCTTCCGCATGGTTCAAATGGTAGGCCACAAGCTCTTCCATAGGTTCCCGGCAAACTTTTCCAATGGTTAATCCAAACGATCGGGCAGATTTTTTCAGATGATCTTGAAAATAAAAAGCTACGCTTCCCGTAAAATGAATCGGAAGGTATAGACTTTCTGCATACTGCATCACATTCCTTCGAAAAAAATCGCAAAAGCTATTGTCGACCAATGCTTCTATTTCAGGATGATGAATATGTTTGGCTATGAAGTGGGTATATTGTGCAAGGAAACGATTGGGAAAAGGCTTCCGGTATGTATTTTCAAGTATTTCGCCAATTGTTATTGGGTAAGTAGCAAAAAAATCATCGCGGATAAAAGCTGAAATCTGGTTCTTAAGAATGTCGGATAACAATTTCCGGCCCAAAGCCGAACCACTTCCTTCATCGCCAAGAATGAATCCGAGTGGCGGTACGTTTTTTACAATCTCTTTCCCATCGTAAAAGCATGAGTTGGATCCAGTTCCCATGATGCAGGCAATTCCGGGCATGTTTTGACAAAGCGCCCGTGCAGCCGCCAGAAGGTCACTATTAATTTCTATTTTGTCCGTATCAAAAAAAGATGACAAGATGTCGAATAACATTGGTTTTTTTTCGGGTAAGGCGCCTGCTCCGTAATAAAAAACAGATAAAATATTTTCTTTCGGAAGAGTAAATTCCATTTCCAGCATTTGGGTAATCTCGTCTTTACTGAGCAAAAAAGGATTAATTCCTTTTGTAACACAAGTTTTAGTTTCCACGTCCTTACCGGTAAGGCGCCATGTGGTTTTGGTGGAACCACTGTCCGCAATTAATATCATATTTCAGGATTTAAAAAGGTAAAAATAATCATAGTAATTGACAGTTGAAAATTACTCGTTTCGCTTCGTGAACTCGCCTTGCATCCATACAACAATCTGCATATTAAGCTATAAAAATATCATTACTCCGAATGGGTAGCGATCTTATAATGACTGTATTGGCTTTTAAGTGCGTTGTTTTTCTTGTTCAAATAACTCTATTTTGACTCAAAAGTATATTTTCTTTTCGGGTTTAAAAATTATAATTTGATAAATAAATACTTTCAACTCATTTTTGTAGATTCACACTATTTTGAGGCAATTGATTGATCAATACTCTCAGACTCGTTTAACCCAGTTTTCAACAGTTGTTTTGCAACATTCTCGGCATCTTCATCGGCATCTTCATAGGTTTTAACTTTATAACTCAACTGAAGAAAAATAGAAGATGACCCGTCCTAACCAACCATTTTGATTACCGAGTTATAGATGGGAAAATTTACATCAACCAAGACTCGCGCAACCAGTTGGACGACGAGTTCAATGTACACAGCGATGCCATCCGCGATTGAAGTATTACGCGGACAACACCTACTGCCGGTTCGGCACCCGGTATATCGGCCCGGTATCCGCTATGGGCGCAATAACAATATCTTTAGTAACCGTAGCCGAACATCCGTTGGTTTCCGATACCGTTACCGATACGGTCTTTGTTCCGGAAGCATACCATGTAAATATTGACTGGGAAGTATTCCCGAATCCGCTGATGGTACCGTCCATTCCGTTGGTAATTGCCCACTGGTAAGAACCATACGCTTGGGTGGAAAACGTGATGTGTTCGCCGGTACAACCACTATCGGGGCCAATAATGGTTGGCTCGGGCGTTGTATGGATGGTTAACAGGTATGAACCTGAAGAAGTCTCAAAATCGGTATTGCACTTCGTGTCTTTCGCTTCGCGGGTAAAGGTATATACGCCGGGAAGGCTGACAACAGGCGTGTAGGTCGCCGAGTTGGTGTTTGCGATCTCTACGTCGTCGAGCAACCACCGGTAGGTAATCCCGCCGGCATAGTCGCCGCCCGACGCATTCTTGATGCTGCCGATGGTGCCGGGCAAATCTTTCCCGGAGCAATAAGTTTGCCCGGATGAAGAAATTTCCCCTGCATCAAAATCGGGTAATACGGCAATCCGCGCCGAAGCGGAAGTATCGGCGGCGCCGCAGGCAGCAATGGCAATACGGCGGTACCACGTGGTATCGGTGAGCGCCGGCGTAGTGTATGTGCTGTTGTTGGCTCCGAATCCG
>JAVBNI010000158.1:0-13594 GCA_031551645.1 Bacteroidales bacterium | reverse complement strand
ATCCGAGAAAATTGAATCGGCCAATTTTTCAAGTGCAAGGGTTTTGAGCACTTTTATCATATTTCCTTGCACTTAGGATAGAGAAAATGGTATTAAAAGCATTGATTTATAAAATATTATTACTTTTTCAGCAGACCCTATGTAGCAATTATATCCGACATGGCAAGAAAAGAAGGGGAGCATGAAGGTTATGTTTTATTAGAAGTAATAAGAAATTCCGAAAATAAAACACCATTCTTTATCTATTCCAGTTCAAATCTACCTGAACATCGAAAAATGGCATTGAACAAAGGCGCACAAGGAAGTACCAATAATGCAAAAGCATTATTTGAGATGGTACTAAAAGTTATCTGTTGATTTGATTTGTTTTTACTCTGCCGGGACTTAAGCGAACGATATTTTGATCACCTTTTCCGTGGCGCCGCGTCCCGAAGCGACAAAAGCGCCAGCAATGTTTCCAGCTTGTTTCATCTTATCGGGATGGTCGAATAAATCGTTGAGTTGTCGCGACAGTTCTTCGTAATTGTTGATGGGAAAGGCTCCGCCTTGTTCGGTAAGATCAACCGCTTCCTGGAATTTCTTGTAAGCAGGTCCGAAGAGTACCGGGATCCCGTAGGCTGCGGCTTCGAGGGTGTTGTGTATTCCTTTTCCGAACCCGCCACCGATATATGCCACTGTACCATAGCGATAAAGGGATGATAGCATTCCAATGTTGTCGATCACCAAAACATCATATCCGGATGGGTCTGTGCCGCTCAGTTTGGAGTATCGTATAGCTTTGCCATTAACGGATGATATCAATTGGTCGATTTGTTGGTCGTGCAGTTCATGGGGAGCAAATATCCACTTCATATCCCGCCGTTCCGTATTCATGTAATGCACTAAGATTTCTTCGTCGGGCGGCCAGGTACTTCCGGCTACCATACAGGTTTTTCCCTGCACGAATTGTTTTATTTCGGGAAGATCGCGTGCCTGGTCGACAATACGGCAAACGCGGTCGAAACGAGTATCACCGGTTACGGTAACGTTATTGAAGCCGGCCTGAGCCAACAGGTTCCGGGATCGCTCGTTTTGCACGAAAAAGTGAGTGAACGATTTCAGCAAAGCACGGTACCAGCCTCCATACCATTTGAAGAACGCCTGGTCGGCACGGAAATTTGCCGAAACAAGATAAAGCGGAATGCGATGCCGTTTGATCGTACGCAGGTAATTACGCCAGAATTCGTACTTAATGAAATAGATCTTTTGTGGCTGTACCAGTTCGATAAACCGTTGGGCATTGCGTCGTGTATCGTAGGGAAGGTAAAAAACACGGGCGTTCCCGTAATTTTTACGCAATTCAAATCCCGATGGCGAGAAAAAAGTAACTACAATTACATATTGCGGATACTGGTTACGAATATCCTCAATTAACGGCCGTCCCTGTTCAAATTCGCCTACCGATGCACAATGTATCCAGATATGTTGTTCCCCATCTTGTAACTTACTCTGGATTTCTTTCCAGATGTTTTTCTGCCCTTCGGCTAATTGTTTGGCTTTTGTATTGCCAATACAAGCTGCAAAGCGCACAAAAACGGAATAGAGATGGATGAACAGACTATACATTAATTACCTGCTGAGTACCCATACATTTTCACAATGGGGTTTTGTCTTGAAATTATTTACTTGATTAAACGCTTCTGTCTTGTTATTATAACTTGCTACTGCCACCCTGACACGGCCACCTCCAAAATCAATGATTTCGTAATTGATTCCTGCATTTTGTAACGTTTTACCAAACTTTTCGGCACCAGCCTGGGTGGTGAAACTACCAACAATCAGCAAATATTTACCTTGTCCCACACTTCCTTGTTTGGGAGCCGGTTGTGACCGATCCGGTGTTGTGGTTGATGTCGCGGGTTTCGTTACTGGCTGCGTCGAAGTTTGTGATGCAGATTGCGTCGGGGTTTGCGATGGAGTAGCGGTTTGCCTGGTAGGTTGTGCGGACGGTTGCGATGTGCTTTCGCCAGCAGGGTTCAATGCATTCTTCTTGTTGGTGGCATCGTCTAAAGTTTGTGCCACTTCGGAATTAGGTGTATTTTTTTCCGTTCCCGTTGTCGTTTGTGCGGTTTGCGTCTTATCGTTTGTTTTCTTGCTGCCTTTTATCGAACTGATTGTCGAATCGATATAGGGCGATATCTTAGGATAACCGAAATAAAAACCGATACCCAATGCTCCCGCAATCAACAACACAAGTACGATCCACATGGGAAAGCCATTACCTGCCGTACTTGTTTTTTTCTTCTTTTCGGGTTGTTGTTTCTTTTTGGTCTGGGGCGGCGGAGTTGCTCCTGCCCGGGGAGGTTTAACGGGTGGTTCGCGCCTTTCCATAATAGACCGGCGTTCCGTATTTTCATGAACACGTACATGTTCCGATGCAAACAAACTCTCTTCCGGAACGGCGGCAGGTATTGTATCCTGCGGGGAAATGATTTCAGGTTCCGGAGTTGTCGTTGATTGGGTTGCCTGTACCGGTTCTGTTTCAACGGGTACAGACAGGGGTGATTCTATGGTTTGGGCAGATATTACAGGATCAGGGATGATTGTTTCCCCGCCTCCATGAAGATTGATTGAAGCAAGCCCATAACTATCTTTCCGTTCGATATGAAGCCCGATGTCGGGTGTGAAAATAATATCACCAACGTCATTAACCGATAATGTGCCCAAGTCGTTGAGTAAGATTGTTTTCCTGTTAGCTAGTTTTCCTTTGAGCTGATCGTAAAACTCCGCTGTTTCGGTTCTGGCTTTTTCGATATCAATCTGATCCTGTTCAGCAATATATGCCGTAAAGATACCATCATCTTCATCATCCGTACTGTTAAATTCCACCGTCCGGATAGGGGGCAACACAACATCGCCTATGATTACAGAAGGCTTATCTACAGCAATAAAACGGCCTAATCCCGGCACCACTACTGACGGATTTTCCGCCAAAAACTCACGAATGTATTTATTTATGTCCACAACAATTATTTTTCAAACCAAGTTAAAACAATGACCTATTAGTTATTATACGTATGAAATGGTAAAAATGTTACGAGTGGTGTCAAAAAACTATTCATCATAACGGCGTAATTCGAATTTTTCACCCAAGTATAGTTTCCTTACCTGTTTATCTTCAGCTAATTCCTGTGCTGTCCCGGCCTTGAATATCTTCCCTTCGATGAGCAGATAGGCACGGTCGGTGATGGATAACGTTTCGTGAACGTTGTGGTCGGTAATCAGGATCCCTATATTTTTCTTTTTCAGTTTGGAGATGATAAATTGTATGTCTTCCACGGCAATAGGGTCGACGCCGGCAAAAGGTTCATCCAAAAGGATAAATTTAGGGTCGATAGCCAGTGCACGCGCAATTTCCGTACGGCGACGTTCACCGCCCGACAACTGTATTCCGAGGCTTTTACGTATCTTGTTCAATCCGAATTCCTGTAATAACTGTTCCACCCGTTCGCGTTGCGTAGCTTTAGGTAAATTAGTCATTTCGAGTACCGACTTGATGTTATCTTCCACACTCAATTTTCTGAAAACGGATGCTTCCTGTGCCAGATAACCGATTCCCTTTTGCGCACGGCGGTACACCGGTTCTTTGGTGATGTTGAAATCGTCAAGGAAAATTTGTCCTTCGTTAGGAGTAATCAGCCCCACAATCATGTAGAACGATGTAGTTTTTCCCGCGCCGTTGGGGCCGAGCAATCCCACAATCTCACCTTGCGAAACATTCACTGAAACACCCTTAACCACTGTCCGGCTACGGTATCTTTTTACTAAATTTTCCGTACGCAATATCATTGATGATCGATTTTTTTACATTGACCGTCTATATATTCTAACGGACAACAGGAGTTATAAGTTCTAATAAAGCAATTTAATAATCTATAATAAACTGTTTTACTGTTTCGAAATTGGCAGGCAGATTTTCAACCTGTTTGATACCATGGGCAAAGCGTGCCAGATTTGGAGGCAAAGCCACATCTTTGTCAATAATCTGTTCCACTGTTTCGGTGAATTTGGCTGGGTGGGCTGTCTCGATAAAGAAACCCGTTTGCGACGGATGACCATCCAGGTAATTATTCAATGCCCTATATCCAATAGCTCCATGTGGATCCAGAAGATATCCCCGGCGCGTATATACATCCTTGATTGTGGCGCGTATCTGGTCGTCGGTACAGACAAAGCCTCCGATATCTTCGCAAATGGCTGCATATGAATTGCTATACAAGTCGATAATCCGGGCAAAATTACTCGGATTGCCCACATCCATTGCGTTGGCTATGGTAGCCACCGACGGGCGGGGATTAAACCGGCCGTTTTGCAGGTACTGGGGCACGATATCGTTGATATTGGTGGCTGCAATGAAACGAGCTATCGGTAGTCCCAGACGTTTGGCTATGAGTCCGGCACAAATATTCCCGAAGTTGCCGCTCGGAACGGAACAGATGATTTCGCCAGCCTTATGCCCCATTTGCGCTACTCCCCAGAAATAATAAAATGATTGGGGTAACAGACGGGCCCAGTTGATTGAATTAGCCGAGGTGAGCCTCTTCCGTTTATTCAGTTCCTCGTCGGCAAAAGCACGTTTCACTAAATGTTGACAATCGTCGAAAGTACCATCAACTTCGATGGCGGTAATGTTTTCACCCAATGTGGTGAATTGTTTTTCCTGTAGCGGACTGACCAATCCTTTGGGATACAGCACGAACACACGGATACCAGGCACCTTGTAAAAACCGTTGGCAACTGCGCTTCCCGTATCGCCGGAAGTAGCGACCAACACATTGATTTCCTGTTTTTCATGCTTGGTAAAATAACCCAACAAACGTGCCATGAATCTTGCTCCCACGTCCTTGAAAGCCATGGTAGGACCATGAAATAACTCAAGTGTGTAGAGCCGGTCGTGGATATTCACCATGGGAATGGGAAAATCGAGTGTATCGTACACCATGTTTTTCAGGTCGGTAGCCGGAATATCACCCTCCAGAAAATGATTGGCGACTTCCAGTGCAATTTCCTGCAAACTCATGTCATACATTCGCTTAAAGAAATCATCCGGAAGCTGCCCAATGTGTTCGGGCATATAAAGACCCGAATCGGATGCCAAACCTTTAGTCACGGCTTCCCGGAGTGTAACCGGGGGAGCTTTTTTGTTGGTACTGTAATACTGCATTTTCCTAATCTTTAGCCCGCAAAAGTAAGCCTTTTTTATTAAACGCTGGAAAATTTATGAATGCAGTTGCCATCTATTTTCCACCTAGTTTGACCGTCTTTCCCGAAGCAGCGCTTTTACGGGCGGCTTCAAGTATTTCTACCACAATCAGGTTGTTTTCCAAAGATGATAAATCGGTTGGTGCGACTTTGATATCCCCGCGTACGGCTGCCATAAAATATCTGAACGGGTCGTCGGCAGGGGCCGCTAAGGGAGATAGCTTTTCCTCGGTTTCTGTCCTTTCCTTGGGCATACGAAAAACAAAATTAGTGGGATTCAATGCTTTGACATATCCGGTAGCTCCGTAAACTTCCATGTCCTTACGTGAGAACGGCCAGTTCCACGAGGCCTGGATAATCGCTTGGGCGTGGGGATAAGTCACCACAATAGTAGCCTCGTCGTCTACCTTTGGATAAACGTTGGGTTTGATTTGCTGCAAGGTAGCTGAAACGGCTAACGGACGCTGGTTTTGCATCAGCCAGGTCATCAGGTTGGCGCCATAGCAGCCAAAATCGATCACTGCACCACCGCCGTTCAGTTTCGGATCGGTAAGCCATGCTAGAAATTCGGGATTACAACCGATTTCTTTTGGCCCTTCATGCCCGTCGCAGATGATTACTTTACGGATATCCCCGATAGAATGTTGCTTTACAGACATTTCGTAAGCTTTATGATTGGTTGAATACCAGGTGGTTTCGTAGTTGGTAAGCAGTAGCGTGTTGTTCTGCCGGGCAAGCTTAGCCATCTTTTCTGCATGAGCAACGCTCACAGCCAAAGGCTTTTCCACCATTACATGTATGCCTTTCGGGGCACATACTTCTACAGTATGCATATGGTCATAAATCGAATTAAAAGCCATGACACACTGGGGCTTTGTTTTTTCCGTCATTTCTTCGACGGTATTATATACAATGCTTATATCGAAACCATAACGCTTGGCATACCGTTCGGCCAGATCGCGGTCGCTCTCGGCAATCCCGACAATCTGCATATCGGTACGCGACATGGCATTCAACAAACCATGAACATGTGAATGGGACAGACCATCGATGCCAACACGCACAGGGGCTTGCTGAGCTGCTACACTCAAGGAAAACAAGCAGATAAAAGTAAAGATGTAATATTTCATTAGGCTTAATTATATAAGTATGGATGTTTAATTTGTCATCACAAAGCTAATATATTCCACGATATTTTGGATCGGATTATTTTTATGTTTTGTACTACATTTAGAAATACCTGTACTGGTCTGCCGGAGTTATATTTCCAGCTTTTTTCCTACGAAAGATTGTATGTGTTCCACAGTGTCGTCAATACCAAGAACAGACGAATTAATACATAAATGGTAGGAAGCAGCCATACCCCATGTCTTATTGGTATAGTAATTGTAATATCCGGCTCTTTTCTTGTCTGTCCGCTCAATCATTTCTTTAGCTGTTTCGGGAGTAATTTGTTGACTCTCACTAATTCGTTGTATGCGGTCTTTCATGTCGGCGCTGATGAAAATATTGATACAGCGCTGATGTTCGCGAAGGATGTAATCAGCACATCTTCCTACAAAGATACAAGATTGTTCTTCGGCAAGTTTACGAATTACGTCGCTTTGTATTTTAAACAGGTATTCATTGCATAAATAATTATTGGTATAACCTTCATCCATATAGCTTGGCCATAATCCCATGAAGTTACCAAAAATGCTGAATCGCATTTTCTCATCAGCCTGTTCGAAGAACTCGCGGCCTAAGCCACTCTCCTGTGACGCTATTTGTATTAACTCCTTGTCGTAACAGGCAATATTTAATATCCCGGATAATTTTTCCCCGATTTGCTTGCCACCGCTTCCTAATTGTCGTCCAATTGTGATAAAATATTTTTGTTCCATATTTGATTTATTGATCATGCTTATGTTTAGGAATATACCTTTGTCTAAAAACTGCTGCAATAAACAAGTATCGTTCATCGAATGCTCTTTACAACAGGTGTTTTTAAGATGAGGTCATATTGTACCATGCATATTTCATTATTAAACTGATGTAAAGATAAAAAATAAAATCTAATAGTACAGAAATCGTAGAAATGAAACCAACATATGCATAACGTAAAGTTCCTGGATATTAAAATCTCCGGAATCCGGTTATCTGTCCGGAAAGCATCTGTGCCAAGAAACTATTTTGAATATGAGTTGTTTATAGCAATTAATTCTAATAAAAAAGTAAATGACATGATAGGTTTTAAAATAGGATCATTATCGGGTAGGAGAATGAAAAGCATGAATTATTCATTGTTGAATGTAGCGTTGGTATGGGTTGTAATATTTTCTTTTACTTTTTGTAAAAGTGATAACGAGCCGGTTGAACCTGTAGATCCGGTTTTATCGCCATCTTCTGTTGAATTGATGGTGAATGAACAAGTCTCAGTGAGTATCAGTGGCGGTGTTGAGCCTTTTTCGGTTTCAAATGTTGATGTAACGAAAGCATCAGTCGAATTGAGCGGGAGAAGCATCGTTATTACGGGAATTGCATCAGGTTCATTTACGGCCACTATTACGGGAACGGATGGTGGAAAAGCAACGCTGTCCGTTACAATTACTGACCCTCAAGTGCTGCTATTAACCCCACCGGCGATCACATTGGTAGTGGATATGGAAGAGACAGTAAGTGTCAGTGGTGGTGTTACTCCTTATATCATTTCTGACGGTGATCCGGCTATTGCTTCAGCGACCATCTCCGGGAATATAATTACGGTAAAGGGTATTGCAACGGGGACAACAACTTTCAACATCACAGGTAACGATGGTGGCGAAACAACATTGACCGTCACCGTGACCGGAATTCAGACTCCTGTGTTGACCACACCTGCGATCACCTTAATAGCAGGTGCGGAAATAACAGTAAGTATCAATGATGGTGTTGTACCGTACGTTGTTTCAGACGGTGATCCGGCTATTGCTTCGGCGACTGTTTCCGGGAATGTTGTCACAGTGAAAGGTATTGCAGCGGGGACAACAAGTTTTAATATCACAGGAAACGATGGCGGTCAGGCTGTCCTGACAGTTAACGTAATAGCATCCAATCTTCCTGAGTTTGTAGACATCCCGGCAGGAAGTTTTGATATGGGAGCGGACAAAGAAATATATTGGCAGAAATTTGTACACACAGTGACAATCAGTGCTTTTAAGATAAGTAAAACTGAAATAACCAATGCACAATATTGTACATTCTTGAACGCTTGGTCGGCCCAATTTGGCCAGGCTGTCCCTTACAGTGAGGTTGATAATTACTGGAATGGTGAAACATGGTTTAACTACCTGCCGACTTCGACCGCCTGGTTCAATCAGCAGATACGGCTGGATAATGGCATATGGCAAGCGGTGGAAGGTAAGGAAGATTACCCGATGATATTTGTTAGTTGGTACGGGGCAAAGGCATATTGTGATTTTTATGGTTATTCGTTGCCTACAGAGGCGGAATGGGAATATGCAGCCAGGGGCGGTGCTGGCGACAATTTTATCTACTCGGGATCGGATCTTCTGGATGAAGTAGCTTGGTGGAAAGATGATTCCGATGAACGTAATTATCCTGTAGGCCAAAAGAAAGCTAACGGTTATGGTTTATTCGATATGAGCGGTAATGTTTGGGAATGGTGTAGCGATTGGTTTGACCAGTATTATTATCAGAGTAGCCCGACCACAAACCCTACAGGACCTGCTTCCGGAACGGAACGAGTCATACGTGGCGGTGGCTGGGATTTTTCTGCGGAATTTTGCCGTATGTCATCACGGGCAAAAGACCAGCCGGATTACCGCAGTGCCTATTTTGGATTTCGTGTCTGTATCCGTTAGATTTTTGGAAACTCAGATTATCCCAACAAAAAGCAGATTTAATGAGGTATAATTTATTTCAAGTGATTGAAAGTCATATAAATTCAACAAATAATTGCAAATAAGGCCGATCAAAACCTATTAGAATTTTAAATCCTGATAGGTTTCAATAGCGGTTTTATTTTGAAAACGATCGCTTCAGGTTTTTTCCTGGTTTTTAAATTGTCGGAATTGCGAAATAAGCAGGATTATCGACAGAAAGATGGAAATACCGTCGGCCAATGGCAAACTGAGCCATACCCCATTAATCCCGAGATGACGGGGAAGGATGAGCAGGCAAGGGATCAGGAAAATTACCTGGCGGGTCAATGATAAGAAAATCGCCTTTTTAGCCATACCGATGCTCTGGAAAAAAGTAGACGTAACCATTTGGAATCCGACAAGCGGATATAACACGAAAACATAACGTAACCCAGTACTTGCCAAATCGATCAATTGTTGGTCGGTAGTGAAAATAGACGAAACAGCGTGCGGGAACAACTCCAAAACTCCACAACCTACGGTCATAATAATGGTTGCCCAGAAAATAGACTGTTTCAAAACTTCCGTTACACGTGTGTAGAGACGGGCGCCATAGTTGTATCCCGCAATAGGTTGCATACCTTGATTAAGACCCATCACGATCATGATAAAGAGAAAAGCCACCCGGTTGACAATACCATATGCGCCAACTGCTAAATCACCTCCATACCTGATCAAGTTCTGGTTAATTAATATAACGATCACGCAGGCTGCAGTATTCATCAGGAACGGCGCCATACCGATGGACAATGCATCGGAAACTATCTTGCTTTTCAGCTTGTAAATGCCTTTCTTTAAATGGATAAAATAGCTTTTGTCTCTAAAGATATTGATCTGCCATGTAAGGACAATAATCTGGGAAATAATGGTTGCCAAGGCGCTTCCCCGGATCCCCCAACCAAATCCGAAAATAAACAATGGATTGAGAACGAGGTTGATCACCACGGTAAAAATGGTTGCTACCATGGCTTTTTGCGGACTACCGGCCGAACGTAACATGGCATTCAATCCCAGGTACATGTGTGTGAATACATTGCCACACAAAATAATGAACATAAAGTCATGCGCAAAAGGCAAGGTTTCGTCGCTTGCTCCGAAAAAATACATAATCGGGTCGAGAAAGATCAGGGTAACAATCGTAAATGCCGACCCCATAATGAGGTTAAGCGAGAAAACATTTCCGAGTATATGATTGGCCGTTTCATAATCTTTTTGTCCCAAACGAACGGACAATAATGTGGAAGCGCCTACGCCAACCAACGAGCCAAATGCTGCTGCCAGATTCATCAGGGGAAATGTAATGGCCAATCCCGATAAAGCCAGCGGCCCCACACCGTGACCGATAAATATGCTGTCGGTGATGTTGTATATAGATGATGCTGTCATGGCAATAATAGCCGGAATGGCATACTGCATCAATAACTTTCTGATATTCTCCGTTCCTAAGCTTAACGGAGTGGTTTCATTTTTCATTTGAATAAAATAAGTCGCAAGACATATTTGGTAAAGGTGAGGGAAAATTTTAAGGATACATTAACTTTCAACTTTTAATTATTTAAACCTCAGTTTCTGACTACGGGTTCAAAGAATTCTGCTGATATGGCCGATTATACGAAAATCATTTGTCTTTTTTACGCTTGTTTCCAGATTCGGTAAAAATCTCGTCTTTGTACAACCCGATACGTGAAAGTATTTTATCCAGGCAGGAAAGATTATATACTACGATAGCCATCACCACCGAACTATGTTCCATATATTCCGGAATACTCATATTGTATGTATCCCGTTCGGTATGCCATATTTCACTATAATCAAAATCATATCCCTTTGGATCGCTTGTGTCAAAACTGATTACAGGTACCCCGTTGGCCGCAAAATATGCATGATCGGAACCTCCTGAATTGGTGGGCGTGATGATCGGTTTTGATATCGGTTCCCCTTTACGCTGGTTCAGGGTGAAAGAGAAGTCGGGATTGATATCATTTAATTTTTTGGTGGCTTTTTTGAAATCATCATACATGGCGGGAGTGACGGTTAAAGAATTGGCAACTGTCGGTCCGCCGTCACGGTTAAAATAATTTGAGATCCGGGGAAGCTTATCCATGTTGTGTTCCACCCAATACCGGGACCCTAAAAGACCGAATTCCTCACCAGCCCAAAAACAAAACAGGATGGTCCTTTTAGGTTTACCGCCTGCAGCCATGATAAGCCTCGCCGCTTCGAGATTTGGAGCGACCCCGGTGCCACAATCCACTGCTCCCGTTGCAACATCATAGGAATCCAGATGCCCGCCGGTCATTACGTATTCATCCGGGAAATCGCTTCCTCTGATTATTCCTATCACATTGTGATATTTCACCGGTCCGGGTCTGAAATAGTTACGAATATCGAACTCAAGCTGGAAGTATCTTCTCTCCATTACTTTTTGCTCGATAATCTTGTACTGATGCTCATCTAATTTAATGTCGGGACATGCAGGCAGGTTATTGTCAAAGTCCATTTTTTCGATGTTTTTTCTGTCATACAATACCCTTATAGGGATAGGAGAGGATTGTATGATACCCAGGATACCTGCTTCCCTCATTTCCTGGTAAAAGAGTGCAGGAGCATCGGTTTCCTTTTTTAACGGAATAGGAGTTTTAGTAGGATTCAATTTATTGATATTGGCAACGGAATCATTATAATGTTTGATCTTTTCGTTGTTTGCAATGATTATTCTCCTTTCCTCATCTCCCTTTTCAGAGAAATCAATAGGCCATCCGTCATTGGTTCCGGTGATAAGTACCCATGCCCCTTTCAATTTTCCTTTCATTCTTTCGAATTGGGCCTTTGTTTTAGGTTCCGTAACCACGTGTCCCCTTTGCACTCCTTTCGTTCCAGCCGTATACGACGGAGTGGCAAAATGCAGGATCATACCATCGTTGTCCAACATTTTACCAAACCATGCCCCCCTGTTGAATCCTACAGGAAGTTCGCCGACTTCCTGAATTTCAACTTCAAGCCCCCACTTTTTTAAAAGAGAGGCAGTCCAATTGGTTGCATTTTCATAGGCATTGGAACCGATAAGGCGTCCGCCAATCCGGTTGGTCAATACATCTAGATGATGCATGGTTCTGTTATCCTCTTTGGATATTTCAATGATTTTATTGACAATTTTATCGTCCTGGGCAAAAACGGAACAGGGTATTTGGAAGGATAATAAAAGAAAAGATATTGTAATTGAAATACAAAACTTTACCATAATGGTTCAGATAATGCAGGATTTACAGATGGTTTTAAATTATTTCAAAAGTAGTGGAAAAATCTTTTGATAACATGATTAAATATGCGATGAATCGTTCCTTTTTTAGGAAAATATTGAAAAATAGGAAATAAAAAAGCGGCACATCACATGCACCGCTTGTTATATAAAGTTTAAAGAAACTATTTCCCGTCGTTCTTTGCTTCGATACTAAGAGTGGCATGTGGTACAGCGCGGAGCCGTTCTTTTGGGATCAACAGTCCGGTTTCACGGCAAATACCATATGTTTTGTTTTCAATACGCACCAAGGCAGCCTGTAGGTGTTGAATAAACTTAAGTTGGCGTTGCGCCAGACGACCTGCTTCTTCTTTCGATAAAGTTGCTGCCCCTTCTTCCAATACTTTAAAAGTAGGTGATGTATCTTCGGTGTCGTTACCATTGCTATTGGTAATAGTACCTTTCAACAAATCATAATCCTTCTTAGCCTTATCTAATTTTTCCAGGATAAGTTCTCTGAATTCTTCCAATTCAGCATCCGAATATCTTGTTTTTTCACTCATGGCTTTAAAAAATTTGCGCCGAAATTAGTTATCTTTTTATAATTGGCAAAACAAACTTATCAACAATCGTTCAACGATTTGATATTTCAATACAAAAACAGTGCCGATATATTATAAGTAATTGACAATTGCCTTCGGCGAGTTACGCTCTTTGGTCATGGACTCATTCAGGCGGGCGTAGCCGGGCAGAATTACTTATGCGAAGTTCGCCTACCCGTCCAGTCAGGCGGGCAAGCCCGGTTGAAAGTTGAAAATTAACTTCACCAGTTCACAAGCAAAATGCTCTCGTATGTTGAATGATATAGTCATAGGGTAGGGGACATGTTCGCGTCTACCTTCGATTGATCGGCTTAATTTGATATTGCAAGGATTATTTGGATTGAAAAAGTAGTCGATGTATCCTAATAAAAAAAGTGATATTTTTTAAATCTCATTTTTACCATATTAGAAAAATAATCGCAAAAAAGATGAAAAAAAGTGCATGAAAAGTTTGGAGGTATCAAAATGTCCCTTACCTTTGCACCCGCTTTTGAAAAACAGAGTGGTTCTTTGAAAGGTATAGCTGGAGCAAAAAAGAAGAGGGTTTAGAAGAGCACCAAAAAATCTTCAAAAATTTTTCTAAAAAAGTTTGCGGAATTAAAAAAAGCAGT
>JAVBNI010000298.1:0-2959 GCA_031551645.1 Bacteroidales bacterium | reverse complement strand
GCCCGTCCAGAACAAATTACCAAAAGATGCGAAGAACATCATTTTTGTCGGCCAGGAATCCGATTTGAAACAGTTGCCTCAAAAGTACGCGGAAATCATCCAAAGAATGCCTTCTATTGCAAAGGATGGTTATAAGATTTACACCGACGACAATACCGTTATTGTCCTGGGAGCCGATCCAAGGGGAACACTTTACGGAGTTGGAAAATTGCTGCGTACACTGGAACTGAGAAATAAAAATATCCTGCTTGCCAGTTCGTTGCAAATATCATCAACACCTAAATATCCCGTCAGAGGACATCAGTTGGGATATCGCCCGAAAACCAATGCATATGATGCCTGGACACCGGAAATATACGATGCTTACATCCGCGATTTGGCCATATTTGGCGCCAATAGCATCGAAATTATGCCTCCCAGAACCGATGACGAGTTCACCAGCGTAAATATGAAACTTCCTGCCATGGAAATGAACATGAAGATTTCGGCCATATGCGATTCGTATGGATTGGATGTATGGGTTTGGTATCCCAATCTCGGTAGAGATTTCGAAACGGCAGAAGCCATTGACAGGGAACTGAAAGAGCGGGAAGAATTTTTCAAGAACTTACCGCGTATCAATGCTGTTTTTGTACCCGGCGGCGATCCCGGAAATCTTGAACCGGATGTGATGTTTTCGTTTCTTGAAAAAGAAGCCCAATTGCTCAAACGTTATCATCCCAATGCAAAAATATGGATATCGCCTCAAGCATTCAGTCCTACACAGCAGTGGTTTGATGCTTTCTATATACATGTAAACGCTAAATATGATTGGTTTGGCGGTGTTGTGTATGGCCCCTGGGTCAGAGGAACCATCGAGGAAGTACGGAATCTGGTACGATCCGACATACCTATTCGTCGCTATCCCGATATTACACATAGCGTAAGATGCCAATATCCTTTCTATAATTTGGATCTTGCCTGGGCAATTACTTTAGAAAGGGAATTTATTAATCCCCGGCCTGTGGATCATAAGATCATTCATAATGCGTTTGACCAGTTGGCTGTTGGTAGTATCTCTTACTCGGAAGGAATCAACGATGATGTGAGTAAAATCATTTGGAGCGATCAGGATTGGAATCCTGAAACGCCTGTTGTGGAAACCCTTAGGGATTATTCCCGTCTTTTTATCGGGCCGGACTATACGGATGATTTCACTTCTGCCCTTTTCGCATTGGAACGGAATCTCCGTGGACCAATCGCTGCCAATCAGACGATCGAAACGACGTTGAACCAATTCAGGGATATGGAGAAAAATGCTTCAAAGAGCGTACTATCCAATTACAGGTTTCAGATGGCGCTTATCCGTGCGTATTACGATGCTTATATATACCGGCGCTATTACTATGAAAAGGAGCTCGAACTGCAAGCAAAAGTTGTGCTTTCATCCGTAACAGAAGGAAACTCGCTTTTGGCACTTGCAAAGGCCAAAGAGATATTGTTGAAAACCGGCGACAAGAACATCATGAGCGATATCAGGGAAAAATGCATGGCATTGGCCGATTCGCTTTTTCGTTCCATTGGCGCACAGTTAACAGTAGAACGGCATCATGGACGACCGGGAAGAGGCAATTTTATCGACTACATAGATAGCCCGGTCTCTGACGCCGGCTGGTTAATATCCAACATCAACCGGATTGTAAAAATATCCGACGAAGCAACCCGGCGGAAAGAAATCAAAAAAATGTTGGGACGAACCGATCCCGGTCCCGGAGGTGTTTACGACAACTTCGGCTCACACGTCATTACCGGCAAGATACATCGTGACCTACCCTGGGAAAAAGACCCTGGAGGTTTAAAGTCACCCGTCATCGACTTTGGCGCTTTCAGCCGAATGGTAGGAGTCGTTGGCTACAGATGGCCTGACAAAATAATACCGGATGGTTATGAGCAGGAAGTGCCTCCTATTGCCTGGATGAATCAACTCGTATCGCTTTATACGCAGCCGCTTGTTGTTTCTTATGAAAATTTAGATCCCAATGCTCAATATAAAATACGGATAACATATAATGGATGGACCAGAACATTGGTTAAATTATATGCCAATGACATTCTGGTGCATGATTTTATCCGTTCGGGCGAAAATCCGACACACGAGTTTTCGATACCTCGTGAAGCGATGAAGGACGGTAATCTTGAGTTAAAATGGATGGCAGGTGAAGGGGTAAGAGCCGTACAAATTTCTGAACTATGGATTATCAAAGAAAAGTAAACCAAATAATTGAAAGTTGACAGTTGAAAGTTTAAAATGAATGTCGTAAATCAGTATTATGTATCAAAGTGAAATCGATTATTTATCCGTAAATAACGCGAATCAAGAGTTAAAACAAAGAGATAGCTTGAAAAGCTATATTTTCATAACCGGAGGTCGTTGACCTTCGGAAAAGCAATATAACAAGGCATCTGTCTGTAAGGCAGTATTTTGATTTTGATATGGTTCTGCCTTGCAGGCAGGTAAGATATGTGTTTTTCCCTCGGGTTGCGCTTAGCTTACCCGAGGTTATGAGAATACAGCTTTTCAAGCTGATCGATAAGATCCATCCAATCCTTGATTCGCATAAGTACCTATAATCAATAATTTTAAAACCCATTAAGCCATAAAGCAATGACCTTTTCCAGATTGAAAACATTATTTCTTCTTTTGGTTTTTTTCTTGATAAAAACCGAATGTTTCTCACAGGTTGATCTTTCCCACTCAAAAAGTATTTGTTTGGAAAAAAAGGACAAAGTAGTAAAGAAATCAGTGCAGGTGCTTCAACAGGAAGTACAAAAACGTACTTCTATTCTTTTGCCCGTCCAGAACAAATTACCAAAAGATGCGAAGAACATCATTTTTGTCGGCCAGGAATCCGATTTGAAACAGTTGCCTCAAAAGTACGCGGAAATCATCCAAAGAATGCCTTCTATTGCAAAGGATGGT
>JAVBNI010000037.1:0-10706 GCA_031551645.1 Bacteroidales bacterium | reverse complement strand
AACTGTATGAAACGATGCATAAGCACCGGCAGGTGACGCCTTTCAGGCTGACTAACCCCCAGTGAAAAGTGTAGTGCCCTCGCGAAAATACACTTTACTGATAATCACGTCTTTATAAAATCAAACCGTCAAAGTCGGGAGGATGTTATTTTCTCTTCGTTCCTTAGGATTAATACACAAATATGCCCCCAATTACCGAACGGTAATTGGGGGCATATATTTTTGCTACCTAACATTTTGTCCCTGACGGGACACTACATTATTCCTTTATAATCCATAATTCGGAAACTTGTACGCCTCTTTTTTCTTCATTAGCCATCCATTTTAATTCCAGGTGACCATCTTTCATCGCTTCACGAGGTATCGGAAATTCAAATGTCGGAGTCTCTCCCGTACGAATAAAATCATGTACCAATACATCGTTAGCATATAGTTTAATCAATGTCCTGAACCTTCCGGTATAGGTTACCCGTATTTTATAACGACTGCCCGGATCTAAATTTTCATAAGATATGACCAGCGGCTGGGTGTAAAACGACGTAAGCTGACCCATCCAGGCAATAGGAGGTACTTGCTGCTCATAGCCATCAACCTTTACCTCTGCAGGCCATTTGTAGCCATCGGCACCTAAGCCAAAGTCGATCACTGATGACTTTAAACTTCCCGGATCTTTTTCCCAAGGCAGGTCACGATGTATCTTACCAACAATGATGGACGATCCGAAATCATCATAAATACCACCGGGACCGGGATTTGCCCATTCCAGCATTTTTTTAATCTCTTCTCTCCGGTTTGCCTCACTGGGCAATTTTTCAATCCTGTTGATGTTGGTTATTAACCAAGGAGCATCGGTGACAGGAGTATCTATATGGTCGATAAAATTGCCCCTCTCCTCTCTTCCATGATGCCGTTCTATTGTCAGCTGTGCACCAATAGAGCGATAAAGCGAATCGGCCAAAGCCATAGCTCTCTCCCTAACATTACTCATTATGTTCTGATCGCCATACTTTAACAATATTTCTTTAGCTTTTGCAAGAGCCGAAAGCGAAGCTCCGTCTGTTATGGAAGAAAGCACAACTCTTGCCTCCAGCTCGAGTTCCTTTTCATAGTGATAACGCCTGTATATATAAGCATCATAATAGGCCCGGATAAGCGCCTGCTGAAATCTATAATTGGACAACAGACTGTTTGAAGCACTTTTCTCCAGATCTTTAAGCTGGTTAAAAGTCGTTTCAACCGAATTATTGGCAGCGATTGGTCCGCGAAGATTACGCTCCAATGAAAAAAGGGCCAAAGCAAAATTATCCGTATAATCCGGCCCGATAAAAAGCCGGGAATAATCTCTGAGAGTTTCCATAACGGGCGTTTCCGGATTCCAATCCTGATCACTCCAGATGATTTTGTTGACATCATCGTTGATCCCTTCCGAGTAACTGATGCTTCCTACAGCAAACCTGTCAAATGCGTTGTGAATGATCTTTTGATCAACAGGTCTGGGATTAATACATTCCCGGCCTAAAGTAGTTGCCCAGACAAAATCCCAGTTATAGAAAGGATACTGGCATCTTATACTATGTGTAATATCGGGATAACGACGGATGGGTATATCCGACCGAACCAGATTCCGTACTTCTTCAATAGTTGGCTTGGTCCAGGGTCCATATACCACACCGCCAAACCATTCGTATTTGGCATTTACATGCTTATAATAGGAATCAAACCAATTCTGTGTAGGCATAAATGACTGAGGCGATACCCATATTTTTGCATTGGGATGGTAACGTTTAAGTATCTGGGCTTCTTTTTCAAGAAACGGAAACATCACATCCGGTTCAAGGTCTCCGGGATCGCCACCAGGTACAAAAATCGCATCGATCCGTGGCATTTTCTTAAAGAACTCCTCCCGCTCTTTCAATTCTTTGGCAATTCCTTCTGCTGACTCATAATCTTTACCGATGTTGGGATACCAAACCCATACATCCAGTCCATATGAATCGCATATACCCGAAATCTTGATATTCATATCCATTGCCGGAATTTTCATATGTACACTGGAAAACTCATCATCGGTATCTGGAGGCATAAGTTCAATGCTGTTGGCACCGAATATGGTCAGATCGCGAATGTATGCATCATATATTTCCGGAGTCCATGCATCATATGCGTTGGTTTTCGGGCGGTATCCCAATTGATGTCCCCTGATGGGGTATTTGGGTGTTGATGAGATTTGTAGCGGAGCGGTAAGCAAGATGTTTTTATTTCTCAACTCCAATACGCGTAGCAATTTTCCAACGCCATAGAGTGTTCCTCTCGGATCAGCTCCTAAGACAATAACGGTATTGTCGTCGGTATAAATTTTATAACCATCCTTGGCAATGGAAGGCATCTTTTGGATTGCTTCCACATACTTTTGAGGTAATTTCGTCAAATCGGATTCCTGCCCGACAAAAATTATGTTTTTATTGTCTTTGGGTAATTTGTTCTGAACAGGCAAGAGTATGGAAGTACGTTTCTGTATTTCCTGTTGAAGTACCGATACGGATTTCTTTACTACTTTATCTTTCTTTTCCCAACAAATAATTTTTGATTGGGAAAGATCAGCCTGTGAGAAACATTCGTTTTTTAACAAGAAAAAAACCAAAAGAAGAAATAATGTTTTAAATCTGAAAAAAATCATTGTTTTTTGTTTAATTAATTTTTAAATTGTTGATTATAGGTATTTACTGATAAACAATCGACGTTTTCATTTATACTCAAACAGACGTGAATTGCAAATAATTTTGGCGGCAAGACCTCGGAGATGGGGTGTAAAAAATCTACTGAAGACCTAACAGGTTTTAGAAACCCGCTAGGCCTCGTCTCGCTCATAATCAATGAATTAATTTTTTATTCAGTGAAAATGGAACGAGGATTTTTAGAATTATCTCAAATTTTTGACAGCCCACCTCGGAGGTTTTTAGAATTTAGCGAAACGATCTCACCGTAAGGTAAACCTTCGAGGTCTTAGATATAAAAACATTATCCAGTTTTCGCAAACCAATTCTGGTTGGGTATATGATACATAATATTTTTTTATACGTTCATTTTTGGCTGTCGACTGTTAACTATTTAATTTACTATTCCTTGATAATCCATAATTCGGCAACATGTGTGGCTCTGTCTGTTTCATGGGCTATCCATTTTAATTCCAGACGGCCATCTTTCATAACTTCAGGAGGTATCGGAAATTCGTGTGTCGGACTTATTCCTGAACGAATAAAATCATGTATCAGAACATCATTAATATATAATTTAACCAATGCATAGGACCATCCGTTATATGTTACCCGTATTTTATAATTACTGTTGGCATCCAAATTATCATACGTAACAACAAGCGGATGCGTATATAACGCAGTAAGCTGATTCATCCAGGCAATAGGAGGCACTTCCGGCTGATAATCACCTGACTTTATTTCTTTAGGCCATCTGTAGTCCTTGACTCCCAAGCCAAATTCAATAACAGGCGACCTCAAATTTCCCGGGTCTTTTTCCCAGGGTATGTTACGTTGTACCTTGCCAACAATGACGGATGATCCAAAGTTGTCGTAAACGCCTCCGGGGCCGGGATTAGTTCGTCCCAGCATTTTTTTGATCTCTTCCAGCCGGGTTGCCTCGTCGGATAATTTTTCAATCCTGTTGATGTTGGATATTAACCAAACTGCATCAGTGACAGGAGTATCTATATGATCGATAAAGTTGCCCCTGTCTTCCATTCCATGATGCCTCTCTATGGTTAACTGTGCGCCAATGGAACGATAAAGCGAATCGGCCAAGGCCATGCATTTTTCCCTGATATCGCTCATGATATTCGTGTCGCTGCATTGTAGCAATATTTCTTTGGCTTTTGCAAGTGTGGAAAGCGAGCCGCTTGCTGCTGCGGAAGAAAGTACAACTCTTGCTTGCAGTTCGTGTTCCTTTTCATGATAATAACGCCTGTATATATAAGCATCGTAATATGCCCGGATAAGCGCCAGCTGAAACCTGTAATTGGATAACAGACTGTTTGAAGCCTTTTTTTTCATATCCCTGAATTGATCCAATGTGGCTTCGATCGAATTATTGGCAGCGATTGGTCCGCGAAGATTACGTTCCAATGAGAAAAGGGCCGAAGTAAAGTCATCCGTATAATCCGGCCCTATAAAAAGACGGGAATAATCCCTAAGGGTTTCCACAACAGGCGTTTCAGGATTCCAATCCTGACCGATCCAAATGAATTTATTCACGTCATCGTTAATCCCTTCCGAGTAAGAGATACTCCCAACAGCGAACCGGTCAAACGCATTATGAATGATCTTATGATCAACAGGCCGGGGGTTAAAGAATTCCCGGCCCAAAGTAACCGACCAGGCCACGTCAAAGTCATAAATAGGATATTGGCATCTTATGTTGTGCGTAATATCGGGATAACGACGGATGGGTATGTCCGATCGTACCCGATCCCGTACTTCTGCGATGGTTTCCCTGATCCAGGGGCCATATACAACACCGTCAAGCCAGTCGGGTTTGGCATTTACCAGTTTATAAAAATCTTCAAGCCGCTTGGGATACGTTCCCTGAGGCGATACCCACATTTTTGCATTGGGGTGATAACGATGAAGCGCCTGGGTGGCTTTTTCGAGAAATGGGAATACTACGTTCGGATCATGACGTCCGGGATCGCCGGCAGGTACAAAAATCGCATCGATGCGCGGCATTTTCTGAAAGAATTCGTCCCATTCTTTCAGTTCTTTGGCAACTCCTTCTGCCGATTCAAAATCTCTACCGATCAGCAAGGGATACCAAACCCATACATCCAGCCCGTATGAGTCGCATATGGCCGAAATCTTCATATCCATATCCATTGCAGGAAGTTTCATATTTACGCTGGTCAAATCATCATCGGTTACAGGAGGCATGATTTCGATGCTGTTGGCGCCGAATATGGCCAGATCGCGGATATATGCATCGTATATTTCCGGAGTCCATGCGTCATACGCATTGGTTTTCGGGCGATATCCCAACTGATGTCCCCTGATGGGATATTTAGGTGTTGATGAGATTTGCAGCGAACCGGTAAGCAGGATATTTTTGTTTCGCAATTCCAATGTACGCAGCAATTTTCCAACGCCAAAAAGCGTCCCTCTCGGGTCGGCTCCCAGGACAATAACGGTATTGCCGTCGGTATAAATCTTATAACCATCTTTTGCAATAGCAGGCATTCGTTGGATAGTTTCCGCATACTTTTGAGGTAGTTTTTTCAAGTCGGATTCCTGGCCCACAAAAATAATATTCCTGGAATCTTTAGGCCATTTGTTTTGAACAGGTAAAAGAAGGGAAGTACGTTTTTGTATTTCCTGTTGAAGTACCTGTACCGATTTCTTTACTACCTTGTCTTTTGTTTCCAAACAGATAATCTTTGATTGGGAAAGATCGACCTGTGAGAAACATTCGGTTCCTGACAGAAAAAAAACCAAAAGAAAAAATAATATTTTGCACAGTGTTGCACTTGTACTTTTGAAAAGATTTGTAATTACCATATCCATACTTTTTTTAGATTTTATAATTAATGGGTTGATTTTTATATATAATTACCGTATGCTACCTAAAGATGTCTCGACTCCACTTCGTTGCGCTTACATTGACGTGACCGGTATTCGTTGGTAGAGACGGGGCGCGCCCCGTCTCTACATTACATCATCCAAACTTTTGTCTTGAAAACAAGATATATACTCGTGAAAACATCTTCTTTTTATTACCTTTAAGTGTCATATCCGATACCCACGTTTTTATATAAAAAGCACCATACATAATATATTCGACGTTTTTAATATTTGCCTAAGCTTGATTTACTGTTCTTTACGTTTACTATTATAAAAGCACATAATCGATTAAAAATATGCGTGTCGCAATTGTTAACTCTTAATTCTTAATTTAACACTTTATCATCTTATCACCTTATCTCGTTGTTTCCCCATTTCGAAGGTTTTGGGCCCATAACAAACTCCAGTGTTCCGCCGCTGATCAAATCCGAATGTTTGATAAAGTTTACGTTTATCGGTTTCTCATTGAGTTTGACCGACTGAATATAGATGTTGGCCTCGCTCGCATTTTTAGCTCTTATTTCGAGTTTGTTCTTATTTTCAAAGAAAATGGTCGCTTCTTCGAATATAGGGCTTGAGAAAAGATAAATATCCTGACCGGCGTTCGGGAAAAAACCAAGTGCGTGGAAAATATACCAAGCTGACATTGAACCTGAGTCATCGTTTCCGGGAAGCCCTGTGCGTGTGGTATTATATTGTTCGCGAAGCGCACGCCGGGTAATTTCGGCTGTTTTGTCCGGTCGACCGGCATAATTATAAAGACAGGGTATGAGAAAACTGGGTTCATTGGATATCTGGAAAAGTCCGATGTACCCGCGCCGGTTCGATCGCTGGTAAGAGAAAAAGGTGTCGAGCCTGTCAATGAATGTATCTTTCCCGCCGCACAGTTCGATTAGTTTGTTGATATCATGCGGCGCATAAAATGACATTTCCCAGGAGTATGTTTCATAAAAGATGTCGGGCCATGTTCCGTTTTTAAAAACGGAAAATTCCGATTCGCTCAGCCAGGAACCGTCTTCGCGACGCGGCCATACAAAACCCTTAAAGCCAAGACTCTCAATATCCGGATTCCAAAGGTTTTGCCAATTTTTCGAACGATTTAGATATTTTTTTGCTATTTCGGGTTGGCTCAATTCCGAGGCAACTGTGTAAATAGCATAATCACAATTGCCGTATTCCATGGTGCGCGAAGCCGAGCGTTCGTATTTGGTAGACACATAACCCTTGGTATTGTAGTCGGGAATACCTCCCCGTCCCTGTTTTTGTTCGTTGCCTCCCGGCGGGACTTCGGCATTTTTGATCATCGCTTCGAGCGCCAACTGATAGTCAATTCCTCGAATACCTTTACGGATCGCGTCGGCAAAAAGGATATCGCAATTGCTGCCGCCTTGAACCCGTCCATTGTCGTCGCCGCTACGGGCATCGGGCATGTAACCATCGTAACGGTAGATATCAAGCAGCGAACGTAGCATATCCGCCTGAATAGATGGGGTCAACAACGTAAATAAAGGATGTGATGCCCTGAAAGTATCCCAAATTGCATAAAAATCATCATAATATGGCTGATCCGATTGCCATTTGGAATTTTCGCCGATTTTATCGGCTGGTTGCATATGGCTGTGATACAAAGCCGTGTAAAATATTTTCTTGTTTTCTTCGCTTCCTTTCAAATGAACTTTGTTCAGGAGTTTGTTCCAGACGGCTACGCATTGTTCTTTTACTTCGTCGAAGTTCCACGTAGTCATTTCGGAAAGGTTTGCTTTTGCTTTTCCTACACTCAAGTACGAAATTCCGACTTTAAATTTAATTGATTGCTTGTCTTTTGTATGATATGTGAAATACGCGCCGGTTTTTTCGTTGGTATCGAATTGTTCTTTCACTCCGGGCATCATTTTGTCGCCCTTCCATGTACCATAATCCGCAGCAGGCGTATCGAAAACAGCATAGAAATAAACCGTATATGCGTTGCCCTTATTCCAGCCGTTGCGGATGCGCGTGTAACCTTCCATCTCATGATCGGAAATGATCCTGACTTCGGATCCGACGAAAATCTGTTGTTCGTTCACGCTGGCAAGACTTGCAAGGAAAGTACCGAGATCTACCAATATTTTCGATTCGGTTCCTTCCGGGAATGAATATTC
This sequence comes from Bacteroidales bacterium, assembly GCA_031551645.1. Taxonomy (GTDB): domain Bacteria; phylum Bacteroidota; class Bacteroidia; order Bacteroidales; family UBA4181; genus JAIRLS01. The sequence goes on along the minus strand of JAVBNI010000037.1, from coordinate 2,944 downwards.
GTGCATGGTGCTCCGGTTCAAGGCTGTCAGTCGTGCACTTGTGTTGTATTTTTGGAGTTCTACTTCATAAATACCCAGTTCTGCCTTTTCGTTTCTCCTTGGCGAAGAATAGTCCTGGATGTTGATTTCGCCAACAACCGGTGCAAATAATACGTTGCCGTATTTACATCCGCCACCTAACCCGCTTAAATTGACATGGCTAAAACCGTGTATGTTACCGTCCTTATCCCAACCGGAATTCCGGTTTTTTTGGCCGCAAACGGGACCTGCTTTTACCATCCCAAACGGCACGCAAGAACCGGGAAAAGTATTTCCGCCTCCATCTGTACCAATCCACGGATCGACATATTTTGTCAAATCGGTCTGGGCATGAAGCAGAATAACTGATACGAACAACAAAAAATTAACTAATGCTAATCTTTTCATTTTGAGCTTATTTAAGTACATGACAAGAAATAAATTATCTTATTCTTACCCCACTCTGTGGCTCTCTGTGCATCCTCTGTGGTTCTCTGTGTCCCTGATTTCGAGTTTTTAGGACACAGAGAGCCACAGAGAAATACCTTTGAGAACCACAGAGAATGAAAACTTTGCCAACTTATTTTTTTAGGTTTACTAAGTACTCTTGTGTAAATAATCGATGATTTTACCTTGATATAATATGTTCACTTTCAACCTTCAATTCTTAACTTTCAACAACTCATTTTACTTTTCTTTGATAATCCACAGTTCGGAAACCTGTGCACCCCTTTCACCTTCACTGGCTATCCATTTTAATTCTAAACGACCATCTTCTTTCAACGCTTCGGAAGGTAACGAAAATTCGTGTATCGGAGTTTCGCCCGAACGGATAAAGTCATGCACCAGAACATCATTAGCATATAATTTAGTGAAAGATCTGTATCTTCCGGTATATGCCAACCGTATTTTATACCGGCTGCCGGGATCCAGATTTTCATAATTCACAATAATCGGCTGCGTAAAAAACGATGAAAGCGAAACCATCCATGCCGCAGGAGCCGCATTGAGCAATTGATCGTTCAACGTTATCATGTAAGGCCATCTGTAATCGTTGAGCGCCATTCCGACACACATGATATGCGACTTCAAATTTCCAGGGTCTTTTTCCCATGGTATATCCCGTCGTATTTTGCCAATGGTGCCGAGCGCGCTAAAGTTATCGTAAATACCTCCGGGGCCGGGATTGGTTCGATTCAGCAATTTATCAATCTCTGCTAACCGGACTGTCTCACTGGATATTTTTTCAATCCTGTTGATGTTGGATACCAACCAGCCGGCGTCAGAGACAGGAGAATCCATATGATCGATAACGTTGCCCCTGTCCTCTCTTCCCCGATGACGCACAATGGATAACTGCATCCCAATAGATCGGAAAAGCGAATCGGATAGTGCGATTGTTCTTTCTCTGACATCTTTCATGAAATTCTTGTCGTTGGTTTTAAACAGTACTTCTTTGGCCTTTGCAAGGGTAGAGAGCGAATTCCCTTCTGTTGCGGACGAAAGTATAACTTTTGCCTCCAGTTCGAGTTCCTTTTCGTAGTGATAACGCCTGTATATATAAGCATCGTAGTATGCACGGAATAGCGCCATCTGAAACCTGTAATTGGATAGTACGCTGTTGGAAGCATTTTTCTCCATATCCCTGAATTGATTGAAGGTCGTTTCGACAGAGGTATTGGCGGCAATCGGCCCGCGAAGATTCCGTTCCAGCGCGAGAATGGCTAAAGCAAAATCCTCTGCATAGTCCGGTCCGATAAAAAGACGGGCATAATCTCTGAGGCTCTCTATAACAGGTGTTTCAGGATTCCAATCCTGGTCGCTCCAAATGAATTTATTCATATCATCATTGATACCTTCCGAGTAAGAGATCGAACCATCCGAAAACTGTTGAAATGCATTGTGAATTGCTTTTTCGTCAATTGGTCTGGGATTAATGCATTCCCGGCCCAAAGTAATTGCCCAGGCATAATCCCAGTAATAGAAAGGATACTGGCATCTTATGCTATGCGTAATATCGGGATAGCGACGAAGAGGTATGTCGGAGCGGGTCAGTTTTCGTGTTTCCTCGAGAGATGCCTTGGTATACGGGCCATACACAACACCTCCAAGCCATTCGGGTTTGGCATTGATGTGCTTAAAAAAATCATCATACCATTGCTGTTTAGGTCTCATACATTGATTCGACACCCATATTTTTGCATTGGGATGATAGCGTTTAAGTAACTGGGCTTCTTTCTCAAGAAACACAAACAACACATCCGGTTCAAGGTCTCCGGGGTCACCGCCGGGTACAAAAACCTGATCGATACGCGATAAATTCTTAAAGAATTCTTCCCGCTCTTTCAGTTCCCGGTCAATAGCCTCTGCCGATTCAAAATCTTTACCGAGATTGGGATACCAAACCCATACATCGACTCCATACGAATCGCAAATGGCAGAAATCCGGATATTCATATCCATTGCAGACATGACCATGTGGTCGTTATCAAACTGATCATCGGTTCTGGGAGGCATGATTTCGATGCTGTTGGCGCCAAACAGGGCTAGATCGCGGATGTAAGCATCGTATATTTCCGGTGTCCAGGCGTCATATGCATTGGTTTTCGGGCGATATCCCAACTGATGTCCTCTGACGGGGAATTTTGGAGATGATGATATTTGCAGCGCACTGGCAAGCAGGATATTTTTATTTCTCAATTCCAGTGTACGCAGCAATTTTCCAACTCCGTAAAGCGTCCCTCTCGGATCGGCTCCCAAAACAATAACAGTGTTGTTGTCGGTATAAATCTTATAACCATCCTTTGCAATAGAAGGCATTCTTTGGATGATTTCCGCGTACTTTTGAGGCAACTGTTTCAAATCGGATTCCTGGCCGACAAAAATGATGTTCTTCGCATCTTTTGGTAATTTGTTCTGGACGGGC
>JAVBNI010000271.1:0-4777 GCA_031551645.1 Bacteroidales bacterium | reverse complement strand
TCAAAAATAATTTCTTTTTTTGTTTATACATTAGGTGCATTTTCTTCAAAAGAAAGATTTATATTATGGATAAATAAATATTCAAATAATTTCGGACTAAGCTGGTTTAGGGGTGTCATTTTTACAATGACAATTGCATTGGTTTTTTATTTTATTATAAATTATTGTGGCACTGAACAAAAAATGTTCATTATAGATTGGAAATTCAATAATTTTGGAGAAGTTTGGAAAGGCTATCTTAAAATATTAAATATATTAAATTTTAGCTTAAAAATTGATAATATTTCCTTGAATGCTTGGGGTGAAACATTTCTCTTCATATCTAAAATTTTTATCAGTTATGGAATTTACCAAATAATTTCCGCATTTAGAAAATATTCTAATAAATAAAATTTAGGAGAAATTGTCATAACTTTACCATATCTCAATCATTTCTTTCCCCCCGAACCTGCTTTTCAACGCCTTTGCCTTTCCATCCTCGCAATATATTTCAACATCCACCGCGTGTTGCCAATTCTTTTCGCCCAAGAAATTCCCGTCTTTAGTTGTTTGGAACAACAGCACCCACGAAAGCCGTGGATACAGCTTTGCAGCTTGCTCAAACTTTGGTAATTCCATTTGCATGGAGTTGGCCGAATCGCAAAATACAAAGTCGTATTCTACCAATCGCATCGGGAGCGTTTTGGCGATAAACAGGTTCGGGTGGAAAGCATTCAGGCGGGTCATCTTTTCGTGGAGCGTGGCGCCTGCGCCTTCTTCGTTGGCAACGTACAGCACACGTTTATTGAGCGTTCCAGCAAGGTAACGGGCAAACTCGATGGCCAATGTCGATTTTCCCGACCCGCCCGTTCCCCAAATCATTGCTTTGAACGGTACGGAGGGATCGCCTATCAGTTGCAGCCACTTTCCCGTAAAGCCCATCAGTCGAAATGAAGCGTTTTTGAAGTCGGTGGCTGAGAGTATTTTGTTGTCGGCGGGAATAGTGTTTGCGGGAACGTTCGGCAACTCGCCTAAACCGCTCAATCCTGTCAATCCGCGCAACCCTTGCAATGCAAACTCACTAATTTTTACGGTGTCGGTTTTCCCTGAAATGTAATCGGTAAGGCTTTTGCGAATTATTTCCATAGATGCTTCGGCAGAATCGGCAAATTTTGCATCACCTATTTTTTTATGTAACGCTTTGGCCTTTTGCATCAATCCCGTTTTTGTTTCATTCAGGATATTGATAAAAGCGCGGATGATCACCACATGATCGGCCAACTTTATATTGACAACTTTTTTGAGTTCGGCCAATTTGTTGGACGGTATTTCAAACGTTTTTTGACTGCCTTTCATATCATTGTAAAATTCAATCAAATGCCTTTGCATATACTCGATTTTGGCGGCGTGCGGACTTGTTTTCCTTACAGCTTTATCCGCGATCGCTTTCTGCAACTTTTTGATGATGTTGTAAACCTGCGTTTTAGTTTTCACAACGCCGTGCATGTTCACAAAACTTTTGAGCAATGCTATCTCCGCAGGCATTTGCTCAACTGTTGGCACATCCGCCTTTTCGGACTTTTTATTTCGCCCTGGTACAGTTTTGTTTTTTGCCCTTCCGCTTGTGGCTTTTGTTTCCGATGCTTTTTTTTCGGTCGGATTTTCAGATTCCTTTTGCTTTGTGGTTTTTCCCGACTGCCACAATACCGTATTTGTGCCTGCCTTTACTACTTTGAATTGCCAATCATCGGTAACACGTTCAGCCAGTAATGCGATTAACTCGTCTAATTTATCGGATTTTATCAATGAAGCGCGTATCAGATTATTAACCTGTACACCCGCAGTGACGTCCATCGCTTTAAATTTCTCGTTTTTATATTTGGCCATTACGGTCATGTTAAATAACCTCTTTTCGGCATCATTGGGACGAACGGTTGTCGGCTCTCTTTCCGCCTCTTTAGGCTCTTGTTTGTTTGGCTTGGGTTGAACCTTTGCTTTTTCCCCGATAATGGTTGTCAAAATCGGAATGGTCGGTTCTTCCCAATCCACAACAACGGGCATGATCATAGCAAAATTCCCGTTATCGGCTTGGAAAGTTATCGGTTTCTGCGGGTCTTTCCCGTCAAAACCGATTTTTACCGTTTTTGAACCGTTTGCATCAAACACCGACATGGCCTGTAAAAGCAATCGTGCATCCACTGCGGAACGGTATATCCCGAAGTCCAAACCTACAACGTTTTTATTCGTCGTATTTTTTGCAAAATTGACTACATCGTTCGCTTTCTTCATTAAGAACGATATGTCGTACTTTACGACAAGGTCGTATTTCGGGATACACGATTTATAGTCGGGATATGCCGTTTCAATCAGTTCCCCCGTTTTCGGGTCGGTAATGCTGCCGTCGGGCAATTCTTCCGAATTGTCGAGAATGACAAGATGACGGTGGTCTGTGGCGACAAGTTTGTTACCATCGGCATATACTCCGTGGCAAAAGGATGATACGGATGTGTAGTCAAGAATGGTTGTCAGGCTTTTAAAACCTTTTGTTTTCAACCGTTTCACGAATAACCCGTAATCAGGAACATCAATCAAACCGTCGCTTTGGAATGTAAGTCTGCGGTTTTTGGGCAACTTACATTATTTTCCAATAACCATTCGAGGTATCGCATGACAAGCCTGTCATGTTCGTTATCGTCAGACAACAGGCTCTTGCCTGTTAAAGTATAATATGAATTACTTAGATCAAATTTTGATTTGAGATAATGCTCGGTTAATTCCCTGAAATCTATTTCCATGATGATGATGTTATTTATGGCGTTTGACGTTTTTTTCATTCATACTTTTAGCCATTTCCCTTACCAAACGGCTTATTAGCGGGGCTACACGGGCAAAATCTGCTTTTGTCAGGTACATGACGCTTTGATATTTGCTTTGAGTAAGGAACGTGTTTTTGATTCCTTTTTTGGCACATTGTGCCTGCACCCATTGCTCGAAGGTTCGGGCAAATATTTCGTTCCTCCTGAACCAATATTCGCTATCTCTCTTTTCTTTGACCCAACGTCGGTAAGATGCGGATAACTTTCCGTCGGGTTCTTTGATCACCTTGTTTACGACTTCGTTTGCCAACTTGCGTAGTACACCTCCGACGGGTGCAATATATCTGCTGACCGATCTGCCGAACGTCAATGCACAGCTTTTCCTGTCCTGATCGACATACGTTCCGAAAAAGTAATCAAGCGCATGGCCGTACTCGTGCGCCAACGCACCGAATCCCCGTTCTTTGGTGAGGTTAATCATAAAGGTCGTTGGCTCGAAATGTGCCGCAGCTTGTGAAACACCCCGCGCACCTAAAGCAATCCCGACCGCACCATCCAACCCGATATTTTTTGAACCTATTACTTTGGACAAGTCTTGCAGGCTGTCCCGTGTCGCCAAAAGGCGGTCGTAACGGTCGTTGTTGCTCATCCAATTCCCATACTCAAAACCTTTTAAGGCAAAGCGCCTGATCACCTCAAATTGATCAATCCCGTCGTCGGGACTGTCGGTGGTATATCTACGCGATCGGGTTACCTGCCTGCCTTCCCAATAATCGTAGGCTCTCCCGAATTTAGAAACCGATTCGCAACTGTCGAACAGCTTGCTTTTTATTACTGCCATTTTTCTTGGTTTTAGATGTTGATTTACGCACTTGCTTGATTCCGATATGGTTTTCCTCCTTATGGAGTTTTGCGATTGGCTTTTTGATTTTCATGATACACTGATTTTGTATTTGATAATTCAATCCGTCCCCAAATATTTATCAATCAATCCCCCGACACGTTTGCGTAGTTTCCTGTACACGACAAACATTGCATCAAAGGCAATCCCCGTAAGGAAACAGTATTCCATGATAAGGGGTCTGCCTGTCAAATCGGTGAAGAACCGAACCACAGCCATAGCAATTAACAGGTTCAGACCGAACCGTAAACGATTCTCTTTCCAAAAGTATTTCCAATCCCATGTCATAGGAGTTTCGATACTGCTTACATTACGTGTTTGCACATCGTACAGAATGTTGATCAATGCGCCGAATAGAATAAGAAGAAGGGCAGCAACTTTAAATGCTGCACTGTAACCACCTGTGAGGTGATGCACTAATTCAGATAAAAAATTCATGATTTTTGGTTTTTAATTATTGATTTTAATTCATTTACATCTATTCGTTTTGTATTGATGTTTCGTATTTCCTCTTTGATCTGTTCAATGGCGAATTGTTCCCGCTCGATTTCGAGTTGCCGCAATTCGTTTGTCTTGCGGGCTTCGCGGATGCGGTAAATAAGGAATACGATACTTAGCACGGTGGTAATGAAAAGCGAAACCGCGTTCCAATTGATACCCAATAAAATCTCGGTGATGTTGGCTACCGTGGTGTGACTGATAGCCACAATGCCGACTGTATCGACAATTCTATCTCTTATTGCTTGCATGGTGTGTATTATTACTATGATTGAAAATCTCACGGGTGATCCTATTCGTTTTTTGTGTATTCTACAATCACTGTATATGACCGAGTACCGCTCGGAGCTTGTGCGCCCGATTTAATATACCGAAACCGCAAATAACCGTCGTCCACCCAACAGAGCCACTGAACGTCCGCAATCCGTCCCTCATAGTAATACCATATTCTTCCGTTTACGGGACAGGTCATTGTTTTTGTGTTGCTGTTGTATGTTTCCGAAAAGTTTCCGTATATCCTGACAATATTGCGTATATTGTTGGATACAAGGTATGGAGCAGGATTCGGCATCATCGAATTGTC
>JAVBNI010000189.1:0-9008 GCA_031551645.1 Bacteroidales bacterium | reverse complement strand
CAGGTAACGATAACAGGCATTTTCTTCCGGAAATCGCTCATAAAAATATATAGAATTAACCCCCATAAATCGATCTCTTGTGCCCATGCTACAAAGGTAGCATCATTTTTTAATTAGTGCGCACTAAGCGCCTATACCGATGCCGAAATATTCAGCCGGTTTGGTAAACGCTACAACAAGGTAACACCCGACGGACGCGAAGCGCTGGACGATTTCATCAGGACACAAGTTGCGCTCATCGTCCGGGCAAACAATCCCGCCGCCAATGTAGATAAAATCTATGCAAAAACGGATGGTTCGCTAAGGCGGATTTTTACGGAAATACATAAAACGAAATAGACAACCTCAAAAATTAAAGTTATGGTACGGTTTGAAGATGAAAAATTAGTGATCGAAATATCCGATAGTTGCCCGGTTGAAAGATGGATAAATATACACCGTGGCATTTGTGATATCCTACGTTTTGTAAAGCAAGATACCATCATTAATGAAAACTTTTGTGATGTGGTTGATTTTCTTGATGAGATGACGCCAGATTACGATTTTGCAAAAAAAATGTTAGAACCTCAAAAATCAAAGTCATGATAACCGAAAAGTACATTTCAACGCCCCAAATCAAAAAGCTTCATGTATTGTTCAACCAATTGGGGCTTATTAGCCGCAAAGCAGAAATAATATGCGATTTTTCCCATGCCAGGACAACGCATTGCAATGAGTTGACCCGTGTAGAGGCTGCGTATTTAATCAAAATGCTGCAAGATAAAGCCGATGCCCTTGCCGCAAAAAAGCATCAATCCGCACAACCAAAGACAGACTGCAAAACAGAGTTGATCAATCAGATTTACCAAGCAGCTTGGGATTTTGGTATCATTTATGGCGAAACCAGCGAAGATAAGGCCATAAATCAGTATCTGATTGATAAGTTTTGCCTTGAACGTGGAACCGTCAAAAAGGAGTTGGCAGAAATGACCTATGTTGAGTTGAAAAAGACACTCCAGCAGCTTAATGCCATCAACAGGTATAAAAAGAGTAAGCAAATTAATAATTATAATAACAAATGAATAGAGTTTTAATTCATCAGGATAAAAGGCAGATCAAGAATTATAAGGATTTTGCAGAGGCCAGTGTGCCACACTTACAAGCGGTATACAGTGCGTTTTTGGCGTTAGGTATCACCGTTTCACTCGAACAAATCAATGAGTTTGCCGGTCAGGTAACGGTTGAAACAAAAAGTACCCCGCATCGCAACTATGGAATGGTTGATATGTACCGGCCGCCGGTAATAGAATACAGTTGTGATGTATCTGGCATTGTGCGCAACCTGTTGATGGCAGCCCAAACCGAGGCGCCCGCCATTGGCAATTTGAAACTGGATAACAACAAGCTAAAGGAAATGATCCAGTTGCCCGATACCACCGCCCTCGAAAAGGCCTTTGTAGGGTTGAACAAAAACATTATTACCCGGTATCGTAACATGCAGTTGCAGCCCGATTTGTACGAAATTGAAGCCGATAAGGTGCAACTGGTCGCTGATGCCGACGAACAAATCACCGAAATGTGGAGTTATTACGCCACCAGCCCCAAAGAAATTGAATTGAATGCGGCACTTTCGGATGTTGCCGGAGCGCTCAACCAGTATGCTCAATATATGAGTAAAAGCAACATGCTGGGTAATGAAATGCCTAAATTGAATGGCTTGCATTACGATGGCCCATCAAAAACCTACCAGGTGGATCATTATTTTGTAACTCGAAACGCAAAACATATCAAATAATTACAATGCTATGGATAATAAGGAATTGAATTTAGAGCCATTTAAAAAGCTGTTGGTTGTAGAAATTGAACCTGAATATTTGGCCGATAAACTTACTGAAATGTTGGTCGCTCACATGCGTATATCATTGTTCGTGGTTAATGCGGACATTGACAATCACGTGTATATTCATGAAAACAATGATGACCACATTTACTTACTCCAAAAGTTGATTGATACGCTAATGGAAACGGCGAAAATCAACAAACAATCCAAAAATTAAAATAATCATAAAAATTAAATAATTTGTAAGATGGATTTTATATTAAACGATGAAAGTAGAGTAAACAGTCATGGGTTCATATTGGTAAATTCGGGCGGTGATTTTGAACGGTTCCGCCGGAACCCGGTCATGTTGCACAACCACAATTTTGATGAATTGATCGGATTATGGGACAATATTCGTATAGAGGGTTCATTACTGAAAGCTGAACCCAAATTTGATATGGATGATGAGTTTTCAAAGAAGATCGAAGGAAAAGTAATCCGGGGATTTCTGAAAGGGGCATCACCTTGTATCAAGTTTACGGAAGCGGAATTTCGCCCACTACCTGATGGGACTGTAATACCGTTCATCACCTGTTGGGAACTGATGGAAGCTTCAATAGTAACTGTACCAAGTAATGATAATGCATTGAAACTTTATAACTCTAAAGGTGAAGTGCTGGAAAATGTCGAGCAAATTCAATTGAATATCAATTCAATTATCAATAGCAAACGGAATATTCCCATACAAACCGGAGGTAATAAAATGAGTCTATATGGTCGCGAAGATTGGGATTATAAACGCTGGTTCAAAGATGACCCAAAAGGATTACAAAGATTGCAGGCCGAAAATCCGGTTGCTTTTGAAAAGTTGAAAGTAGCTTACAATGCAAAATTCAGAAATGGAAGCATAAATCTGTCTGGTCGCGAAGATTGGGACTATAAGCGCTGGATGAAAGATGATCCGAAAGGATTGCAACGATTGCAGGTCGAAAATCCTGCGGCCTTTGAGCAATTGAAGGCAGCTTACAAAGCAAAGTTGGCATGAGTCTGAAACTTAAATGGTTTTTAAACGCAATGTAAACCGCTTTTTAATGAAAGGCGGTTTACATATTTTTTAGTAACGACATGGACAAAGTGAAGTTAAAAAAGGCTTTGACAGTAAACGATATCGAAACATTTAGACCTCATGTATTGGATTTTGAAGGATGTTGGCGAGGATCATTTGGCACACCGGAATTAAAAGGCAGTATTTTGATTTATGGTATGCCGAAAAACGGTAAAACAGACTTTGCAATACAGTTCGCCAAATACTTGACCAAATTCGGGCGCGTAGTGTATGACAGCATTGAGGAAGGCCTCAGTGCCAGTTTACAGGATGCCATACGACGCAACCACATGAGTGAAGTGTCTAGCCGTTTTAACTTACTGGATCGTGAACCGGTCAATCAGCTTATTGTTCGGTTAAAACGTAAACAAAGTGCTTCATTCATATTTATTGATAGCATACAACGTGCGGCCTTAACCACACAAGAATATAACTGCTTAAAAGAAGCATTTCCAAACAAACTGTTTATTTTCGTTTCACACGTAGATGATTCCCGTAACCCTGATGGGAAAACAGCAAAGAACATCAAGCGTTATTCCGACATTTTCGCTTTTGTAAGTGGGTTCGTCGCTTATCCTGTATGCCGGATTGGCGGAGGAAAACCATTCATTATTTGGCATGAAAAAGCAGTAGAGTTAGGCAGTATCTAACAATATCAAAGATATGGCAAAGAGTTTATATTCAAAGATAGTATTGCAGAATATTCGCCGGATACGATATGATATCGGGCAATGGCGTCAAGCGCTAAAAATTGCCGAAAATGTGGACAATCCCAACCGTGCCCGGCTATATGACATCTATTATGATGCCTTACTGGATGCCTTGTTGACATCGCAGATGGAAAACCGCAAATTGCAAGTGATGGGGACACCTTACGAGTTGATCACAGAGGCAAACAAGCCAGATGGCAAGTATACGACGATGTTTCAAAATTCAATGTGGTTTCCCAAGTTTCTCAATCAATTGCTGGATACCGATTATTGGGGACATTCGTTGTGGGAGATCAGCAGCGACAAAAACGGTAATCCTGTCATCAACCTGATCCCGCGCAAGCATGTAAAGCCGCAAACGGGTGAGGTTCTCGAATACGAGTATGACACCACCGGCATTGCCTACCGTAAAATGCGCGAATACGGCAAATCATTGATTGAAACGCCCGGCAATAATAACCTGGGATTGATCAACAAGGCGGTACCACATGTTCTGATGAAACGCTTTGCACAATCGTGCTGGTCGGAATATTGCGAAATGTTCGGCATGCCTATGCGTACATTGAAAACCAATACCAGCGACCCGGAAATGCTTAACCGTGCCGAGGAAATGATGAAAACAATGGGAGCGGCCAATTACAGCATTATCGACGAAAGCGAAATACTGGAATATGCCGAGGCCAGCAACAGCAAAGGCGAAGTATACAAATACCTGATAACACTTTGCAACAACGAAATATCCCTGCTGATACTTGGCTCCATACTTGGACAGGATACCGAACACGGTTCCCGTGGCAAAGAACAGGTATCATTTGACATGCTTTCCAACCTTGTAAAAGCCGACATAACCAGTACGGCAAATTATATCAATGCATCATTGTTGCCCGCGCTGGCCTGTAATGGATTTATACCGGGCGAACTAAGTTTCCGGTTCCGCCAGGTTGAGGACATCAACAAGTTATGGGAAAAAGCCCGTGACCTGATGCCTCACTATGATGTTCCACCCGAATGGATAAAAGACAAGTTTGGCATCCCTGTAACAAAAAGAGAACCATTATATTAATACACAAAGAAATGAGGCATAAAGAACGAATCGAAAAGATAAAAAGCCTTAAAAGCGAAGGTTTCAAGGTGGTGAAAGATCACCCGGATTTGTATATAAGTCCCGATGGCCGGTTGTATAACCTGGAGCGCAAATGGGAATATACTATCCGGTCAAAACCTAATATTCTTGTATGTGGTCAACTTTTGAATGTACCAAAGTTGGTACTACAAACATTTGCAAATCAACCATACCGGACACACCAACATATAACGTTTTTGGACGGTAACCGGTCAAATATGAATATTGCCAATCTCAAGTATTCAAACGTTATACCATCTAAGCAGGTAAATGTAGACGGTGAAAGACTACTCATGGCTATACGTTGTTATATCAATGTTTCCAAACGGTATAATGTAAAGGATATATTTCGTACAAAAACGTATCTGCTATCAATTGTTAAAACCAGGTCATTCATCAGCAGTCATTTCGAAGATATGTATATAGGTATCTTTTCTGAATATCTGGAAAAGACAACTGCTATTAGAAAAGATATAGCCGAAAAGCATGTTATAACCATCTTTGATTGTCATAACATCATCAATGGTTTCATCAATCAATTGGTTGATGAGATATTGCAGGATTTGGATACCGGTTTATTGGAAATAAAGGATTTCCGGAAAAGAACCCGAAAACCAGCCTCTAAATTGACATACAGAGAGTTTAAAAAGTTTTTGGCAGAGTTAAGACAAGAAAAATCAATTTGAAAACAATCTAAATATTAAAGCAATGGCAAAATTCGAAGCAACCCCCGAACAGATTGAAGCATGGAAGGCCAGACACGGCGATATTTTCCAGATGGGTGTCAGTGGCTATACATGCTATTTGAGCAAACCAAACCAAAAGAAATTAGGCCGTATTGCAAGTAAGATGCCGTCATCAGCCCTCAAAAATCCAATAAAATGCTGTGAAATCATTTTGCGAAACTGCTGGTTAGGCGGTGATCCGGAAATATTGAAAAATGATGAACTTTTCGTGCAGGCAGCCGCAATGGTAGATGATTTGATAAATTTTGATAACATAAAATAGAGTAAAATGGCAAATACAGTAGAATATTTTATTAAGATTGCCACAACTGGCGTGGAGTCCGTGAACAAGGTTATGACGGCTGTCGATAAGGTAAATGATAGCGTTAATACTGCGATGACGTCATTTGAAAAAATGATGCGTGTGGTAAAATCCAATAATGTGATTGAATATGTTCAAAAGATTGGTTCCGGGTTTCAGACGCTGGTGGGCTCAAGCCTTGAATTCGAGAAACAACAGGCCAATATACGGACACTGTTGAATGGTGATGCCAAAGCAGCGGATCAATTGTTCAGCCGTATTTCGGAATACGGAAAACAAACGGTTTATGACAGAAGCGGACTGATAGAATCGCAAAAGACAATGATGGCGTTTGGACTTGAAGCGAATTTTGCTTTTGAAAGGTTAAAAAATATAGGCGATATTGCATTAGGTGACAGTGAGAAAATGAAGTCGTTGTCGCTTGCCTTCGCACAGGCCACCAGTACCGGTAAACTGATGGGGCAGGACTTGCTACAAATGATCAATGCCGGTTTCAATCCTTTAGAAGTAATCAGCCAACGTACAGGGCAAAGTATATCAGTGTTGAAGGAGCAAATGAGTGCCGGGGCAATCTCTGCCGAACATGTTGCCCAAGCGTTTGCATGGGCAACCGAGGAGGGCGGACGGTTTTACCAGGGTGCGGAGGCCGCCGCTGCAACCGTGGGCGGACGTTTGGCAAAGATGAGGGATACCATTGATGAATGGAAAATAAGCCTTTTTCAAGCCACAGGAGGTTTAACCGCTTACATTGGAGAGTTGGGGAACATGATCGGTCAATATGCCAACTTGATACCTGTTATTACCGGCATTGGTACGGCTATTTCGTTTGTAACCAACAAGGAAAAGATGTTGGCATTATGGTCGGGTATTGTAGCGGTAACCACTAAAGTATGGACAGCTGCACAATGGTCGTTGAATGCAGCGCTAACCGCCAACCCTATCGGTTTGATTATTGCTGCCATTGTGGCGCTCATTGCTTTGATTGCCTACGTGGCTTATAAAACCGATGGTTGGGGCAAAACATGGGAAAATACAGTACAGTTCATGTCCAAACTCTGGGATACCTTTAAAGCGCAGATGCATTTGAAGTGGTTGCAGATACAGGAATTTTTCATGACTGGTATTGATGTGATCAAAATAGGTTGGTACAAGTTGCAGGGTCTGTGGGATAAAGACGCCGCCAAAGCCGGGTTGCAAAATCTGATGGAACAGCGTAATGAACGTGCGCAGGAAATTGCCGCCGCTAAAGGCAAAGTGGACGAATTGAACCAGCAGCTTGCCAGTATGAAAGTGTGGGAAGTTACATGGAACAAGGAAAAGAAACTTTCGGACATTGTTGTAACCACACAGCAAAGTCTTGGTATTGCCCCGCCATCCGCACAAGGTGTCAGTACCGGCATGGGTTGTACCTACCGACATCAAGAAAGGAACTGAAGCGGTTGCCACCGGCGGAACCCGCTCAACCACCATCAATATTGACATAGGTAAGCTGCTGGAAACGGTGAATATATATGCGCAGGATTTCGGTGACGGCGTGAAAGATTTGGAAGATAAGGTTATCGAGGCCGTAACAAGGGCTTTGGTCACTGCGCAAAGTTTGGCTCGGTAAATCGTAATATTTGGCTCTCAACACAAATATTGCTAAAGTAAAGTTTGGCATCTCATACAGGCTTTACTGATCAGGCGGCGGGATGCATACACATCCTGCCGTTTTTGTTTTTGTAAAAAGTTGTATCTTTGTGGTGTCGGGGTTGCGTACCTGGGCGAATCCGAAAGGGCAATAATCATCTGATTGTTGCCCTTTCGAGGTTTTAAATATATTTGGAAAATGATAACAATATAGTACTTTTGCATTGTCGGGGTTGCGTACCCGGGCGACCCAAAGGGGTAACAGTCGATTGATTGTTGCCTCTTTGCTTTTATGCGAATCTGGGAAAACATAATAAACCTCGAAAGGGTGACTATCTTACGACAATCACCCTTCCGGATTCGGCCGGGCCGCAACCCCGCCACGCCATTATAAGATGCACAAATTTCATACCAAATTACATTTCTTTCAATTGCTTTAGTTCGCGCTGGCATTACGTGCCAGGTATTTGTAAAATGTATCGAGCGATATAAGGTAACGTTTACCAATAACATGGTCGTACACCCACTTTTGGGTAATTCCTTTGGCCGTATGTTCAGTGGTGATGTTTTGTATTTCAATGATGCGTTCGAGTAAAAAGCGGTTGTGGTAAGCCATCTATCTTTGATTTTAAAAAGATACCCAGAAAATAACTCTGGGCATCTGAAACAAAAATAATAATTTGAAAATCCCGATAAACTACAACAAAAATCGCACCGCGTTACAAAACAGTAATTTACGTTATTTTTTGTACAATTTGTTTGATGAGTTAAGCACGATTTGTTTGGCGCCTTTTATTTACAGAGCAACCCGCTCCTCAAATACACATTACAGCATATAATTATTCCAATCCCAATAAGGCTATTAGTATAACTTTAGGGTGGTATGTATATGCGAACAGCTTTTATTGGACACAATACCGGTGCGATTTGGGTTATTATAATCCATCAAGAATTCGATTGGGCACCTATAGCGATGCCGGGACAACAAGGATCCGTATTGAAATAGCCAATGATAAAACTTATTGGAGTAGTTATTACTTTTCGGCGAATGATATCCGGAGTAGTTCGTCAGAATATTCAGGTTGGACCTATTATTCAGGCCAAATGCCTTCCGGAACAGGTAATATTGTCACAGTAAAAGAATACGGTTATGTAAATATTGGCAACTCTAACTCACCTTGTTCGCTCACCGTCGCCGGCATGGTCAATGCCCGAGAAGTAAAAGTAGATGCCACTGCCGGCGCCGACTTCGTTTTTGCCGACGACTACCGCCTGCGCTCTCTACCGGAAGTGGAGCAGTTCATTACCGCCAACAAACACCTGCCCGACATCGCTCCAGCCGACAGTATGGTACAGAACGGAGTAAATATGGGCGAGATGCAAATCAAACTGCTGCAGAAGATCGAGGAATTGACCCTGTATGTGATCGAGCAGGGAAAACAGAATGAAGCACTGAAACAACAGATGCAAATTCAACAAAAAGAAATCGAGGAATTGAAAAAATCCCGGTAGGGACAGCATACCGGTAGAAAACCGTCATCACCGTATTCGAAAACGAAATGTCGCCGGGAAATATTATTTCAAAATAATCAT
>JAVBNI010000169.1:0-5503 GCA_031551645.1 Bacteroidales bacterium | reverse complement strand
TCAAACTATCCGGACAAAGGTGGTCGGTACAGGGAGCGCAAACAATAGCGAATCTCAGGGTTTACAAAAAAAGTAACCGATGGCTAGAAGTCATTGACCAAATTAAAAAGGCCGCTTGATGCAATTTGTCATACACCCATTAGGTTCGGTTTTAAAAAAGAAACTATCTTTGTCGTGAAATTTTGGTTTGGATCATTCCGTCCGGAATGGTGCATGAAAAGGGAATCAGGTGTAAGTCCTGAACAGACCCGCTGCTGTAAGCTTCATCATTCAAGAGGTAATTGAATGTAACATGTATTGAACAGCACTTTTGCCACTGAGAAATCGGGAAGGCGTTCAATACGGGAGTAAGTCAGAAGACCTGCCAGATAAATTGTTGATCAAGGCTTTCGAGGGTTAAAGCATGGATAAAAGTTTCAGGTTTCTTTCGAATTATATTTTTAGGTTTTTAAATTCCGCATCCCGGGTCATATTGATAACTGCGGGGATGGCTTGCATGAAATTACAGGCACAGGATATTGCTATGGATACCGATGTAGTTCGAAAAGACAGCATACAGGAAGTGGTGGTTACCGGGATGCGGCCAGTGTATCATCTCAGTTCGCCGGCGCCGGTACAAGTATTGCGCAGTCGTGACCTGGAACGCCTCAACAGCCAGTCGGTTGCCGATGCCGTGAGGTATTTCTCGGGTGTGCAAATAAAGGATTATGGTGGCATCGGCGGTTTGAAAACCGTCAATATCCGTAGCATGGGTTCCAACCATATGGGTGTATTCTACGATGGCATACAACTCGGGAATGCACAAAACGGCCAGATCGATCTTGGAAAGTTTTCGCTGGATAACATGGAAGCTATCAGTCTGTATAACGGGCAAAAAAGTGAAGTTTTCCAATCTGCCAAGGATTTTGGCTCTGCGGGAACTATTTACCTGAATTCTGTTAAACCTAAATTTATAGAAAGCGAAAGCACCCGACTAAGGGTGGTGTACAAAACCGCCTCCTATGAAATGATTGATTTTCCGTTGTCGTATGGTTTAACCAATCCATCGGTATTGTGGCAACAAAGGTTGGGCGACAGGGTAAGCGGTACATTCAGCGCCGAATGGCTCAATACCAACGGACGCTATCGTTTCGAAGATAAGGTATACAACAATAACGGCAGCGTGGCCTATGATACAGCGGCTGTCCGTGAAAATAGCGATGTGAATGCCTTTCGTGCTGAAGCCGGTGTGAACGGAATAATTGATAACGGGGAATGGAATGTTAAAGCCTATTTTTACGATTCCGAACGCGGGTTGCCCGGACCGACTGTCCGCAATGTATATTGGCGAGACCAGCGTCTGTGGGATCGTAATTTTTTTCTACAAGGTTCATTCCGCAAGAAAATAGGTAAATGTTATGATTTTAAGGTAAATTCGAAATACTCATACGATTACACTCATTATATCGACAAAGATGAGGCAAGCCTTTGGGTGGACAATACCTACAAACAACAGGAAGTCTACCTGTCGGTCATCAACAAATACGATATCCTGCCATACTGGAACATTTCGCTGCCGGTCGATTTTCAATACAACAAGCTGGATGCCGATTTGGATATGTTCTCATACCCGCAGCGCTATACTTTGTTGGCTGCATTGGCTTCGGCATTGTCACTTGATTGGATAAAACTCCAGGTCAGCCTGTTGGCTACGGCAGTACATGAAACAGTCGAAAATAATATCCCAGCGCCAGACCGTAGCGAATGGACGCCTGCAGTGTTTGTGTCCTTCAAGCCTTTTCAACGGGAGGATTTTCATATCAGGGCCTTTTATAAGAAAATATTCCGCATGCCCACATTCAATGACTTGTACTATACCCTTATCGGGAATAAGAATTTGAATCCGGAATTTGCGACTCAGTATGATGTTGGGATTACATATGGAAAGGGATTCGATCATCCGGTTTTTCGCAGCATCGCTTTGCAGGTGGATGCATATTACAATCAAATCACCGATAAAATCATAGCAACGCCAACTAATAAATTTTTCCGGTGGGAAATGATCAACCTCGGGCTCGTGGAAATACTTGGCGCCGATGCAGCAATACATGCCATGTTTCGTTTCAATAACTTGTATCTGAAAACCAGCCTCACCTACACATGGCAACAGGCTGAAGATCGTACCAACTCCACAGATCCGAATTACGGTCAACAAATACCCTACACACCTCGTCATAGCGGGGCGGCCATTGTCAACGCCGAATACAAAAGCTGGGGGATCAACTATAGTTTCATCTATACCGGCGAGCGATACAACAACCAGGAAAACATCAAAAGAAATTATGTGCAACCATGGTACACCAGCGATGTTTCGCTATCCAAAGAATTCATGTTTAGTCAGTCAAAGTTCAAGATATCAGCCGAAATCAATAATCTATTGAACCAGTATTATGCCGTAATCGAAAATTACCCGATGCCAGGACGTAATTACAAATTGATTTTGAGCATCGATTTTTAATACAAAAATTTATTTATGAAAACATTCCAAAGTATTATCAATGGATTATTTCTGTTTGTGATCGTCTTACTGGCAGCACTATCGTGCCGGAAGAATGAAACGGTTATCGATTCGGAAAAAGAAAAAATTCCACAACAGACAACAGGATTCTATCTGCTGAATGAAGGCAGCATGGGACGAAACAACTCCACACTGGACTATTACGATTTTGTTTCCAGCGATTACATCCATAATATCTATGCCGAAACCAATCCTGGTGTGGTCAAACAACTCGGCGATGTAGGCAACGACTTGAAAATATACGGCAACAAATTGTATGCCGTCATTAATTGTTCTAATCTTGTGGAAGTGATGGACATTTCCAACGCCAAACATATTACAAAGTTTGATGTGCTGAATTGCCGCTACATCACTTTTCATCAAGACAAAGCCTATGTAAGTTCCTATGCAGGCCCTGTACAACTTGGTGATAAGCGGCTCGGGCTGGTGTTGGAATTTGATGCGATCAATTTCAAGGAAACGAGAAGGATAACAGTGGGTTATCAACCCGAAGAAATGGCTGTTGTGAATGGTAAATTGTATGTAGCTAATTCGGGAGGATATACAGCAAACGATTATGACCGAACTGTTTCAGTTATTGATTTGGAAACATTCAAGGAACTCAAAAAGATAGATGTAGACATCAACCTGCACCACCTGAAACCCGATGCTTATGGTGATTTATACGTTAGTTCACGTGGCGATCACTATGAGCAGGGATCTAAACTCTACGTCATAGATACACAATTGGATATAGTGAAGACATCGATCGATATCGCCTCAACCAATTTTTGTATACTTGGGGATACGGCTTACGTGTATGGCACTGATTTCAGTTATACGACAGGCTGGACTATTTCATACAACCTGGTGGATGTAAAAAATGAGACCATCCTTCCTAGTAAATTCATCACAGACGGAACCGATGCCATCATCGAAAAACCATATGGGATAGCTGTCGACCCTGTATCGCGTGATGTGTATGTGACTGATGCCAGGAGTTACACTACTTCCGGCATACTCTATTGTTTCGATAAGTACGGTAAGAAGAAATTGAACATCACTACCGGTGATATTCCCGCACATATTGTCTTCATTACAGAATGATTGAACATTTGTCCAACGGATTATGAAAACCATAACAGATTAGCTGGGAATGATATTTTTCCTCTAATTTTTCACAAAATATTTGGCCGAAATAAAGAAACCTGTATCTTTGCACCCGCAATTTGACACCATGCCCAGATGGCGGAATTGGTAGACGCGCTGGTCTCAAACACCAGTGGGGTAACACTCGTGCCGGTTCGATCCCGGCTCTGGGTACGACAAGAATAAAAGCCTAATTGAAAATTAATCAGTTAGGCTTTTTTCATGGATGGATTTTCCCCACATTTTCCCCACGGATGAAAAGTTGTTCCCAAATCGCATTAACGTTGTATTTTGTTTTTCATGAGAACAATTCGCAAACATAATTTTATTTGTTAGAATATTTCCGGAAAGCAGAAATAGTTTGATAAATCCCATAACCAATAAATATTCTTGATAAAAGCAATAAGGTTTTTCCCCAAGCATTTAAAGAAAAATTTTCCAAATCATTACCGAAACTCAATATGTTTAAAATTCTAAGGTATCCTTCCCAAACTTCACCAAAATTATCAAAGCGCCAATTAACAATAAACATTTGACGGGTGGCGCCAGTATAATTTATAAGCCAATAAAAAATCATTGCAGTAGTCATTGTAAACACGACTCCTCTAAACCAACTTAATCCGAAATTATTTGAATACTTATTTAACCATAATAAAAATCTATCTTTTGATAAAAATGCAGAAAAAGTGTAAATGCAAAAAAATTGTATACTAGAATAAATCCTTTTTAACTTTGAATTTATTTTTTCTTTTTTAGATATACCCGATAATTTATCAGCTGTTTGATGTAACCAAGATGCGGTTAATTCTTTAAGTAAAAAATCAAATTCCTCGGATTTATGTTTGTTATATATGTAGGTATCTCCTGATTTTAGTGCTGCATTCTTCAGTAATATTGCAGCTTCTTTTCTTGCTAAAGATTTGTAATTTAATTCATTTTCAATTATATTTCCTGTAACAATACAATCTTCAAAGTCGATTTGGTTTAGATATACTTGATTTAATGATATTATACCTTCAATTAATGAGTATGAGAATCTCAATTGTCCAGATTTTAACTTTGAGATTTCTTTCATTTCAAAAGGATTATGATTTATCTCATAATCGACATTTATCGGACCAATTTTAAGAATCCCAGATTTTGACAATCTTAAATTTTCAAATAAAAACTTATTGACATTAAAACTTAAACCGATTGACAACAAATCATCAATAATAACATTGGATATTAATAATTTTGCTGCATTATTTTTAGGAAATAATGCAGACAATGTTGTTTCATGTAAAAAAGAACATTCCTCAAATTTGAGTTCATTTTCAAACTGGAGAAGATCAAACTCAACTTTAGTCTCAAATCTGCACACTTCAAAATTACATTTCTTTTTGAAAATACAATGACTTAAATTAAGTCCATTCTCATTGTAATTAAAATGGGAGCCAATAAATGCAACCCTATCTTCAAATAAGACATCTGATAAAAATATTGGTTGTTTGTAAGAAATAAGAGAAAAACTGACATACTTCTTGAATTCTGTATTACTAATACTTAATCCGTATTCTAAATAGTAACTTTTACTATCTTTCTGTGTTACTTCTTCCAAAGTCGGAATATTTAATAGCTTACTAATAAATTCTACTAAATCAAATTTGAAATCAATTATACAGTTTTCAATTTTAATTTTACTGCTTATCCACAACAAGCAAGTTTCCTCACAATGAGTGTGTTTCATTTGTGAGATCATCAAAACTGGAGGGTGTTGTATCCACAGCATGTTGCATTAGCCGAAAAAATAGCTTTCCCCTGTAAGTGGACATTTTC
>JAVBNI010000036.1:0-3218 GCA_031551645.1 Bacteroidales bacterium | reverse complement strand
TCAAACTATCCGGACAAAGGTGGTCGGTACAGGGAGCGCAAACAATAGCGAATCTCAGGGTTTACAAAAAAAGTAACCGATGGCTAGAAGTCATTGACCAAATTAAAAAGGCCGCTTGATGCAATTTGTCATACACCCATTTACTGATTTTTTGGTTCAAGAAATATGGCCTGCAAAAAATATCCTTTTTGACTTATGAGTCATCTTCTTTGTAAAAATTTCACTTTAAAATTTGTTTTATTCAAAATAATCTTTTTCCTTTGCTTTTTAGAATTGCTATTCCATCATCTGTTTTTTATAATCTTGCTACATAGACTAATCAATTGTCTACAAGGCATAAGCAGGTTATTGTACAGTGTGACGGATAGTGGTTGTTTTTTTGTATCAATATGATCAAAATTTTTTCGCAAGCACAAGTATAATATTATTCTGAATGTCTTAGGAAAAGAATTCCGGGACACCGGAGTTCTTTTTTTATTTATCATATCATTAAAAACTAAAAGTCATGGCTAAAATTTCATATGTAACCGAAGAAGGGCTCGATAAGATGAAAAAAGAGCTTGAAAAATTAGTCAGTATCGAACGTCCTGCCATATCGAGGCAGATTGCCGAAGCACGTGACAAAGGCGATCTTTCGGAAAATGCAGAGTATGACGCGGCCAAAGATGCACAGGGCATGCTCGAAGCACGTATCCATAAATTGGAGGAAACCATTCGTAACAGTCGCGTGTTGGATGAGTCGCGTGTAGATACTACCAGTATCCAGATACTCAATAGAGTGAAACTCAAAAACTTGAAAAGCAACGCAGTCGTTGAATATACATTGGTTTCAGAATCTGAAGCCAATCTCAAGGAAGGGAAAATTGCCATTACCACGCCTATAGGTAAGGGCTTGATTGGTAAGAAAACAGGCGATGTGGCCGAAATAAAGGTTCCGGCCGGAGTAATGAAGTTCAAAATCCTTGAAATATCACGTTAACAGTTTAAATTGTACGACGATGGCAAGTGTTTTTTCGCGAATTGTAAATGGAGAGATTCCCAGTTATAAGGTTGCCGAGAATGAACAATACTACGCTTTTCTTGATATTAACCCGGTAGCCGAAGGGCACACGCTGGTGATCCCCAAAAAAGAAATTGATTATCTGTTCGATTTGACCGATGAGGATCTGGGCGGGCTGATGATATTTGCCAAATCTGTAGCAAAAGCCATCGAAAAAGCAGTTCCTTGTAAACGTATAGGAGTATCTGTTGTCGGGCTTGAGGTGCCACATGCGCACATTCATTTAATCCCCATTCAGGGAATTCATGACGTTGATCTCAGTCGTCCGAAACTAAAATTCACCCCCGAAGAGTTCAAACAAACAGCAAATAAGATTGCTGGTTTTCTTTAATTGTATTTCAATGTGGTTATGTCGCCTACTGAAGACTAAACCAATATTTGCCTTTTGCAGTGTTCGTTATTTTGTTTTTTGACAAAAAATGACAATGACCCCATTTTTCGCTTTAATTCGTTTCCCGAATCTTCTGATTATTGCGTTCACGCAATACATGATGCATTATGCGGTAATATTGCCTTATGTGAAGTCGTACGGATTTGAGTTACAATTAGGAGGGTTTCCTTTTTTCTGTCTGGTGCTTTCTACTATGTGTACTGCAGCGGCAGGTTATGCCATCAACGATTATTTCGATGTCAAAACCGATCATATCAATCGTCCCGACAAAGTAATTGTGGGTAAAAGTATCAGCCGCCGCAAAACGATGATGATACACATCATATTTTGTATTTCGGGTATTTTGTTGGGAGGTTATGTCACATGGAGTGCCGGAGTGCCGTTAATGGTACTGTTGTATATTTTTGTTGCCGGCATGCTTTGGTTGTATTCTTCCATATACAAACGCCAGTTACTGATTGGGAATGTGATTGTTGCCCTGTTTACTGCTTTGGTTCCCATGATGGTGTTGTTGGACATTCCACTTTTGAATAGCGTCTATCGCCATGAATTGCTGGAGACAGGAAGAAATTTTAATCCCGCCATGTTTCGCATATTGGGTTTCGCTGCTTTTGCCTTTCTGACCACTTTATCGCGGGAGATCATTAAAGATACGGAAGATTTCGAAGGTGATGTCGCATATGGCTGTCGCTCGATACCGATTGTGCTTGGGACAACCTGTACCAAACAGCTCATTATCGCCATCAATGCTGTTATTGTTATCGCAATCGGATTCGTCTTCTGGCGTTTCCTGCGTTATACTCCAACCGGACGATTTGACTATTTTTCGTTTTTTTATATTCTTCTGTTAATTGTCACTCCGATTTTACGGTTAAGCTGGAAGGTATATCGTGCCGAATCAAGTACCGATTACCAAAAGGCAGGTAACTGGATGAAAATAGTTATGCTCGCCGGGATATTATACAGCAGTATCTTATGTTGGGAGATGATGGCTTGCTAAAAGGAACAATTTTATTGGGTATTGTTAAATTTAATCATAGATAATTGATTTAACCTTAGAAAAGGCAGGTTTAAGGAATAGGTTTATCTTTACTATATCATTTCCCTTTTCTTTTAAATCTAGCCAAATAATACCTGATTCTACTGTTGTATCCTCGCTCGGTTTTGCAAACCGCTCAGATTCTTATTTATTAGCTGTCGTTAATTTTTTTGCATACAAATATTTGTTTCTCTGATTTGTTTTCAAATATTTCTTCTTTAAATCCACCGAATTTATGAATAATTTTAAATCCATAAATACTTAAATATGCATCTAATTCTTTTGGAAAAAACATTCGCATATCCAGGTTTTGAATAGAATCAAATTTCCCATTTATAAAGTAATGCCATTTTATACGATTAATCTGAGTCTTATTTTCATAAACCATTGTCTGTTTTACAACAACATTTCTGCCATCTTTGGTCGAATATTCAGCAATAATTTTTTCTTCCTTTTCTGAATTTACAATATAGTGAATATTAGGATTAAAGCAATCAAATATGAAATGTCCATCTTTTTTCAGATGTTTCTTTGCACTTGTTAATACATTAAAAAAATCTTGATTAGTATATAAATGATGAATTGAATTAACTGCTTATCCACAACAAGCAAGTTTCCTCACAATGAGTGTGTTTCATTTGTGAGATCATCAAAACTGGAGGGTGTTGTATCCACAGCATGTTGCATTAGCCGAAAAAATAGCTTTCCCCTGTAAGTGGACATTTTCC
>JAVBNI010000241.1:0-4709 GCA_031551645.1 Bacteroidales bacterium | reverse complement strand
TCAAACTATCCGGACAAAGGTGGTCGGTACAGGGAGCGCAAACAATAGCGAATCTCAGGGTTTACAAAAAAAGTAACCGATGGCTAGAAGTCATTGACCAAATTAAAAAGGCCGCTTGATGCAATTTGTCATACACCCGTTATTGATGCCCATATAGAAAAAAAAATATTGCGATATATTTTTGAGAGTTTGAAATAGTGCATTTGTTTCAATATGTCATTTCGTGTACGCACACGGAAGAAAATTATAAATTCGTGTGCGTACACGAATTATAAAATGAAATTATTTTGTTTTGTAATCTTATTTTTACCTCTGACAGTGGTCAATAGACCCTGTCAGAGGTAACATGCTCATATTAAGGAAAGATGGTATGTCTCTGGACTGATACATCCAATTGGGCTCCCCGGTTAAGTACTTCCTTCCGGATTTCCGAATAATCCAGATCCCTGATTTTGCATTTCTTTCCGACAGACATGGCTGCTGCAATCCCCGCTGCTTGTCCCATCATCGAGCTGGATGTGGAAACCCTTGCCGAACTCAACGCCAACTGATCAGCCGAAAAACAACGGCCAGCCATCAGGAGGTTGTCAGAATCTTTAGCTATCAAACTGCGCATGGGAATCTGGTAAGGCGGAACATGGAGTTGATCCTGTGGTAAGATATAAGTTCGCTTGTCGTCGGTAGGTTTGTGCCCGTCTAAGTAAAAAGTACCTCTTGCGACACCGTCGTCAAAGCTTTTCCCAGCCCGTAGATCATCTACAGTCAGAACATAATCGCCTGTTATGCGGCAACCTTCGCGGATTCCAATAATGGGCGACCAGTGGGTGAATCTCCAGTTTTTCTTTTCTACTGATTGATAATAATACAGCACTTCCATCAATCGCCTTCTTGCTGCTATTTCCGCCTGGGTAAGGCTTTCAGTTGAAGTGGAGTCGAACATGGGGATTTTTATTTTAAGCGCTTTTCCCCCCGGACCATCCGGCCAAATACTGGTCATGGGCAGGTCTTCCTTGTTTCTTATCGGATGATAAAAATCGGCGGGAGTCTGGATAAAAGTATCTTTTTCGTCGATTTCCCTGACAAACGATATTTGCGACATGGGTAGTTGATGTCCGTCTTTATCGCCTTTCGTGGTAGAAAAACCAGCAAAACGTGCCAAATCGGCATCTCCGGAACAATCGATAAACACCTTTCCCCGTATTGCTTCCATCCCTGATTTTCCGCAGATAATGCATTCCGAAACATTCCTGTTTTTTACGATAACATCCACAAGCCGCGTATGAAGCAGGAGTTTTACCCCTCTGCCGAGAAGCATTTCCTGAAGGACAAGTGCAAGCATTTCATAGTGGAATACACATTTACGTCCACCTTCTTCCCGTGCGTTAAATCTTTTTAACCCGGCCAGGATTTCATCAAATACTTCTCCTTGTTCTTCGATTTGTCCGCAAAAATTGGCAACACCTCCGGTTGATAGCATTCCTCCGGTTTCGGCAAAACGTTCGACCAGAACAACCGAAGCTCCCGATTTTGCTGCCGCACATGCCGCCGAAGCTCCCGCAATGCCGCCGCCGATTACCACAACGTCGGCATCGTACCGTACAGGGATTTTCCTGTTGATGGATACCGAGTCCGTATCATTTGTTTGATTTTCGCATCCGAATAATTGTGGCGCTAATGAACCGCAAGCCAATGCCAGTCCACCGTTTAAAAATGTTCTTCTTGATACCATTTTTATATATTTTATTGTGAAAATATGAATTTTTTATTATTTTATCTCCAACTGCACATATTTAATCTGTTGCCGGTTGTAGGTATACGTAGCATGTACGATACCACTCTTATCCTGTATGATGGCAGGATAACTGAATTCACCCGAGTCCTTGTCTTCCAGGTCAATCACTTTTCTCCAGTTTTTCCCATCAAACGAACAGGCAAGCGCCAGCTTATTCCTGCCTTTGGTGACCGGGTTATATATGAGCAACTGCATGCCGCTTGAAAGGGTTACCGCGTCGGTTCCCGCATTGTTATTCGGGAGTGTTGTCGGCGATAGCGGCGACCATGTTTTCCCGTTATCGTCGGACCACGATTCGACAATACATTTGTTCCGTGTCCTGCACAGTATCTGGAGTCTGCCGTCGCCATAAAAAAGAACGGATGGTTGGATGGCATCCAACGTATCTTTCTGATATTTCAGCTCCTTAATTTGTATCTTTTCCCATCCGGTCAGGTCCTGATTTGAAGTTTCCATGTATACAGCCCACTTCCCAGGTATTTCAATGCTTGTGGGATACAGAATTTTACCTGATGACAGCCGGACAGGCTTGTTCTTTATAGGTCCCAGACATCCACGGGGAATTTCGTTTTTGGGAGACCATGTTTGACCATTGTCTTTCGATATTTTATATTCTCCCCACCATGTCCTGGGATCGACGCCGACTTTATAATACAGAATGATATCACCATTGTCCCTCCTGAACAATACGGGATTCCAGCAAGCATAACGTGTCGCTCCATCCTGGATGCCATCGGCAACAAGCACGGGTGTTGACCATTTTCCGTCTTTTGTCTTTTTTGAAGCGTAAATACAGACATCGGGATTTTTTTCATGGGTGCCTCCAAACCAGGCGGCGAGTAGTCCGTCGCCGGTTTCAACAATGGTGGAAGCGTGGCATGAAGGAAACGACGCTTTCTGGTATACTAATTCGGCTTTCAGAATGTTTATCTTCACATCGGAAAGTTTGTCAGCCTGGGCATTTATAAGCGGTAGACTGAAAAATACGGCAATGATCATTACCCCAATAGTTTTACAAGTTACATTCATTTTTTTATTTTATTATTTGGTTTGTATAATTGAATATTACTCACTGTCGTTCATGAGATCGCTTCGCTAAGTTGATAATCGATAATTGAATATTAATTCAAGATGCAGACAATCAATATTAAGTGCATATTTGAAACCGTCGATTATATCGGCGAAAGTACTTAATAATTTAATGACCACCCCGGATATCTCATGCCGGAAATACCCGGGGTGACTGTTAACTATATTTATTTCCATTCATCATGCTGTTTCAGGTTTTTAGCATCATCTATAGCCGATTGAGGTATCGGCCATACATAGTGTTTTGTTTTATCAAACACTCTTTTACCGATAATTTTTACAGGAAGCATCCCGGGAACTTCCATACTTCTTAACTCAATGTTTTGGGTCGTTTCGGCTATTCTCCACCGTATTATATCGAAGTAGCGCAAACCTTCGGCAGCCAGCTCAACCCTTCGTTCGTTCCTGATCAACTCCCTTAAGGTTTCTTTGTTGCTGTACCTGGTTCTGTCCACCCGGGGCATACCGGCTCTGACCCGGATTGAGTCAAGCGCTTCATATACCGAATTGTCGGGACCCGATTCCTCGTTTTTTGCTTCGGTGTACATCAGCAGGACATCTGCAAACCGGAATATAATCCAGTTTACGTAAGTGGATGTTTCGCCGTTTTGCATATCATTCAAGTATTTCCGGTAATACATGTATGTTTTAGCCTGATCCTGGATACTTGAGCCTTCCTTGAACGGATCGTACAGGACTCCGGCAAAAGTCTGATACGGGTATATGAATGTTTCGTAAAACCGGGGATCCCTGTTTTTAAAGGGATCGGTTTCATCGTACAAGTCTGATTCCCCGATCGGAAATCCGTCAGAACATTCAAAATCGTTGACAAGAGAGGGTAAAGGCATAGCAGAGCCATATCCCCCGATCAACTGATGGGAGTAATTGATGTTCAAGCCGTGAACTGCTACATCCTTGGCATATTGCCTGGCTAGGATTACTTCCTTAGTTTTGTTGTTGAAGCTTTTGAGAAACACTTCTCCAAATTTGGGATGCAACTGGTATGATTTACTGTCGATAATCTGTTTGGCTGCCGATGCTGCGTCGGCCCATTGTTCATTGTATAACAACACCCTGCTTTTTAGCGCCAAGGCCGCACCTTTGGTCGCCCTGCCGGTTTCGTTTGCACTCCATACATCTTTTAAGTTGTCGATCGCAAAATCCAGATTTTCCAAAATATAATCCAGTACATCATTTTTTGACGATTTTGGAATATCGCTTTCGCTGATGGCCATTGTTTTTTTCACCAAAGGTACATCCCTGAACAATGTAATCAGTTGATAATATTTGAATGCTAAAATAAACTTTGCTTCTGCCGACATTTCGTCTATCTCTTTTTGGGTAATGTTGGGGATCTGTTCTACCTTTTCCAGAAATTCAAGACATTGCCTTATATATGAATAGTTCCAGTAATTACCGATGGTACCGGTATTGGATTGGAATGATCCGGATGAAACCTGATTCACATTTCCATATTCGGTGCCGACATTCGTATATGCATTGTCGCTCATTGACTCAAAGTAAAAATCCTCGTAGGTTGGAAGTCCCCGGTACAGATTGTTAATCCATAGCCGGGCATTCTCAACCGAAGTCCAGAATGTATCCGAAGTCGGTGCATCAAGTGGATACCTGTCCAAAAAATCACTGCATGAGACGAAAATCATGCTCAAAGTTACAATAATTGTCCTTTTCATCTGTATAAATTTTTTAAAATACTAAAAATCAGAGTAAAAAGAAAAAGTCTAAGAGAGGTAAATTTTCATCTTCGTACTCCCTCCCGAAAAACTATCAGGATTGGTAACATCGGTTGGTGCTTAGACTTGGTGCC
>JAVBNI010000255.1:0-11426 GCA_031551645.1 Bacteroidales bacterium | reverse complement strand
TCCATTCATCACGAGACAATTCCAATTCTCTTACTTTTTTATTCAGTCGCTTAGTCACCTTGGAACGGGTGATCGCTTTTCCTTTCCAATCGGTTGAGTCCATATCTACAATTTATGGATACAAAGTTACAAATATGGAATGAGTTTTATTATTAATATTATCAAATTTTTTACACCCCATATGACAGGTCTACCGACCCTGTCAGGTCAATGCAGTAGACCTGTCAGAGTTCGATAGAACCTGACAGTGTCGAATGATACTAAACATAACACTGAAAATTCTAATGTTGTGATAATATGTCATTTCGTGCACGCACACGGCGAAAAATTATTACTTCGTGTACGTACACGAAATAAAAATTGAAAGCAAATTTTATTTACTACTCATGTTTTTATAATGTCTTTTTTTACTCGCTTTGAGTAATTATGGGTATTAATTATATCGAATATTTTTGTATTTTTGAGATTTTAAACAACAATCATCTTGCGTACACTATTTCCACCCAAAGAGATTAAATATGATTATCGTCAGGTGTTTCTCGACTTTAACCGGTCATTGAATACCATTAAGGATAAGACATCGTTGATTTCATCTATCCTGACCCGTATTTATGAATTACTCCCGGCACAGGCTACCTATTTATTTTGGGAAAATGCTGATGCAACGCGTTACGACTTGATGAACGCCATTTCCGACACAAAGCAGGATTTATACCTCCTTCCCGAAGATGGGTTGGCACAATGGCTGAAGCTGAATGAAAAACCGTTGGAAATTTCATTTACACCCGAATATACCGGTATTTATTCGGACAATGATCTCAAAATCATTAGAATGCTGAATTGCGTATTGGTATGCCCGCTTAAAGCAGGCAACGAGTTTAAAGGTATTATTTTTCTTACTAAAAGGGAGGACGGCAGGCCCTATCAATCACAGGATATGGAAATGCTCTCCGTCTTGCTGGACAACGCGGCTTTGGCCATCGAAAATGTGACTTATCATGAAGAACGTGTCGCTCATCTGAAACATATTTTCAGGGCAGACCGTTTGGCTGTGATCGGGCAATTGGCTGCCGGGGCAGCACACGAAATCCGGAACCCGCTCACCAGCATCAAAAGTGCGATACAATACATACAGAGCGATGTCCAGGAACCAAAAAAACAAGCTATTATAAAATCGGTTCTGCTGGAAGTAGACCGGATCAATGATATTCTTGCCGGGTTGTTATCCTTTTCCAAACAAAATAATCCAGTTAAACGGGAATTCGACCTGATCGCCATAATTGACCAATCCGTCGAATTGATCAAAAATACCCGTATCAAAAAACAGATAACATTTACCGTTACCTATTTTGCTTCGTCAGCTCTCATTATTGCAGACAGCGACCAACTCAAGCAGGTATTTATGAATGTCATTCTGAATGCTATCGATGCCATTGACGAAGAGGGCGTCATCAAGATCGATGTTCAGCCGTCCAGAATAGAAGGAACAATGTATTATACCATTATCATTACCGATAGTGGTAAAGGTATCGATGCCGAAAATATAGAAAAGATATTCGATCCTTTTTACACAACCAAAGATGAAGGAACGGGTTTGGGACTATCTATTACATATGGTATTGTTCAGCGGCACCAGGGAAACATCGAGATAACCAATCATCCCGGTAGTGGCGTGCAGGTAACAATACAATTACCGCAAGGAATTTCATAATTCTGTTTTCTCAATTCAAAATCTTATTATTTTTGAAATGAAAATACTGATCGTAGATGATGAAGAAAATATCCGGCTGATCCTGGGAAATGTATTTATCGATGCCGGGTATCAAGTGGAAACAGCTAAGGACGGATTGCAGGGCTTGGAGGTTATGAAATACTTCCGTCCCGAAGTGGTCTTGCTGGATAAGAACATGCCCCGGATGGATGGACTGAAGATGTTGCAACAAATCAGAAAAACCTATCCGGATACGGTGGTGGTGATGATCACTGCGCACGGTGATGTAGGCTCTGCCGTGGAGGCAATGAAATTAGGCGCCTATGATTATATTGAGAAACCGTTTGACAACCACAAGATGCTCATGCTGATGGAACGCGCTGGTGAACATTACCGGTTACAGGCGGAAGTGGCGACATTGCGCGATGCGGTAAGTGAAAAATTCTCATTCCAGAATATTGTAGGTACCAGTCCTGCTTTGAAAAAGGTACTCGACCATGTGGCAAGTGTTTGCGAAACAGATGCTACCGTGCTGATCACCGGTGAGAGTGGTACAGGAAAAGAATTGATAGCAAGAGCGATACATTTCAATAGTCCACGTAAGAAAGGCCCCTTGATAACTGTGAATTGTGGCGCCATACCCCTGCAATTGATGGAAAGCGAACTGTTTGGGCACGAAAAGGGCGCTTTTACCGATGCCAAGGAGATGAAAATCGGTAAATTTGAACAGGCTAACGGTGGGACGCTTTTTCTGGATGAAGTGGGTGAGTTACCTTTAGATGCCCAGGTAAAGCTGCTTCGTGTGTTGGAAGATAAGAAGATCACCCGTGTAGGCGGAAAAAAGGAAATTCCGGTGGATATTCGGTTGATATCGGCTACCAACAATAATTTACACGAACGGGTACAGAACAATACGTTCCGGTTGGATTTATTTTACCGGCTCAATATTTTCACCATCTATATTCCGCCATTACGGGAGCGGAAGGAAGATATTCCGTCGCTGGTAGAGCATTTCATAGATAAGCATAATCGGTTGTTACGTACCAAGGTGACCGGCTGTTCTAAGGAAGCGCTTGCATCGTTATGCTCTTATACCTGGCCGGGAAATATCCGCGATCTTGAAAATGCAGTACAAAGCGCCATGATTGTATGTAAGACAGGGAAGCTGCAACAGGAACATCTACCCATGCGACTTTATTACCAGGAAGTGGGGACGGAACTTGATCTGATCATGAATGCACTTCGCAAATGTCATTACAACAAAACAGAAACGGCAGCAATGCTGGGAATCAGTCGGAAAACATTATTCAATAAAATGCAAAAATATGGTTTGTGACAACCTTTCAACCTTCAACTTTCAACCTTTAACTTTAACATTATGCTTTCACGAAGAAATTTTTTCCAACAAACAGGGATCATTGCCGCCGGGTTGACATTAAGCCGGTTGCAAATTATTGCCGGGCCTTTTGCTCCGGGTGAACTGGATGCATACAATATCCCGGTCGACAAAAAGTTAGACCCGAAATGGGTAAAATCGCTTTATGAAAGGGGGAGTGTAACCACCTATCTGAAATCGCGTAACGAATTGCGTCACATTGGCATGCCCGTGGGCGGGATCAATGCCGGGGGTGTTTACCTTGGCGGTGATGGTCGTTTGTGGTTGTGGGATATTTTCAACGACAACCAGGAAGGTGTAGAACCCAAAGTAGTGCCGATGGACGAGGGTGAAGGTCGTAAACAAGTACGTTCGCGCGATGGGGCTTGCTATGTGGAGCCTGCCAAGGATGTACGTCCGCTACAACAAGGGTTTCTTGTTAAAATCGAGTGGGAAGGTAAAACCATCATCAAGTCGCTGGAAGAAAAGGACTGGGATGAAGTCGCTTTCGAAGCGACCTATCCCGTCGGGACGGTTCGTTATTCCGAAAAGAACCTGCCCATAAGCATCATTCTGCATGCCTATTCGCCCTTTATCCCGCTCGATCAGGACAATTCCGGGCTTCCGGCTTCCATTCTTACTATCAGGGTGAAGAACGAGGATCTGTCAGCTGTAAAAGTCACCATCACCGGATATCTCGAGAACAAGACCGGTATTCGTTCGGCAAAGGCAACCATTAACAGGCGTGTTAATGAGGCAAAGAGTGAACATAACATGGCATCGGTACTGGAAAGTATCGAAATCATGAACGAAAAGTCGCGTGACATGGAGCAAAACTCAGACTTCGGTACGATGTGTATTGCCCTGCTTGACTCCGGCGGTAAGGCTTATCCTGATTACAATCCAGATACGATGGAGTATCAGGTCGGCGACAAGACCACCAAGCCCATACAGGAACTTTTGATTGGGGCTGTCGAAACCACATTATTCGTAAAACCAAAAAATACCGCCCGTGCCGATTTTGTTATCAGCTGGTATTTCCCCAATCTGAAAATCGATCCTACCCGGATCAAGGATCATGGCCGTTACTATCAGAACGAGTATATTTCGGCCTTGGAAGTGGCGCAGTATATCCGCGATAACTTCGAGCAATTATCATCAAAGACGCGGCTTTGGATGCGTACATGGCGCGATTCCACTTTACCGCACTGGTTTCTCGAACGTACGCTGGTCACAGCCGACACGCTTGCTACCACCAACTGTCACAGGTTTAGCTCCGGGCGGTTCTGGGCATGGGAAGGTGTAGGATGCTGCGGCGGTACATGTACGCACGTGTGGCAATATGCCCATTCGGTCGGTCGGTTGTTCCCATTTCTGGAACGCGATACTCGCGAACGGGTCGATCTGGGCATTGCGATGCAGCCCGATGGCGGCATTATTTTCCGGGCCGAGGAAGAGAGCCGTCCCGCCATCGACGGGCAGGCCGGTACCGTGTTACGTATCTACCGAGAACATCAAATGAGCCCTGATAATGCTTTCCTGAAACGCAACTGGAATAAAATCAAAAAGGCTATCGAATTCATCCTCAACCAGGACAAAGATGGCGACGGTATGGAAGACACGCCTATGGAAAATACCCTCGATGCGGTGTGGGATGGCGAAATTTCCTGGATTGTGGGCCTGTGTATTGCCGGCGTACGTGCCGGGCAGGCTATGGCTGAAGAAATGGGCGATACGGCGTTTTCCAAACGTTGTGCCGATTATGTGAAGAAAGGCAGCGTCAATATGGACAAATATCTGTTCAACGGCGAGTATTACATCCATCGTCCCGATAAGGAAAAAGGACGAGCCAAGCTGGGTTCGTACAATACGTGTCATATCGACCAGGTGTTCGGACAATCGTGGGCGCACCAAGTGGGATTGGGCTACATACAAGATCCGAAAAAGATAAAATTAGCCTTGCAATCGTTGTGGAAGTACAACTACACGCCCGATGTCGGTCCGTATATCGCCACTCATAAGGGCGGTCGTCCGTATGCTTTGGCCGGTGAAGGCGGTATGATGATGAATACCAACCCAAAGAATGAGGATAAGCCATACGGTGACAATGTAACCTGGCAGTTGGGTTATTTTCATGAGTGCATGAGCGGATTTGAATACCAAGTGGCTGCTCACATGATTGCCGAGGGTATGATCGACGAAGGATTGGTGCTGGTACGTTCTATCCACGACCGTTACCATGCATCCAAACGCAACCCTTATAATGAAATAGAGTGCAGTGACCATTATGCCCGCGCTATGGCCAGTTACGGCGCATTCATCACCGCGTGCGGTTTCGAATACCACGGCCCGAAAGGCTATATGCGCTTCGCTCCTAAATGGAATTCCGAAAAATTTAAAGTGCCATTCACGGCCGCCGAAGGTTGGGGTACCTATACTCAGGAATACACGTATACGGGCGGTATAGAATGTACGTTGCAACCAAACTACGGGCAGGTGCAATTGGCAAGCTTCTCAATAGATGCCCCGGCAGGTAAGCGTCTCAAAAACATCACCGTTTCGATCAAGGATCAGAAAGTGCCGGTGAAGGTACAACAGGAAGAACAGAAAGTTTTGTTGATCTTTGAGAACAGGATAACGATTAAGGAAGGGCAACAGTTGGTGATTAGAGCATAACGTTGAAACGTTCGTAACGTTTATAACGTTAAAACGTTACGAACGTTATAAACGACAAGAGAAAGTCCCTGTATCAGTGTCCCAAAATGAGCCACTGAAAATAAACAGAATGGCTAAAACCATTAGAACTATTGAGAATGCTAATTGAAAGGCTGTGCCAAAGTCCAATGTATGCCGGATGATTTGTATAATCCCGTAAACTAGGCTTAAAATCAGCATAATCGATAAAAGCGCAAGGATAATCGCATTACCCCAAAATTCAAATCCGCTTCCATACCAAAAACGGTCTATCATAAGCGACAACAGGACTAAGAGCACTGTCCCAAACTTGTTATAAATCCAAATCCTTTTCATCTTTAGTCAACATTTTCAATTATTTCAAGTACATTTTCAATATTCCCGCTAGTTTTCTGTACCCTACTGGTTCCTCCAGCGCCACGCTGCACTGACTGTCGTGTATTGCAGGGTAATAATTATCGATGTGCCCTGGGACAACAAGTACAATCAGTAGTTTGGGGCGAATAAGCTCTATTTGCAGGTATGTTCCGTCATCTATGTCATCAAAAATGGATGCGTCCGCTAATACAACTGCATCGGTGTGGCTGGTTTTTTCGGCATAATCGAACCATTGTTGCAACCCGGTGACCTGCACAATGGAAGCGCCCGTTACCGATAGTATTTTTTCGTAGTATTGGTATTTCATCTGTTTGGGCTCCATTATCAGCACTGTTTTACCTGCGAGTAGAGGTATTTCCTTGTACGTTGCTTCAAAGATACATTCGTCTTCGGGGGCAACGGGTACGTAGGATATAGTGAAATAGAAAGTCGATCCCATGCCTTCGGAGGTTTCCACGCGGATGTCGCCATCCATCATTTGCACTAAGTTTTGCGAGATGGTCAGGCCGAGGCCGGTTCCGCCATAGCTGTTACCGTTTTTTGCTACTTGCCTGAACCGTTCGAAGATAATTCCCAACTGGTCATGTGACATGCCGATGCCGGTGTCCTCCACTACAAATTCCAGCATCCGGGCTTTTGCCAGGCGGTAGCCAAACCGGATATATCCTTTTTCGGTAAACTTTACGGCGTTACCAATCAGGTTGGTCAGTATTTGCCGCAGACGCATCGGGTCGACAAACGTAACGCACTGGTCGATAAACCCGCTGTCGTCGAGGATAAGTGAGATATGGCCCTTTCCCTTAGTTTGCAGGAAGGTTTCGAAAAAGAACCGGAGTTAGTTCATCAGGTCGTTGAGCCGAGCGGGGACAGGATGTATCTGTAATTGCTTGGCCTCTATTTTGGCAATGTCGATGATGTCGTCGATCAGGTTGGCCAACTGGTGACAACTGCTGTTCACGATGTCGGTGTATTCCTGCCTGCGTTCGGGGGTGAGGCTTGTCGTACCGAGGATAGTGAGGAACCCGATGATGCCGTTGAGCGGCGTGCGTATCTCATGCGACATATTGGCTAGGAAGGCCGATTTCAGCTTGTCGGCTTCCTCTGCTTTTTCCTTGGCACGGACAAGCTCGAATTCATTCAATTTCCGCTGGGTGATATTGCGGATTACTAGTATGATCGATGTCGTACGGCCGTTGGGATTTTTGACCGCTGCTGATGATATTTCGCCGAAAAATTCCGAACCATCTTCGCGCCTCAACGACATTTGGGTCATGATGGCCGTATCCTCCCTGATGTGTTTTTTCATCAGGTTGAAAACCCTCCGGTGATCGTGCTGGTGAATGTATTGGTGTATGTGTAACGATCGGATGTCGGTATTTTCCTGCAAGCTAAACAGTTCCTTTGCTCGAGGCGATATCAGGCGCACCCGCCCGCTGGTTGTACACACCACCACGGCATCGGGCGAGGCAACTGTCAACTGGCGGTACATTTTTTCGGATTGTCGCAACGCTTCTTCGGCTCGGCGCCGGGCTGTGATGTCGGTAGCGTATTCGACATGCACCAACCGGCCGTCGATCCATTCGATAGCGGCGTCAGTACATTCAAACCACTTCTTGAGATTGTGGTTATGGTGTTCCCACCGGTACAGCCCGGTGGAATGGTTTTGCCTGTTGCGCAGGTAAGGTTTCGGACAAAAGTCACAGGGAGCGGTTTGTCCTTTTTGAAGTACTTTCCAGCAGGTCTGACCTTCAACATTTGCTTCTGTCGAGTCTTTCACCTTTTTGTTGGCAAAGAGTATCTTCTGCGTGTCGAAATCGGATACGTATATTTTGACATCAATATTATCCAGCACGGTACGCATGGTTTGTATCGAATGGCGCAGGATGGTTTCGGCGCGATGGCGGCGCATGGTTGTGGAGATGATCTGCGAAAGGCTCGTAAGTAGTTCCACTTCGTTTTGCTTCCATTCGCGGTGCGTCACACAATCGTCGAAACCTATAAAACCGTAGTCCACGCCGTTGGCCTTGAGCGGTATCACCAGCATCGACCGGATTTCCTGTCCGGCCAGCATTTCCCTGTATTTTGGATCAAAGGTCGCAACATCGGATGTGCAGACATAGCCACCTTTATTAAATATGTCGTACCAGCTTTTGAAATAGTTGAGCGGCATGTCCTGCATGCTTTTCAACACGGAAAATACGCCTACGTTACACCATTCGTAAGTATTGCTTACCGTGGTTCCACAGGCCTTATTTTCGAAAATGTATACACGACTCACCCCGGCATACCATCCTATTGCGCCTAACGATACATTCAGCGCTTCGGGTATATTTTCGGCCGATTGTATGATTTGCAACACTTTGATGAGGATATTCTGTTGCCGTCGAACGTTTTTCAAATCCGAAATATCGACCATGATGCCCACAATACCTTCCTTTTCGCCATTGTTGGACAATACGCCGCGATGTATGATGCATTCGAGGTGGTCATTGTCTTCCACCATCCTCATTTGGGACTGTGTGGAATCATTCCCGTTCATTAACTTCCGGTCCACTTCACTGATTTCCTGCGCTATTTCGGGAAACAAACCAATGGCTGTTTTTCCGATCACCTGTTCCCTACGAAAGCCAAACAGGGAAAGGAAAGCGTCATTGCATTCGATATACTCGCCGTGTTTGTCCTTCACGAAGAGCGGCGCAGGGATGGTTTTCATGATGCTTTCGAGAAGGATATTGCTTTCGCGGAGTTTTTGTTCGTTCAGGCGGAGCAGCTCCTTGGCAAACACCTCGTCGGTAACGTCGCGGCCAATGGTGCCCAGCATGGTTTTGCCGGACATCACCACCGGGAAATACATGATGTTGATGATCCTGAGCTTACCCGTCTGCTGGTGTACGATGTAGCGGGTCACCAACTTTTGCTTCATTTCGACCAGTAACAGCACCATCTCTTCACGAAGCCAGGCTCGTTTTTCCTCCGGGAGTTGTGGTGGAAGTGTACACGATACCACATCCCACATGATTTTCCCGATAGCATCCTCTTTCGTCAACCCTGATATTTTTTCGAAACTACTGCTCCATTCCCTAATGACTCCCTGGCTGTCGGCAAGGAATATGCCATCCACCGAATGGTCAAAGATACCGCGCATGGTGCTTTCGCTTTCCTGCGCTTCCTGCAACATATTGTACAGGGCGGTGAGATCCTTTACCACCAACACATATCCTGTAAGCTCATTCTTATACTTGCCCGAATATATGGGCGAGACATGACATGATACACGGAAATAGTCGTTGCTGATGATGCAGTGCATAAATATGGCGTCGCATTGCTCCATCCGGCACTCGCCGTCCTCCATCGCCAACGGATCGACCAATATGTCGAAATCCGCCGAAAAGCAGAATTGTATGATATTGGACAACGGTTTGAGCTTGGCTTTCTGGTTAATAACGCCCAGCAGTTTTTCGGCGGCAAAATTCAATCGATCCACACATCCTTCGGCATCGGTCAGTATCACCGCTTCACCGATACGCTTGAGCGTGTCCTGTAAGGTATCTTCATGCTGTTTATGTTTGTTGATATCCTTGATTTTCACAATACAGTGTGTGGCAGACCCGTCCTTGTCGTATTCGGGTATCGCCACGCTGGTCACCCATACAAACTCGCCTTGCTTGGTGACTACACGGAATTCCTGTTCGTAACTTGCCGCGTGGTTGTCCATCTGTTCGATGGCAAATTTTTTTGTTTCCGCAAAATCATTGGGATGGATGATTTTGCGCAACGACAATTCCCCTGAAACAAAATCGTCCGGCGAATACCCATAAGCAGAAATGCTGTCGGATATGGCTGAGATACTTCCATAATCGTTTTTTGCCACATACATCACGACTTCCCTGCCATACGCCAGAAGACTGCTTAGCGTTTTTGCAGGTAAAATATTGGGTTTTACCGATTTCAGGACGAGGTTATCATCCTTCTGTGTAGAATAATTTCTGTCTTCCATAATTGTATGTTTTTTTGAGTGGGTAAGTTAATGTGTTTACATTTCCCTAATAAGATTATTATATCCTACAAATATAGGATTAATACAATAATATTTATAGAATTTTATATCTTTTTAAGATTTATTAGAAAAATCACTTTATGTCAATCGGACATAGCGTGGTCGGGTAAAATCATAACCAAAAGGAATAATTTTCAATTTTCAACTTTTTCATGCAGCGTTTTGCAAAAACCGCATCTATATATTATATATATAATATTAATTTTTAAAAACAAAAAATAAATGAAAAAAGTAATTGTATCATTTTTGAGCGTGATATTGATTGTATTGGCGAGTTGTTCGAAAGACGATAATCCGGATATAGAGTATTATGAAGGAGCCGGTATCGTGAAGTATTTAGATACTGGCGAACCGGTGCTTGAAGTACTCAACGGTATACCGATCATTGTTCCCGGGCTTGCCGGTGAAGGGTTGGAAGATGGCGACCTGTTGCTGACCGGGTTCTATTATCAAAACAATAGAGACAGTATCGTTGCTTCGAGCTTCGTTTACAACAAAATAGACAGCAGTATGGCAAAACCAATAACCGAAACGGCAAGCGAATATACTTTCCCGATCAAGGGTGCAATAATGTGGCCCAACAATGCCGGGAATATCTGGGCTTTCGAGTTTATGCAGGAGGCTCCCGAGGGACAAACCTTCGATTATGAAATACAGTACGGTAAAGAGGCAGGCAACAGTTATCCTACTGCATATATACGGTCGAAAGCAACCAACTCGGAGGAAGGTTCCGACACAAAAGTGGTTACTGGCTTCGGGTTCGATCTGTCGCCTTTGATTACGGAATATGCGGATGAAACTACGGAAAAATTAGAAATAAGCGTCAAGGTTTTAACGGGATTCGATGCAAATAATGAGGAAATATTCGCTTCATTCGAGGAAAATCTTATATTGGACATTTCCGGAAAAAATGGCAATGTCGGAGGAGTACAAGCAAAGATCTCGGTAAAGTAAACACCCGTCCGGAACAATAATGAACCCCTGCATCAAGCGTTGGCGCAGGGTTTTATTATTTTATAAATAACCGTAATTCTGTTTATCGGTTGAAATCCTAATGAATCATAAAATTCTTAGGGCAAACGCACGAAATTCTTAGCTTTGCAGCATGAAATCGTTTCAGGAGTACTTGTCAAGTGTAGAAGACTTTCGTATAGAGAAGAAATGTTTGCATAAATTATCCGACATTTTATTTATAGGATTATTGACCTATC